>NZ_CP188816.1:335000-670000 GCF_050058625.1 Pseudodesulfovibrio sp. 7M6 | reverse complement strand
CGCAGGTTCTGCCCCGCGACCTCCAGGGTGCCGCCGGTGGCTGGCAACAGGCCGCAGAGCATACGGAAGGTGGTGGACTTGCCTGCGCCGTTGGGGCCGAGCAGGCCGTATATTTCGCCACGCCGCACGGAAAATTCCAGTCCCTTGACCGCGAAGAAGTCGCCGAACCGCCGCTCCAGCCCGGTCACCTTGATGACCGTATCGTCGCCCTCGTGCCGGTCGGAAACCGTCAGGGACGAATCCTCGGCCTCGGCGTCCCGGTTGAGAAGCAGCATAAAGCCATCCTCGAACACCGGTTCCACAGCCTCAAATCCGGTTGCCCCGGCCTCCTTGAACAATGTTTCGGGCGGCTCCTGTTCCTTGGTCACCACGCGGACCTGCCCGGATTGCAGGGTGGCGTCGGCAATCCCGGACTTACCGAAGATACGGCTCTGGGCCATGCGCGGCACATCCCCGGGCGTCACCAGCCAGGACCGGCCACGTGCCTGCTCCACAAAGGATTCCGGCTTGCCCTGGCCGATCAGCTCACCGTCCAGCAAAATGAAGACACTGTCGCAGCGGGACGCCTCGTCCAGGTAGGCGGTACTCACCAGCACGGTGATGTTCTCCTGCCCTACCAGCGTATCAATGATGGACCACAGTTCGCGCCGGGAGAGCGGGTCCACTCCCACGGTGGGTTCGTCAAGGAGGAGAAAGCGCGGTGTCTTGAGCAGGGAACAGGCCAGACCGAGTTTCTGCTTCATGCCGCCGGAGAGCCGCCCGGCCAGCCGCTTGGTAAACGGTGCCAGATTGGTCATCTCCATCAGGGCGTCGTAACGCTTGTTCCGCTCCTCGCGCCCCACACCTTGCAGGTCGGCGTAGAGGTCCAGGTTCTCCTGCACGGTCAGGTCCTCGTACAGGCCAAAACGCTGGGGCATGTAGCCGATGGCGGCCTGAATGTCCCGCGCGTCGCGCACGGAATCCATGCCCAGCACCGTGACGCTGCCCTCGTCCGGGGCCATGACGCCGGCCGCCAACCGAATGAGTGTGGTCTTGCCCGCGCCGTCCGGACCGAGCAACGCATTGACGCTGCCGGGTTCCAGCCGGAAGGACACCCCTTGCAGGGCCTGGACACGCCCCTTGCCACGGGCAAAGGACTTGTGCAGATCACCGACCTCCATGGCCGGGGAGCCGTTGCCTGACGCCATATCGGCCTACTCCCCTCCCTTGGGGGCTGTCGTGCCGGAACCGGCAGGGGTATCGAAATGCACAGTGACGGGCATACCAAGGCGGAGTTCGTTGTCCGGGTCATGCACGTTCAGCCGGACCTCGTATACCAGCGAGGTCCGGAGTTCAGGGCTTTCCACCGAGCGCGGCGTAAACTCCGCAGTGGAGGAGATGAACCCCACCCATCCGTCGAAATGCTTGTCGGGCCAGGAGTCGGCCACGGCATAGCCGCGCGTGCCGGGCTTGATGAGGCCGAGCTTGTCCTCCGGCACATAGGCCCGGACCCACTTGGGGTCCATAATGCCGAGGGTGAAGACCGGCCGCTGCGGCGAGGCGATGTCGCCCGGCTCCAGGTTGCGGCTGCGCACCACGGCCTTCTTGGGCGCATAGAGGGAGCTTTCGGCCAACCGGACCTTGAGGGTATCCACATCCGCTTCCAGCTTGCGCAACGAGGCCCGGGCGGAGGCGATATCCTCCCAGCGGGCGCCCTTTTCCACCAGAATACGGTTCTGCACCGCCACATGAAACTTGGCTGCGGCCACTTCGTACTGGGCACGTGCGTCGTCCAGGTCCTGCTGCGCATTGGCCCCGCTCTTGAGCAGCCGTTGCTGCCGCTTGTAGGTCCGCTCGGTCAACCGCTGCTCGGCCAGGGCCTGCTTTTCCTCGGCGCGCGCCTGCTGGATTTCCTCGGGCCTGGACCCGTTTTCCAGGGCGGTGACGACAAACTTCTGGGCCTCCATGCCCGCCTTGGCGGCTTCCAGCTCCGCCTTCAAACGATCAGTCTCCAATTGAGCCAGCATCTGGCCCTTTTCCACTTCATCGCCTTCCTCGACAAAGACATCCTTGATCCGCTCATTGTCCTTGAAGGCGAGGTTGACCTGCCGGATATCCACGTTGCCATAGAGTACCAGCGGACCGGAGTCCGCACATTCACTGCAAAAAGTCCGGTACGCCCAGTAGCCTCCGCCACCGAGCAGGACCAAGACCAGAACTATTATGAGAAGCTTGCGCATTCCGCACCGCCTTTCTTTTTTGGCTTTCCGTTTTCCGCGTCGGCAGGCCCGCCCTCCGCGTTCCCGCCAAGGGGAAACAGTTTTTCGAGCAACAACCTGAGCTCCATTCTCTCATTCCCGGCCAGCGGGGACAAGGTCTGTTCCATCAGCTGGGCCAGCCGGGGCAGCACCCGTTCTATCAGGGCCGCTCCCTGGTCGGTCAGCACGAGCACGGTGCCGCGCTTGTCCTGCTCATCACCCTTGCGCGTGATGAGCCCCTGCCGCTCCAACCGTTGCGTCAGCCCCGACATGGAGGCCTTGGTAATGCCCTGCTCCCGCGCCAGTTCCGAAGGCCGGGCCTCCCAGACCTTCCTGCGCCGCAACAGCATGAGCACAATCCAGCGGCCGTGGCTGAGGTCGAACTCGGCCAGCGCCCGGTCCAATTGGGACAGGCATTCACTGCCCAGGGCCAGCAGCCGGATAAAGACCTGCATCCCCGTGGTATCAACATCGGGAAGCAGGGTCCTGACCCTGTCCACCATCTCGGTGTCGGGAAATTCCTTTAAGAAGAACATGCCCTATTATTTAGTTAGGAAGCTAACCATTGTCAACCACGTCGCCGAAAAGACATCCTGATAATTTTGTTGACATGGAAACATTATGCTTCATATTGTTTCCACGGAATCAAACAATCCGGAGGAGACATGGACGACCAGCAGCCGATCATCAGGATGTTCACCAGGATACTGGAGCAGGCGGACACGTTTCGGCACGGGCACGAGGAATCCTTTGCGGAAGTCAGCCTCTCGGAGGTCCACTGCATCGACCGCATCGGGGCCATCGACCACGCCAACGTGACCAAGGTCGCGGACGAACTGGAGATGACCAGAGGCGGCGTCAGCAAGATCGTGAAACGCCTGCGGGACCGAGGATATATCGAGAGCTACCAGGAACCGGAAAACCGGAAGGAAGTATACTTCCGCCTCACGGAAAAAGGAGAGCGGCTGTACGCCGAGCACCGGCAGTGCCACATCCGGGTTTACCAGGAGCGGGCGCGCATACTCGAAGCCTATTCGCCGGAGGAACGGGCGGTTATCTATCGGTTCCTGGATGAAATGAGGCAATGGATGGACCGGGAATCGGAAACCGACGAATGAGCCGCTCCCGCAGCCACAACAGAATCTTTACGGGACAGAGTACATAATGAAATGGAAACAGGCATGTGAATTGGCCGCCGCAAGGGGCGAGGAAGTCATCCCCACCGTGTGCGGCATGTGCGGCCCCGGAGGCCCCGGCGGCGGATGCGGCGTCTACGCCTTCCGCAAGGACGGCCGCTTCCTCCGGGTGGCGGGCATGGACGAAGCGCCTGCCAACCGGGGCGCCCTGTGCGCCAAGGCACACACCGCACCACAGTGGGTATACTCCCGGGAGCGCCTGACGCACCCCCTGCGCCGCACCGGGAAAAAAGGCGAAGGCAGATTCGAAAAAATAGGCTGGGATCAGGCCATAGACCTGATCGCCGAAAAGCTGCTGGAGCAGAAAGCAACGTACGGCCCGGAGTCCCTGGCAATTCTCTCGCCCGCCAAGCGATCCTACAGCGACTATCTGCAACGGCTCGCCGTGGCGCACGGCACACCCAACTACGGGCACAGCGGCATCTGCGCCCTGCAACGCGCCTTTTCCTTCATGTACACGGTGGCGGACTGGCCCGTGCCGGACTACGCCAAAAGCGACCTTATCATCTACTGGGGCCGCCAGCCCATCTATTCCGGCCCGGTCTCCCATGTGGCAAGAGCCTTCATGGCCGCCAAGAAGAGGGGTGCCCGTCTCATCGCCATCAAGCCCTCGATGGAGCCGGATGTCGGTCTGGCCGACACCTGGGTGCCGGTCCGACCAGGCACCGATGCAGCCCTGGCCCTGGCCATGCTCCATGTGATCATCGGCGAGGATCTCGTGGACCACGCCTTTGTTGACCAGTGGTGCTACGGTTTCAAGGAACTGAAGGCGCACGTCCGGCAATACACCCCGGCCTGGGCCGAGGCCATCACCGGCGTGCCCGCCGCCCAGATAAAGCAGGTGGCCCGAGAGTACGCCGCCTGTCCCAGGGCCGCCATCGACGTCGGCAACGGCCTGGAGCACGCCCCGGCGGCGTGTGACGCCATCCGGGCCGTGGCCATGCTCATTGCCGTCACCGGCCACCTGGACCGGCCCGGCGGCAACCGCCTGAACACCCCACCCAAGAAAGGGCCGCGCAACATTGCCCTGCGCGAGCGGTACACGCCCGAATACATCGGCAAGCTCCTGGCGCCCGAGTTTCCCATGCCCTTCCAGCCGTTCACCGAAGGCCCCACTTCGGCCTACTACCGAGTCATGGAAAGCGTGTTGACCAGTGACCCTTATCGCATCCGCAGCGTCATTGCGCCGGGCACCCAGCCCCTGGCGAGCACCCGGGGGACGCGGAATGTTCTGGCCGCACTGGAAAAACTGGACTTCTTCGTGGTGGCGGACGTCACCCGTACCGTGGATATGCCCTGGGCCGACGTGGTCATCCCCCTGGCCACCGGCTACGAGACAGACCACCCCTTCCAGACGGGTCCCGGCTGGCTTATGCCCACCAACCGGGTCATCGAGCCGCAAGGGGCCTACAAATCCATGTTCGAGTTCATCCTTGATCTGGGCAAGGCCATGGGCTACGGCGAGGACTTCTGGCAGGGAGACATCGGGGCGAGCATGGACGACCAGCTGGAACCGCTGGGTATCGATATGGCGACGCTACGGGAACAGCCCACCGGAGTGACCTTTCCACCGCCTCCGCCCGTGGAATATGAAAAATACGAACAAGTTTTCCACAGACCAAGCCCCCGGCTGGACCACGGCCCCTTCCTGCCGCAAGGAAAAGTGGCGCTCTACAATACATCCTTTGAAGCGGCCGGATATTCCCCCATGCCCGAATGGCGGGAACCGCCGGAGAGCCTGACCGGCACACCGGAACTCACGGACCGTTTTCCGCTCATTCTCTCGGACTACCACACCTCCAAGAACTTCAGCGCGTCGTGGCAGCGTAACGTTCCGAACCTGCGCGAGATCCAGCGCGACCCCACGCTGCACATCCACCCCGACACAGCATCGGCCAGAGACATAGCGGACGGGGACTGGGTCAAGCTGGCCTCGCCATACGGCTGGCTCAAGGTTAGGGCGGAGCACTATCCCGGCATCCGGCCCGATACGGTCATGCTCCTGCACGGCTGGTGGCAGGGATGCCCGGAGCTGGGCATGAAGGACTACCCCCTGCTGGACGGCGGGGCCAACGTCAACCTGCTGTACAGCGTGGACCCGGACAAGGCCTATGACCCGCTGATAACGGCCATGGCGAGCCAGACCCTGGTACAGGTGGAAAAGCTGGAAGCTCCCCAAGGAGAGCCGCGATGACGGAATACATGATTCTGTTCGATCCCGATAAGTGCACCCAGTGCCATGGATGTGAGACCGCGTGCAAGCAATGGCGGGACCTCTCATACGGCCTGCGATTCCGCCGCGTGCTCAACTGCTGGCGCGGCAGCTATCCCGAAGTAAAGAGCGGCACCCTGTCGCTGGCCTGCCTGCATTGCGCTGAACCGGCGTGCCTGGAGGCCTGCCCGGTGGAGGCCATATCCAAAAGCGCGGAGGACGGCCGGGTCCTGGTGGACGAATCGATTTGCATAGGCTGCGGAGCCTGCGCCCGGGCCTGTGTCTACGGCGTCCCACAGATCGGCGAGGACAAAATCATGCGCAAGTGCGACCTCTGCTTAGATCAGAAAGACGCCGGACTGGCCCCGCCCTGCGTGCTCACCTGCTCCGGCGAGGCGCTGAAACTGACCGAAGTGACGCTGGAGACGAAACGCGCCACGGAGGCGGCAACGCTCAGGCTCCTGCGACAAGCCCCAAGGGAAGCCACCACAAAAGCACGAAAGAGCGGTCCGCAAGTGTACAAATAATCTTACGCCGTGAGGGCATGCAGACGAGGCTCAACGGCCCGGAACAGTCCGATAAGCTTTTCGGCAACTTCCTGTTCGGTAAACAACGAACTGTCCAACGTTACATGATAGTTGGCCGCATCGCGCCAGTTTCGCCCGGTGAAATTGAGGCAATAGTTGGCCCGGTTATGGTCCGCCTGCTCCAGTTCCTTTGAGGAAAAGGAAGACCCGGCCTTGTAGTCGTTGACGATCTTCGCCTTGCGAAATGCATTATTCGCGTGGATGAAGACGTTGAAGCAGTTCGGGTTGTCCTTGAGGATGAAATCGGCGCACCGACCAACAATGACGCATGGTCCCTTGCTGCATACCTCGCGGATAATCTTGCTCTGGATAAGGAACAGGAGATCAGTAGGGGGCAGCTTGTCTTTCACATAGGCATAATTCTGCGCATAGAGCTCATACAGCAGGGAATTGGATATCTTCTGTTCCCGATCCTTGATGTATTCCTCGGTAAACCCGCTCTGCTCCGCCGTCAGGGCGATGAGCTCCTTATCGTAGAAGGTATACCCCAGTTCCCGGGCGATCTGCCGGCCGATGGAGTGCCCCCCGCTGCCGTACTCACGCGAGATGGTGATGATGGGGAATGCGCCGTAGCCTGCCTGCGGAGCCTCGGCTGCGGGAGCACCCTGCCTGCGCCCTTCGGACTTCTTGATGATGGCGTTAAGCACCTTGTTGTAAACCCGTATAAGGTACCCGACCAGGAGCGCAGCCACCACTGTGCCTTCCCGGATACCGGCCACCTTGCCCATCAGCAGCAGGGAACTCACCAGCCCGATGACCACCATGCTGCTGTCGAAGCACATCTTGGTTTTGCCGAAATCCCGCTTGTAGGTCTCGGCTATGACCAGGATCAGACCATCGCCCGGGATAAAGGTCAGGTCCGCCTTGACCACGAGAAACACACCCAGAGCGAGCAGGACGCAGCTGACCAGAAGCCAGATTATCTGCTCCACATAGCTGGATGGATTGATCCCGGAAATGAGTACGGAGGTGAAATCGATGAAGAGTCCCAGAACAACGACGGCAGGAAGCTGGAGCAGCTGTATGAATGAATATTTTTTCCGCAGGATGGCCATCTGCATCGCCACGAAAAAGGCATTCATGAAGATGGTCATCTCGCCCAGCGTGAACGGGAAATTAAGGCTGTAGACGTAAGGCACACTGGAGATGGGCGTGACGCCGAGGTCCGCCTTGACCGAGAAGGAGACACCCAGCCCCATGAGGAAAAGTCCTGCAATCAAGAGACCTATGTCGGCAGATTTGCGTTTGGATACCAAGGTAATCGTCCTATACTGAAAATGATGTGGGATTGCGCCCGCCTACACTGTGCGACCCAACACATGGTCGAAAGCCTCGGTTTCAGGCGGCACACGAACAGGAAAATGAACTTCGGGAGAAGCCCATCATGCTTCTTGTGCCCCCACTTCGCAAGCAGCTTAACGCCCGGGGAAAAGGAGAGAAGCATCCGCTATCCAACTAATATATCTGTAATAATTGAATCTCGACAACGACATGACACATTTGTCGAGATATGTATCAAAAAGATACTGAATTAAACACGATCAAAAATTACAACAAAACATCAGTAAAATAGCATGTTAAGAATAACATGCTCTCAATGAACGCCTTTTGAATTATCAAAATGATACGAAAGTCTTAAATCTGACAAGAACACGGCTCTCCCCCCTCATTTCTCCTTCCAAATTGAATTCGGGACAGCTTCACATGACAGTTGGCTTGCTTTCTGTACCGATAAGCCAGCAACAACAGCACGTTCACAGCGTTTAACATTATCGTAAACAACTCCATTCTTCCGTTTTTAAAAACAACTTTTATAAACGTTTTTGGTAAATATGAGCCAATCTCGAATAGAGTGGTATGCAATTTGCTGTTTTGTCCCCAACAACTGTACCCGCCTGAAGGGCTTTACCAAAAAGGAGTGACCATGCGTAGAAGAGAGTTCATGAAGGTTGCCGCCATGGGGACCATGGGCGCCATGCTCGGCGGACTGCCGAGGCTGGCCCAAGCCGCATCCGGCAAAGAAGTGCACTGGCTGACCTGGGAAAACCTAGCCTATGACAAATATATAGGCGACTTCATCAAGAAGACCGGCATCGACGTCCAGAAGGGATTCATCGGCTCCGACGACGAGCAGTTCGCCAAAATCCGCGCGGGCGGCGGTTCCGACTGGGACCTGATTACCCCCGGTCTCGACAAGGTGGAACTCTATCAAGCAGCGGACCTGTTGCAGCCGCTCGATCTTTCCAAAATTCCCAACGCCGCCAAACGATACGCTCCGTTCATGAATACTCCGCTGGGCAAGAAGGACGGCAAGGTATACGGAATGCCGTTCTACTGGGGCATCAACCCCATCGTCTACCGCGCCGACCTGATGGACAAGGAGCCGGACTGGTCCACCCTTTTCGAAGGCGGCAAGTACAAGGGCCGCCTGGCCATGCGCGACTACGCCCTGGAGGGCATCGCCATCGCCGCCATGTACGTCGGCATCGACCGCAACCGCATCTTCAAGATGGATGACAAGGAACTGGCAGAGTGCAAAAAGGCCTGCATCGCCCAGAAGAAGCTGCTGCGCACCTACTGGAACTCCATCGCCGACCTGACCAACCTCTTCGCCTCCGGCGAGGTCGTCTGCGCCTTCTCCTGGGTCCCGCCCTATTACGACCTGCTCGCCAAGGGCATCAAGATGGGCATGGCCAAGCCCAAGGAAGGCGTCATCGGCTGGTGCGACACCTGCGCCATTCCCAAGGATGCCAGCCCGGAAGGCGCTGCCGCCGCCCATGAGCTGATCAACTACGTCCTCGGCCCGGACTACGGCTACAAGCTGGCCCTGGATGGCCCCTACGCCATCAGCACCTCCACCGCCCGCGCCAAGCTGACCGAGGCGGAGCAAGACCGCATCTTCATCAAGGACCTGAGCGTCATGGACAACTTTGTCTGGAAGGAGAATCCCTCCGACTACGGCAAATGGGTCCGCATCTGGAACGAAGTGAAGGCAAGCTAGACAATGCCCAACAACGTCACATCGGCCTCGGCCTCCAGCGCACTGCTGGAGGCCAGAGGCCTGGTCAAGGACTACGGATCGTTCCGCGCCGTGCACGGTGTTGATTTCGATATCCCGGATAACTGTTTCGTCACCATTCTGGGCCCTTCCGGCTGCGGCAAGACCACCATCCTGCGCATGATCGGCGGCTTCGAATCCGTGACGGACGGCAGTCTGGTGCTCAAGGGCCAGCCCCTGATGGGGGTCATGCCCTACGAGCGGCCCATCAATACGGTTTTTCAGAACTACGCCCTGTTCCCGCACCTCAAGGTGGCGGACAACGTGGCCTTCGGCCTGAACCTGCGCAAGCTGCCGTCCGCCGAAGTGAAACGGCGCGTGGCCCACGCCCTGGAAACCGTCAAAATGGAGCCCCTGGCGGGCCGTTACCCGTCCCAGCTTTCCGGCGGACAGCAACAGCGCGTCGCCCTGGCCCGAGCCTTTGTCAACGAGCCGGAACTCCTGCTGCTCGACGAGCCGCTGGGCGCGCTCGACCTCAAGATGCGCCGCCACATGCAGGTTGAACTCAAGGACCTGCAACAGCGGCTGGAAATGAGTTTTCTCTATGTGACCCACGACCAGGAAGAGGCCTTTGCCTTAAGCGACGTCATCATCGTTATGAATGGCGGGCACATCGAACAGGCTGCCTCGCCCGAGGAAATCTACCACGCCCCGGTGAACGCCTATGTGGCGGACTTCATCGGCGGCGCAAACCTGCTGACCGGCACCGTGGGCACCGTCGACTCCGGCAGGGCCATCATCGAGACCCCGCTCGGCGTGGTCGAGGCCTCATGCAGCCCCAAGGTCGCCACCGGAGAACCCGCCTGCCTCTGCATCCGGGCCGAGGACATCCAGCCCGTCAACGAACCCGAATCCGGGATGCTCGTTTTCAAGGCCACGGTCTCCCACGTCGTCTTTCAGGGCAGCGTCAAGATGGTCGAGGTCATGGTCGCGGGACAAAAGCTGATCGCCCGCCTGGACCACGACGTGCCCACCGCCCAAGATGCGGAACTCACCCTGGCAGTCCCCCAGCACAGGCTGCGCGTGGTCCACGGCACCCCGCCCGAGGGAGGCAGCGCGCTATGAGCATGAAGCGCATCGATCTGGTCCGGCGGCTCACCCTGCTCTGCCTGACCGGTCCCAACCTGCTCTTCGTAGGCATCTTCTGCGTGGCACCGCTGGCCGTGCTGTTCAGCTACAGCTTCTTCCAGGTGGACTTCGTATCCATCATCCGGGAGCCGACGCTGGCCAACTACGCCCGCGTCCTCCAGAACGAGACTTACCGGGGGCTGGTCATCAAGGCCCTGCTCTATGGTGTGGCCATCGCCTCCATCTGCTCGGTCATCGCCTATCCGCTCGCCTTCTTCATCGCCAAGCGGGTCAAGGTGTACAAGGCGCCGCTGCTGACCCTGCTGCTGATCCCGCTCTACACCGGCGACCTGATCCGCATCTTTGCCTGGCGTGTGGTCCTGGGCGCAGAGGGCGTGCTCAACTCCCTGCTCATGTGGCTGGGCATCATAAAGGAACCCATCTGGGTCCTGCTCTTCAGCCCGTTTTCCACCATGGTGGTGCTGACCTACAACTACCTGCCCTTCATGGTGCTGCCGCTCTGGGCAGCGCTGGAGGCCATGGACGACTCCTACATCGAGGCGGCCATGGACCTTGGCTGCCGCCACATTTCCACCTTTTTCAAGGTGATCCTGCCCCTCACCGGGGCCGGGCTCATCGCCGGGTTCCTCATGGTCTTCGTCCTGGTGGTCGGCGACTACCTGACCCCGCAGCTCATCGGCGGGTCCACGGGCGTGACCGTGACCAGCGCCATCCACGACATGTTCGGCGCGGCCTTTGACTGGCCCACCGGATCAGCCCTGGCCTGGGTCCTGCTCATCAGCATGGCCCTGTTCATCTCCCTGGCCGTCTATCTGTTCTACAAATCCCCTTGGGGACGGGGCATCAGGGGGGGCAAATAAATGCGCAACTCCACGGGATGGGCCGCCCTGCGCGGCTACACCTTCATCGTCTACGGCTTCGTCTATCTGCCGATCATGCTCATGGGCCTGTTCTCCCTGAACTCGTCGGACATGATTACCTTCCCGCTCACGGGATTCACCCTGGACTGGTACAACCAGATCCTGCATGACGGACGCATCTTCAAGGGACTGCTGACCACCTTTTCCGTGGCCTTCCCGGTGACCATCATCACCACGGTCTTCGGCTCCATGGCGGCCATCGTCCTCACCCGGCACAAGTTCAAGGGCAAGATGCTGTTCCTCGCCCTGCTGGTCCTGCCCTTTTTCGTGCCCAAGCTCATCTTCGCCATCGCCCAGGTGACCTTTCTCAACGACATCGGGCTGAACAAGGGGCTGTATACCATCTGGATTTCCCAATCCATGATCATTCTGCCCTTTGTCACCGTGATTATCGCCTCGGTCCTGTTCCGGGTGGACAAGCGGCTGGAAGAGGCGGCGGGCGACCTGGGTGCCACTCCCTGGCAGACCTTCCGCCGGGTGACGCTGCCCCTGATGAAAAACGGCATCCTGGCCGGGTCCTTCATCTCGTTTGTCCTGTCCAACGCCGAATACACGGTTTCCTACTTCACCAGCGGCCGGGCGCAGCCTTTGTCGGTCCTGGTGGCATCGGACTTCCGGTTCCACCTCTCGCCAACCCTGAACGCCCTGGCCATGCTCATCGTACTCTTCAACATGCTGATCATCGTCATCAGCGAATGGTTCCGACGGCGCGGCGTGCAGCCGGAATAAGCAAGTGAGGCAACGCACATGAACCTGCTCATCAAAAACGGCACCGTCGTCAATGCGGACAAGTCGGAAAAGGCCGATGTCCTCATCGAAGACGGCGTCATCAAGGCAGTCGGCACCGACCTGAAGGCACCAAACGACTGTAAAATCATCCAGGCGGACGGCCTGCTGGTCATGCCCGGCGGACTTGATCCCCACACCCATCTCGAAATGCCCACCGGCTGCATCCGCACGGCGGACGGTTTCGACAACGGCGGCCGCGCCGCGCTCTCGGGCGGCACCACCATGGTCATCGACTTTGCCAACCCCAAGGACGGGATGCCCTTCATCGAGGCCTACGACCGCTGCATGGAGTGGGCGGCCAAATCCACGGTCAACTACTCCTTCCACGTCACCGTCACCCGGTTCGACAAGGAAGCCGCGCGCGAAATGCGCATCCTGGCCGAGGAGCGGGGTGTCAACTCGTTCAAGCACTTCACGACCTATCGCGGCAGCCTGATGCTGGAACCGGAAAAGCTGCTGAACAGCTTCTCCCTGGTTCGCGAGCTGGGCGGCCTGTGCACCGTGCACGCGGAAAACGACGAGATAATCACCTACATGCAGCGCAAGCTGCTTGAAAAGGGGATCACCCAACCCAAGGGGCACGTCCTCTCCCGGCCGCCCCTGGCCGAAGGCGAGGCCACTCGCCACGCCATTGCCCTGGCCCGCGTCGCCGGTGCCCCCATCTACATCGTGCACATGAGCTGCAAGGAAGCCCTGCGCGCCGTGATAGAGGCACGGGAATCGGGCCAGGAAGTTTACGCCGAGAGCCTCTGCGGGCATCTGTTGCTGGACGACTCCGTGTACTTCAATGAAGACCCGTCCATCGCGGCCCGTTATGTCATGAGCCCTCCCTACCGGTCCGAGGACCACATCGAGGCACTCTGGCAGGGATTCACCAACGGCCACATCATGGTCACCGGCAGCGACAACTGCACCTTCACCCAGGCCCAGCGCAACGCGCACCTGGACGATTTCACCAAGATTCCCAACGGTGCGCCGGGCATAGAGGACCGGATGCGCATCCTCTGGAGCGAGGGCGTGCGCAAGGGACGGCTGACCCCGGAACAGTTCGTGGCCGCCACCTCTGCCAACGCGGCAAAAATATTCAACATCCACCCGCAAAAAGGCCTTGTCGCCCCCGGCTCGGACGCCGATATCGTCATCTGGGACCCAAACAAGGAGCACACGGTCTCGGCCAAGACCCACCTCCAGGCCATCGACTACAGCGTGTTCGAAGGCATGACCTTCACCGGCTCCCCCCACATGACCATACTGGGCGGCGAAGTGGTCTTTGAAAACGGCGTGGTTACGGCCAGAAAAGGACAGGGAAAGTTCGTGCCCCGCCCCACCCGCCAACCCATCCCGCCCTGCCACAGCTAGTTCGGATCATCCTGAAGCACTACAAAGCGCCGCCGCACGAAAACGTGCGGCGGCGCTTTCTTATGCTACGTAACTCTTCAAAATATATGTCCCCGGAGAACGCCATTTCCCAGTTGACAGATTCCGGGACAAACAATATCAATATTTCCAGATATACTTATATTTGCCATAATCACAGGAGAAAAATAGCATGAGTAACGTATTTGATAATGCGAAGATCCGCACCAGACCGCCGTTTCGGGCTGATGTCGTCGGCAGTTTTCTGCGCCCGGAATCCGTAAAGACGGCGCGGCGGCAATTCAAGGAAGGAAGCCTCTCCGCTGGCGAGTTGCGTAACGTGGAAGACGAGGCCATCGCCGACCTGGTGGAAAAGGAAAAACAAAACGGACTTTCGGCTGTTACGGACGGAGAGTTTCGCCGCAGCTGGTGGCACCTGGATTTCATGGCCGGGCTGGACGGCCTGGAAATGAAGGTCACCGACAATGGCTTCACCTTCAACGGTGTGCATACCCGGGCGGAGAGCGTGGAACTCAAGTCCAGGATCAAATTCGGCGAGCACCCCATGCTTTCCCACTTCGCCTTTTTGCAGCAATGCGCGGGCGACCATGTGGCCAAAATGACCATCCCGTCACCGGCGATGCTCCACTTCGTCCTCACCGTGCGCAATCAGGAATTCGAACTGCCTGATTTCTATCCCAACGAAGAATCCTTCATCGAAGATATCGTGAAGGCCTACCGTAACGCCATTGCCGCATTTTACAAGGCAGGCTGCCGCTACCTGCAACTGGACGACACCAGCTGGGGCGCGCTCTGCTCCACCTCCGAGCGCGAGGCGTTCGCCAAGCGCGGCATCGACCCGGACAAACTGGCCGAGCTGTATGTGGCCATCATCAATCAGGTCATAGAAGGCCGCCCCGAAGACATGGTCATCACCATGCACATCTGCCGAGGCAACTACCGCTCCACCTGGTTTTCCAGCGGCGGGTACGATCCCGTGGCTCCCATCCTCTTTGCCAATGCGCGGCTGGACGGTTTCTTCCTGGAATACGATTCGGACCGCTCCGGCGACTTCGCCCCCTTGCGCCACATCAAGGACCAGCAGGTGGTACTCGGTCTGGTGACTTCCAAGACCGGGGAGATGGAGGACAAGAACGCGGTCAAGGCGCGCATTGCCGAAGCCGCCGCTATTTTGCCCATCAATCAGCTCTGCCTCAGCCCGCAGTGCGGCTTCTCCTCTACCGAAGAGGGCAACACCCTCAGCGAGGAACAGCAGTGGGCCAAGGTCCGCTTCATCAAGGAAATCGCCGACGAAATCTGGAAATAGTCAAACAGGCAAAACCGCCGGGAAAAGGATCAAAGACCTTTTTCCGGCGGCTCTCAATTTCTTCCCATCATACCGTTTCCGGCGTGATGGACCGATCTACTCCAAGCCGTATTTCTTGATCTTGCGATACAGGGTGGCGATGCCTATGCCGAGCTTTTCGGCAGCCAGTTCCTTGGCCGCCTTGGTGCCGGACTCCTCGCCGAAGGCCCGCAGCGCCTGTTGGATGAGTTTGCTCTCCATATTCTCCAGATTATAGTCCGCAAACTCCGGCTCCGATACGCCGGACCGAACCTTGCGCGGCAGGTAGTCGGCGGCAATGGCAGCGGGCGAGTCCACCACGTTGGCCACGTATTCAATGGAATTCTGCAACTCGCGCACATTTCCGGGCCACGGATACTCGCCTACGGCTGACCAGAAGCTCTCCTTGATGGTCAGAATTTCCTTGTCCAGCCGGGCCATGCTCCGCTCCAGAAATACGCGGGACAACAAATGAATGTCCCGCGGCCGCTCGCGCAATGGGGGGATGTGGATCGGAATGACGTTCAATCGGTAGAAGAGGTCCTCCCGGAAAATGCCGTTGTAGACCATCTCATCAAGGTTCCGGTTGGTGGCCGATACCAGCCGGACATTGATGGACTGGGGCGCGGTGGCGCCGAGCCGAGTCACCTCCCGCTGCTCCAGCACGCGCAGCAGCTTGGCCTGAAGATGGAGCGGCATGTCGCCTATCTCGTCCAGAAAGATGGTGCCGCCGTCCGCCTGCTCGAACCGGCCCATCTTGCCCTTGGGATTGGCTCCGGTGAATGCGCCGCCCACATAGCCGAACAGTTCGCTTTCCAGCAGGGTTTCCGGAATGGCCCCGCAGTTGATGGCCACAAACGGGCCGTCCCTCCGGCTGCCCTCCTCATGCAGGGCGCGGGCCACCAGTTCCTTGCCCGTGCCGCTTTCGCCGGTAACCAGCACGGTGGATGACGAATCCGCAAACCGGGCCACCTGCTCCTTGAGGGCGATCATTACGTCCGAGGTGCCGAGGATGGCATCCAGCCCCAACCGCTCGTGGGAGGAGGCGAGCCGAAGCGCGTCGTCGTGCATCATCTGCGAATCACGAAACATGAAGATGCAGACGCTCTCACCGTGTTGCAGATGATATTCCCGACCGACCACTTCGTGGACCTTGCCGCGCAGAAAAAGCAGGTACTCCGTATATTGCAGCAGCCGCGTCTCGCCCTGCTCCAGCCGAACCACCAGCGAGTCCTGTTCCTCAAGCGTGAAGTCCAGAATCTGCTGGGCCGCCTTGTTTGACCGGACCACGTGGCCGTCGGACGCGAGCAGCAGCACACCCTCGGCCACTTTGTCCACCACGCTTTCCAGGAGTTCGCCCAGTGCGCGGCTGCGCTCGTACTCCATGGATTCCGCCACCTTCGAGGCCAGCATGTCCCCCATTTGGGACAGGAAATCGAAAAATATCTCGAAATTCTGCTGAATGTGCTCTTTCTGCTCCTCGGTAAAGCAGACAAACCCGATGACACCGGCCACGGTTCCGCCATAGAGGATGGGCGTGCTCATCTCGAAGGTCTCGTCGCAGCTCTGCCAATTGGGGCATCCGGCGCAAAACTCTGAGAATCCGGGCTCTCGAATGACCAGCGGCCGCCCGGTCTTGAGCACCTGGCGGTACACGCCGCTGGCGGCGGACATCTGCTTGCCCACCAGGGGGGCAAACCGTCCCGTACCCGCCACACGGCAGAGCGCATGGTCCACAATCTCCACATCCACCCGCAGCACGCGGGAGATGACCGCCGCGTATTGCTCCGCAGCTTCGGAGATGCTCCTCAAATCCAGGGCATCGAGCCCTCTTGCCTCATTCATTCCTCGTTCCTTGCATGGATGCGGTATCAAAAAGATAACAGCGAATAATCACGCGGCCAAACAGGTTGACGCAACAGCCTCTAATCGCGTGCATTTACCGTATCACCGTTGCTTGCGCAGCTGTAGTATCAAAATGAAAACAACAATCACATAAACGTAATTTAAAAACGCCTCAAGTATGAAGTTGATAAACATCCCGAGACAGACATGACCATATTGTTAATATTAACACCTCGAAATATCAACAAAACACTCAATTTTATCAAAACGCAAAAAATCATGCCAATATCGGATTGAAATGGCACAGTACGTGCTGAACAATACCATAACCAACAACCAACCCGAGATCATGCAAGAAAACATCACTCCAGCCCTGGTTGGCATAGCCCGCGCATTCGAGCTGACCGCCTACCGCATCAACTACGTCGTCGAAAGGATATGTGCCCTGCTCGTGGCCGCCATGATCGGCGTGGTCTGGTTCGGGGTCGTCGAGCGCTACTTCCTGGCCCTGGGCGTTACCTGGACCGAGGAACTCGCCAGATACATTATGATATGGGCCGCACTCCTGGCCGTGCCCTGCTGCGCCTACCGGCGAGAGCACATCGGCCTGGACCTGCTCTTTTCCAAACTGCCCGTGCGGCAGCAAAAATGGGCACGGCTTGTTCTGGACGCCATTGGCCTGCTCTTTTTCCTCTTTCTCGCCTTCTATGGCGTGACTATGGCAAAGCAGGGAATGCAACAGTATGCCACCATCTTCGGTATGACCATGTTCGTCCCCTTCACCTCGGTGCCGGTGGCCGCCATGCTGACCGTTTTTAATATTCTGTGCACCATGCTACGAGAGACGGCAGGGATAACGCCGCTGTTCGTCAAGAAGGAGGCCGCCCAATGATCGCCGTCGTCATCGCATTTTTCTTCCTGATGCTCATCGGCGTGCCCATCGGCTTCGTGCTCGGCATCGCCGGAGTCATCGGCCTGTACCAGATCGGCGGCGACCAATTCCTGGTCATGGCTCCCAAGCGGTTCTTTGAAGGACTGGACCTCTTCTCCTTCATGGCCATGCCGTTCTTCATCCTGGCCGGAGAAACCATGAACCGGGTCGGTATGACCAAGAAGCTGGCCGATTTCGCGGACGCCCTGGTGGGATACATGCGCGGCGGACTGGCCCACTCCAACATGCTCGCCTCGGTCCTCTTTGCGGGCATGACGGGCGCGGCCGTGTCGGATACCGCAGCCTTCGGCAACACCCTGGTCCCGGCCATGGTCAAGCAGGGCTATTCCCGCCCCTTCGCCTGTGCCGTCACCGCCGCCGGGTCGATCATCGGCCCTACCATTCCGCCGTCCAACCTGATGGTCATCTACGGTTCGCTGGCCGGTGTATCCATCGCCGGGCTCTTCGCCGCGGGCATCCTGCCCGGCCTGCTCATCTGCGTGCTGTGCATGGCCCTCATCGTGGCCCTGGGCCGCAAACTCAAGCTGCCCAAGAGCCAGGACGGCCCCAGCCTTCGCTTCATCCTGAAGACTTTCAAGGGTTCCATCCTGGCCCTGCTCATGCCCGGCATCATCCTGGGCGGCATCCTGGGCGGCATCGTCACCCCCACGGAAGCGGCGGCCATCGCCGTCTTCTACGCCTTCTTCGTGGGCATCGTGGTGGAGCACAACCTGAACTTCACGACCATCATCGACATGCTCATCAAGACCGCGCGCATCACGGGCGTCGTCTTCCTGATCATCGCCTCGGCGTCCATCCTCAGCTGGTGGATGACCTTCATGCAGATTCCGCAGCAGATAGCGGACGGATTCCTTTCCCTGTCCCACACCCCGTGGGTGATCAAGGGCATGATCCTGCTCCTCCTGCTCGGCATCGGCATGTTCATGGACATCAACGCCGCGCTGATCATCCTCACCCCCATGCTCGGAACGCTCACCGCCTCCATCGGCATGAACCCGGTGCACGCGGGTGTGGTCATCGTCCTGGCCCTGAACATTTCACTGATGACGCCGCCGGTGGGAGCCTGTCTCTTCGTCCTTTCCTCGGTCACCGGGGAAAAGATAGAGCGGATAGCCTCCTCCCTGTGGCCGTTCATCCTTGTCGAGGTCGGCGTACTGCTCATCATCACCTACTTCGACGATCTGGCAATGTTTTTCCCAAAGCTGATGCTTAATTAACTTCAAACTGTAGAGAGGGTTTCCATGAAACAGTTCAAGAAGCTCACCTTGATCCTGACCCTGTGCGCGGCTGTCCTGATGCTCGCCCAGGTGGCCATGGCTGCCAAAGTGATCAAGATGCACCACCTGAACAAGAACGGTGCGTTCGACAATCCGTCCGGCGCCGCCGCAGTGGTCTTCAAAAACCTGGTGGAGTCCGGCACCAACGGCTCGGTCCAGGTCCAAATCTTCCCCAGCGGCCAGCTCGGCAAGGACGCCGAGGTGGTCCAGCAGGTCAAGGCCGGCATCATCCAGCTCGGCGTGCACTCCGTGGGCGCGGTCGGTTCCGTCTACCCGCTGATCTCCGTGCTCGACGTGCCCTTTGCCTTCCCCAACCACGCCGTGGCCTATGACGTCCTGGACGGTCCCTTCGGCCAGAAGCTGGCCAAGGACATCACCGACAAGACCGGCATCAAGTGCCTGGGCTTCAGCGACTCCGGCGGATTCTTCCAGTTCACCAACTCCAGGCGTCCCATCAAGACCCTGGAAGACATGAAGGGCCTCAAAATCCGCACCATGGGCCTTGAAACCCACAAAAAGCTCGTCTCCAGCCTCGGCGGCCAGCCCGTGTCCATCGCCTGGGCCGAGGTCTACACCGCCCTTCAGACCGGCGTTGCCGACGGCCAGATGAACCCGCTGCCCATCATCGAGTTCGCCAAGCTGTACGAAGTCCAGAAGTACCTGACCATCTCCAATCACCTCTTTGCCCCGCACGTCTGGCTGATGAACGCCGACTTCTACAACTCCCTGACCGACAATGAGAAGAAGGTCGTGGAGAGCGCCGCCAAGACCGCCATCGTGGTCAGCCGCGGCATCGCCAACGCCATCGAGGCTTCCGACCGAGGTCTGCCCTTCCTTGCCAAGAAAATGGAAGTGTACACCCTGCCCGAATCCGAAAAGGAGAAGTTCCGTGCAGCTTCCCTGCCGGTCGTGAAGAAGTACATCGAAGACACCTTCGGCGACGAAGGAAAGGCCATGCTGAACTCCTTCCTGTCCGCCATCAAAGAGGCCTCCAAGTAACCTGTCATGATATCGGGCGGCGGGCACGTCCCGCCGCCCATTCTGCAACTCCAGAGCCGGAACCGATACCTATGCAAAAACACCCCGCAAACATCACACGCATGCGCTGCACCCTGTGCGGGAAGACATTTCGCCCCGGCGAGGTGGACTACGTCTGCCCCGACCATGGCAACGAGGGCATCCTCGACATTGAATATGACTACGCGGCCATCGGGAAGACGCTCTCCCCGGAGACGCTGGCCGCCTGCAACGACTACAGCCAATGGCGTTACCGCCCCCTGCTGCCGGTCCTGCCGGAAACCCCGGCCCCGGCGCTGAACGTGGGCTGGACGCCGCTCTACGAGGCCCCGCGCCTTGGCAGCGCCGTCGGTGTACAACACCTCTGGTTGAAGGACGACTCCCGCCAGCCCACCGGCTCCCTCAAGGACCGGGCCAGCGCACTGGCCGTCATGAAGGCGCGCGAGGCGGGAGCGGAGCGGATCACCACCGCCAGCACCGGCAACGCGGCCGCGGCCTTGGCCGGAATGTGCGCGGCAGCGGGCATGGACTGCACCATCTTCGTGCCCAAGTCCGCTCCTCGGGCCAAGGTGGCCCAGCTCCTGGCCTACGGCGCGGATGTCTTTCTGGTGGACGGGAGCTACGACGACGCCTTCGAGCTCTGCCTGAAAGCGGCCGCCGAGTTCGGCTGGTACAACCGCAATACCGGATTCAACCCCTACATGGCCGAAGGCAAGAAGACCGCCGCCTACGAGATATGCGAACAGCTCGGCTGGCGCTGCCCGGACAACGTTCTGGTCGGCGTGGGCGACGGCTGTATCATCTCCGGCCTGTACAAGGGATTTTTCGACCTGCTGCAACTGGGCTGGATAGACCGGATGCCCCGGCTCATCGGCGTCCAGGCCGAGGGCAGCGACTTCATGTACCAGGCATGGAAGGCGGGTGCCGATCCCGTCACTTTCCCGGCCATCAAGGCGGAAACCGTGGCCGACTCCATTTCCGCAGGCCTGCCGCGCGACCGCAAGAAGGCCATGCGCGCAGTGACCGAAACCAACGGCGCGTACGTGCGCGTCGCCGACCGGGACATCCTCGCGGCCATTCCGGAACTGGCCAAGAACTCCGGCGTCTTTGCCGAACCCGCCGGGGCCTCCCCGCTGGCCGGTCTGCACAAGGCCGTGGCCGAAGGGCTGGTCACCCCGGACCAGAATACCGTGCTGCTCATCACCGGCAGCGGACTCAAGGACGTGGACGCGACCATCAAGGCGTGCGACCGCGCCCCGCAGGTAGTGCCGCCTTCCCTCAAGGCCGTGCAGGACGCCCTCAAGGGCGCATAACGTCTAAACAACAACTTTATTCGTTCAACATACAAGGATGGACAACCAACCATGATCGATCTGACCATCAACGAAAAGGGCCTGCAGAACGCACTGGCCCGGGCCAAGGAAAAGAATATCATCATCCCCACCCTGGAACAGATGTGCCACCCGGAAAAGATTCCGGCCGACATCCGGGCCAAGCTGGGTGATCTAGGCCTGTGGGACCTCGACCCGCTCAACCTCTTCCGCATCACATGGAAAAACGAGCCCAAGGCCTCGGGAGGCACCTACGGCGGCGTCAACCACATCGAGCTGCCCTCCTCCCTGACCGGCGTGGACGCCCGCATCGTCCTGCTGGTGGGCAAATGGTTCCCCACCGGCGCGCACAAGGTCGGCGCGGCCTTCGGCTGCCTGGCCCCGGCCCTGGTCACCGGCCAGTTCGATCCCACCACCCAGAAGGCGGTCTGGCCCTCCACCGGCAACTACTGCCGCGGCGGTGCCTATGACTCCAACCTGCTCGGCTGCGACTCCATCGCCATCCTGCCCGAGGGCATGAGCCAGGAGCGTTTCGACTGGCTGGCCAACGTGGCCGGGGAGACCATCAAGACACCCGGTTCCGAGTCCAACGTAAAGGAAATATTCGACAAGTGCTGGGAGCTTCGCCAGTCCGGCGACGACCTCGTCATCTTCAACCAGTTCGATGCCATGGGCAACTACCTGTGGCACTACACCGTCACCGGCCGGGCCATGACCGAACTGGTCACCGAGCTTTCCGACGATCCCCAGCGCCGGTTCAAGGGCGTCATCCTTTCCACCGGCTCCGGCGGCACCCTGGCCAGCGGCGACTATCTCAAGCAGCAGTTCCGCAATGTGAAGATCGGTGCCTGCGAGGCTCTCCAGTGCCCGACCCTGCTGAACAACGGTTTCGGTGCGCACCGCATCGAGGGCATCGGCGACAAGCATGTGCCGTGGGTGCACAACGTGCGCAACACCGACATGGTCATTGCCGTGGACGACGAAGTGCCCATGAACCTGATCCGCCTGTTCAACGAGCCTGCGGGCGTGGACGCCCTCAAGGCGAACGGCGTGCCTGCCGAGATCGCCGAAAACCTGCACCTGCTGGGCATCTCCTCTGTGGCGAACATGGTCTCGGCCATCAAGTTCGCCAAGTACTACGAACTGGGCAAGGACGACGTGGTCCTGACCGTGGCCACGGACTCCATGGAAATGTACCAGAGCCGCCTCAAGGAACTGACCGAAGAGCGGGGCTCCTACGAGATCACCGATGCTGCCTACTCCCGCGCCGTACTGAACAGCGTGACCACGGACAACATGGAAGAACTGAGCTATGTGGCCCGCAAGCGCATCCACAACCTGAAGTACTACACCTGGATCGAACAGCAGGGCATGGCCTTTGAGGAAATCCAGGCCCAGTGGTACGACGAGCACTACTGGGAGAACATCCAGAAGATCGCTCCCGAAATCGACAAGCTCATTGTGGAATTCAACCGGAAAACCGGTCTGCTCGGCTAGAGGGAGGCCCGGCAATCATGAAGAACAACGATTACTGCCAACTGAGCGTGGCCCTGTGCCAGGAGCTGGTCTCCCTGCCCAGCCTCTCCGGTGAGGAGGAGCGGGTGGCCGAGACCCTGGCCGCCGCCATGAAGGCCAACGGGTTCGACCGTGTGGACGTGGACCGCTACGGCAACGTGGTGGGCCGCATCAAGGGCAACAAGCCCGGCCCGTGCATCCTGTTCGACGGCCATATGGACACCGTGCCGGTGCCCGACCCTTCCGCCTGGACCCAAAACCCCTTTGGCGGCGACATAGTGGACGGCAAGGTCTACGGCCGGGGCACCTCGGACATGAAGGGCGCGCTGGCCGCCATGGTCGCGGCCGCGTCCTGGTTCAAGGCCGAGTCCAAGGGCAAGTTCGCGGGTGAAATCTGCGTGGCGGGCGTGGTGCACGAGGAAATATTCGAAGGCATCGCCGCGCGCGAGATATCCGAAAAGATCAAGCCCGACTACGTCATCATCGGCGAAGCCTCGGAGCTGAACCTGAAAATCGGCCAACGCGGCCGGGCGGAAATCGTGGTCGAGACCATCGGCGTGCCCGCCCACTCCGCCAACCCGGACAAGGGCGTCAACGCCGTGCACATGATGACCGAGCTGACAAGGGCCATTGAGCAGGTGGAGACCCCGGAGCAGGACATCCTGGGCAAGGGCATCTGCGTGCTTACGGACATCAAGTCCACCCCCTACCCCGGCGCGTCCGTGGTGCCCAGCGGCTGCCGCGTGACCTACGACCGCCGTCTGCTGGTGGGCGAGACCCCGGAGAGCGTGCTGGCCCCGATCAACGCGATCATCGACCGACTTTCGGCCGAGATTCCGAACTTCAAGGCCAAGGCGTACTTCGCCAAGGGCAAGGAGAAGTGCTACACCGGCGTGCACATCCAGGGAGAACGGTTCTTCCCAGGCTGGCTGTACGACAAGGAAGAAGCCTTTGTGGCCGACACCATGGCCGGGCTGAAACAGGCCGGACTGGCCCCGGAATACTCCCACTACTCCTTCTGCACCAACGGCAGCCACTATGCGGGCGAGGCGGGCATCAAAACCATGGGCTTCGGGCCCTCGCGCGAGAATCTGGCCCACACCATCGACGAGTATGTCGAGGTGGACCAGCTGCATCAGGCCACCAACGGCTACCGGGCGATCATCGACGCCCTGCTGCAAACCAGATAACGAAAATGCGCCCGGGCCACCCCCGGGCGCGGACACATGCCATGAGCATACGCATCGACAACGCACGCATCATCGACGGTTCGGGCGCTCCCGCCCGTAAGGGCAGCGTCCGTATCGAGGGCGACACCATCACCGGCGTGAGCACCGGCCTGCCCGATGCCGACCAAGTCATCGACGCCGGGGGACTCGTCGTCTGCCCCGGGTTCATCGACACCCACAGCCATTCCGATCTGGCGATCATGGAAGAGCCGTACATCCTCCCCAAGCTCCGCCAGGGCGTGACCACGGAAATCCTTGGGCAGGACGGCATCTCCATGGCCCCGCTGCCCAAGGAGCACATCCCGGCATGGCGAAAGAATCTGGCCGGACTGGAAGGGGAATCCGACTCCCTGGACTGGGCATTCATCAATACGGACGGCTACCTCGCCCGGCTGGAACAAAGCGGCGTGGGCGGCAACGTGGGCTATCTGATTCCCCACGGCAACGTCCGCATGGAGGCCATGGGGCTGGACGACAAGCCCGCGACCGAGGCCGATCTGGACGTCATGGCGGCCATTCTGCGACGTGAGCTGAAAGCGGGCGGTTTCGGCCTGTCCACCGGACTGATCTACCCGCCCTGCACCTACGGCGACAAGCGGGAGATGGAAGTTCTCTGCTCCGTGGCCGCCGAGTTCGGCCGCCCCCTGGTCATCCACCAGCGCAGCGAGGCGGACACCATCCTCGACTCCATGGCAGAGGTGCTGGACATCGGCCGCACCACCGGCGTGCACGTTCACTTCTCCCACTTCAAGATCTGCGGCAAGAACAACGCGGACAAGTTCGAGCGGGTCCTCGGCCTGCTGGATCAGGCCGCGGCAGACGGACTTGAGGTGACCTTCGACCAATACCCCTATGTGGCGGGCTCGACCATGCTCGGCGCCATCCTGCCGCCCTGGGCCCATGCGGGCGGCACGGACAAACTCCTCGCCCGGCTGGCTGATCCCAAGGCGCGCGCCCGGATGATCCGGGATATCCACAACGGCATTGAGGGCTGGGACAATTTCGTGGACTTTGCCGGAGTGGACGGCATCTTCGTCACCAGCGTCAAGCACGAGGCCAATCAGGACGCCATCGGCAAATCCCTGACCAAGCTGGGAGCCATGCGCGGCAAGGAGCCGCTGGAAGCCACTCTGGACCTGCTGTTGCAGGAGGAGAACGGCGTGGGCATGGTCGATTTTTACGGCCTGGAAGAACACGTCACGGCCTTCATGGCCCGACCGGAAATGAACGTCTGCACCGACGGCCTGCTGGGCGGCACGCCCCATCCCCGTACCTACGGCGCATTCCCGCGCGTGCTGGGCAAATATGTCCGCGAGGAGGGAATCATGCCCCTTGAGGAAGCCGTGCGCAAAATGACCTCCAGACCGGCCGGAACCTTCGGCATCGAGAAACGAGGTCTGCTCGCACCCGGCAACTATGCCGATCTGGTCCTCTTCAATCCCGATACCGTGCTCGACAAGGGCACCTACACCGATCCCCGCCAGCACCCGGACGGCATCGAAATGGTCATGGTCAACGGCGTTATCGTCCACGGCCAGTCCGCTTCGCTCCCGACCACTCCGCCGGGCAAGGTCCTGCGACTCGGTTAACTCGTCCTTTCAATAGAATATAAAAACCCCGTTTCCGGTATGATCCGAAAACGGGGTTTCTTGTGTGCAGGTAGCAAACTTGGGCTTACACGCGGTCGCTCAACAGGATGCCGCCGCCGAGGGCGACGAACAGGTTCTTGATGCCCAGGTAGATCAGGTAGGCGCCGCCGACCGTCTTCATGACCACGAACCAGAACGGCAATTCCTGAATGAGGTGGCCCACGCCCACGGCGACCAGCCAGACGATGAGCAGCTGGCAGGACAGATTTCCCAGCACGGTGATGAATGCGGATTTCCAACCATGCCGCACACTGTTCTTCAGGACCAGCAACACATTGGGTCCCGGCGACAAGGTCGTCACCAGATACGCCAGAAAAAACATCGCCCACATTTCGAGCTTCATCAGGACATCCTCAAAATTTAAATTACGCGGGTCAGACACTGCAAACGTTCGCCACGCGTCCAAAATCGGACACTGTCTATTGTTGCGGACTCGTTTCAGCCGCTTTTCCACTTTCCACGGCAAAGAAGGAAAGCACTGCCCGGGACTCATCCCGAGAACCGCAAAAAGGGGAACACCAAAGGCCGTTTAGCGGGTGCCGAAAAGAAGATTTGGGCAAAGGGCTTGCCTAAGCCCCTGGAATCTGCATACGATTGGAGTATAAAACCACGTTCGGAGATTCAATGCTCATCACCAAATTCGCCATTCCCGAAGTCATATTCGGCAACGGCAGCATAAAGTACCTGGCCCCCTGCGCCCGCCGCCTGGGGGCTAAGCGCGTCCTGCTTGTCAGCGATCCCGGCGTTGAAAAGGCCGGTTGGGTCGAAGTGGTCATGGACCTGCTGCGCAAGGACGCGTTAGACTGTGTCTACTTCAACGACGTCAATTCCAACCCCCGCGACGTACAGGTGTGCGAGGGCGCGGAGCTTTACAAGGAAAAGGGCGCGGACGTCATTGTCGGCATCGGCGGGGGCAGCCCCATCGACGCGGCCAAAGGCATATCCACCCTGGTCGGCAACGGCGGGTCCATCAGCGAATACGAGGGGGCCAACAAGATCATGCGCCCCCTGCCGCCCATGATCTTCATCCCATCGACGGCCGGGAGCGGCTCCGACGTTTCCCAGTTCTGCATCATCACCGACATCAAGCGGCAGGTGAAGATGTCCATCATCAGCCGCTCGCTGGTGCCCAATCTCTCCATCATCGACCCCAATCTGCTGGTGACGAAGAGCCGGGAGCTCATCGCGGCCTCGGCCATCGACGCCATGGCCCACGCGGTGGAATCCTATGTCTCCCGGCTGGCTTCGCCATTTACCGAACCGCAATCCCTGCGTGCCATCCAGCTTTTCATGGAGAATATCCGGGAGGCCGTGGATTCGCGCTCCCCGGAGGCACTCAAGAACCTGAGCATCGCCAGCACCGCGGCGGGCATGGCCTTCAGCAACGCGGGGTTGGGCATCGCCCATTCCCTGGCCCACTCCATCGGCGGACGGTTCGACGTGCTGCACGGTCTGGTTCACCCCGTGCTGCTGCCCACGGTGATGCGCTTCAACCTCACCGCCAAACCCGAAAAACTGGCCCGGGTGGGATTACAGATCACCGGCAAGGAGTACAAGACCCAGGAGGAGCAGGCCCTCAAGGGCATCGAATACCTGGAGCGGCTCTTTCAGGAGCTGGGGGCGGCACGCCGCCTGAACGACATTCTGCCCGACGACAGCGAGCTGGAACTGCTGTGCAACAAGGCGCTGCCGGATGCCTGCACCCTGACAAATCCCCGTGAAACGAACTGCCAAGACCTGATGAACATATGCGAGGCTGCATGGTGAGTAACGCAACGACACTCGAAGACCTCATTGGCATTGAGCACAGCAAGCTCAATTTCTTCCAGGAACTGCGGCAGAGCGTGGATAAGCTGAAGGCCAGCCACCGGGAATCCGAGGACCAGCGCCTGGAGATCGCGGCCATCCTCGAAGGCATCACCGACGTCATGATGGTTTTGTCGGAGAACCTGGAGATCATCTCGGTCAACCACGTCTTCCAGGAACTGTTTCCGGGCATCAACCCCATCGGCCGGTATTGCTATCAGGTATTCCGCAACACCAACTATCCCTGCAACGAATGTCCGGCCTTCCGCTCCCTAAGCACGGACGCCGTGTGCCGGGAGACCGCCATCTTCCGCATCGGCGGGCGCAACCGGCAGTTCGACATGGTCGCCGCGCCGCTCAAGAATCCCCACCTGCCGCAGCACCGGGTCCTGATCTTCAAGCGGGACGTGACCATGGAAAAGGAATACCAAGCCAAATTCTACCAGGCCGAAAAGATGGCCACCATCGGCACCCTGGCAGCAGGCGTGGCCCACGAGGTCAACAATCCCCTGACCGCTGTCTCTGGATTTGCCGAAGGACTCAAGCGCCGCCTGCCCAAGCTGGAAGGCGCCGTGGACCAGGAACTCTACGACGATTTCGAAGAGTACACGGACACTATCATCAAGGAATGCGCGCGCTGCCAGAAAATCGTTCAGACCCTCCTGACCTTCAGCCGTCCCATGATGGCCGCCTTTACCGGCGTGAACGTCAACCGCGTGGTCGAGGACACCATCCGTATTCTGCAACACCATTTCAAAAGCCATCCGAAACTCAAGGTCTCCCTCTCCCTGGAGGAGACCCTGCCCACCATCTACGGCGACGAGGCGCAGCTGAAGCAGGTGGCGCTCAACCTGCTGACCAATGCGGTGGACGCCATAGGCGAAGAGGGTGAACTGTGCGTCTCCACCACATCACACGGCGATGGCGTCCGCATGTCGGTCAGCGATACCGGCTGCGGCATTCCGGCCAAGAACCTGGATATGCTCTTCGAGCCGTTCTTCACCACCAAGCCTGTGGGCAAGGGTATCGGCATAGGGCTGGCCACCTGCTACCACATCGTGCAGGAGCACGGCGGGGAGATTTCGGTCAACAGCGAACTCGGTACCGGAACGTGCTTCTCGGTCATCCTGCCCATCGGCAAGCGGGGGCTGCATGGCTAATGCGTACAAAGTCCTGGTCATCGACGACGAAGAATCGATACTACGCCTGTTCGAGCATGAACTGAGCACGCCGGAGCGCATTATCGAGACGGCACCCAACGCCACCATCGGAATGGAAAAGTTTCAGAAGGGCCACTACGACGTCGTGGTCTCGGACATACGCCTGCCGGACGACGACGGCCTGGACATGCTCGCGCAGTTCAAGACGACCTACCCGGATATAGAAGTGGTGCTCATCACCGGCCACGGCAACATCGATAACGCGGTCGAGGCCATGCGCATCGGCGCCTACGACTATCTGACCAAGCCCTTTCACCTCGACAGGGTCGAGATGGTCATCGAACGCGCCTACCAGCGGGCGCGCCTCCAGCGGGAAAACCGGGGGTTCCGCCACTCCAAGCAGACCGTTGCCTCCTCCATGCTGGTGGGCAACTCCGCCCCCATCAAGCAGATCAAATATCTCGTAAGCCGGGTCGCCCCCACGGATGTGGCCGTGCTCATTACCGGCGAAAGCGGCGTGGGCAAGGACGTGGTGGCCCGCTCCATCCAGGAGCAGAGCGAGCGAAAGGAACAGCCGTTCATCGTCAAGAACTGCGCCACCCTGCAAAAGGAACTCATGCGCAGCGAGCTGTTCGGCCACACGCGCGGCTCCTTCACCGGGGCTACGGATAGCCGCGAGGGCCTGATGACCTTTGCCGATTCCGGCACGCTCTTCCTGGACGAAATAGGCGAACTGCCCCTGGAGGTGCAGGGATCGCTGCTCCGCGTGCTGGAGGCCAGGACGTACCGCCGGGTGGGAGAAAAGAACGAACGGCATGTGGACATCCGTTTTCTGTTCGCCACCAGCCGCAACCTGGCCCAGGAGGTGGAGGAAGGCCGTTTCAACGAGGCCCTCTACCACCGCATCAATGTCTTCAATATTTCCGTTCCGCCGCTGTGTCGGCGCAAGGAGGACATCCCGCTGCTGGTGGAGCACTTTCTCGGCCGCATGAGCATCGCCATGCGCCGGGAGCACCTGACAATCACGGACAAGGCCGTCCAGTGCCTGACGCAGTATGACTGGCCCGGCAATGTCCGCGAGCTGCGCAACGTGCTGGAGCGGAGCATCATCCTGGCCGAAGGCGGCGTCATCACCAACCAGGCCCTGCCCAGGGAGCTGGTGGAACGCGCGGAACAGAACGCCGGTACCGTCTTTTCGCTGGAAGAGCTGGAACGCCAGCAGATCCAGCGCGCCCTCCAGTTCTTCGACGGCAACCGCCAGCAGGCGGCCAAGGCGCTGGGCATTGGACGAAAGACGCTGTACCGGAAAATTGAAAAATTCGGTCTGGGATAGCCCGAAGAACAGATTATAAAAGACACAAGCCTCGAAAACCCGCCATAATGGCGGGTTTTCTATATCGAATCACAGCGGGGAATAATGACCCATTTGGCCGATTTGCATGTATCAAAACGACACATTGCGTAACATGCTAAAATAACAGGATATCACCACATGCTCTTTTTAACCGGGTCAGCCCGACACAAAAACAGAACGCGAAAGGCTACAAACCGGCACAAAGGAAAATCAGCATAACACATTGAAATAGTAAATATAACATGATTGGCCCGATCCTTGCTCAAGGGAAGCCGTCACCGCGACGTGGCGAGCACATGTCCCGAGTTCAGTCACCCTTAAACACAAGGACGGAGCATTATGGCAGTTCAAGAACAGGTCAACGGCTTTTTCATCCCCAGCGTTACTCTCATCGGCATCGGCGCCCACAAGGAGATTCCGGCCAAGATCAAAGCGCTTGGCAGCAAGAAACCCCTGCTTGTGACTGACAAGGGCATCACAGGATGCGGCATCACCCAGCAGATCGTCGATCTGCTCAAGAGCCACAAAATGAGCTGCGTTGTGTACGACGAGACGGTTCCGAATCCCACCGACAAGAATGTGGCCGACGGTGTGAAGGTCTACAAGGACAACAAGTGCGATTCCCTGATCACCCTGGGCGGCGGCAGCTCCCATGACTGCGGCAAGGGTATCGGCCTGGTCGTATCCAACGGCGGCAAAATTCATGATTTCGAAGGCGTGGACAAGTCCACCAAGCCCATGCCCCCCTACATCGCGGTGAACACCACGGCCGGAACCGCTTCCGAAATGACCCGTTTTTGCATCATCACCGACACCTCCCGCAAGGTGAAGATGGCCATTGTCGACTGGCGTGTCACTCCCGGCATCGCCCTGGATGACCCGCTGCTCATGATGGGTATGCCCCCGGCGCTGACCGCAGCCACCGGCATGGACGCCCTGACCCACGCCGTTGAGGCCTATGTTTCCACCATCAGCACCCCGATGACCGACGCCTGCGCCGAAAAGGCCATCCGCCTCGTCTTCAAGTTCCTGCGCCGCGCCGTTGCCAACGGTCAGGATGTAGAGGCCCGAGAAGGCATGTGCTACGCCCAGTACCTGGCCGGTATGGCCTTCAACAACGCCAGCCTCGGCCACGTGCACGCCATGGCCCACCAGCTGGGCGGCTTCTACGATCTGCCCCACGGCGAATGCAACGCGATCCTCCTCCCGCACGTCGAAAAGTTCAACCTCATCGCCCGCGTGGAGCGGTTCGCGGAAATGGCCGAAATGATGGACCAGAACATCACCGGCCTGAGCAAGCGCAACGCCGCGGAACTGTGCTTGGATGCCATCAAGCAGCTCTCCGCCGACGTAGGTATCCCCACCGGTCTGGTCGAGCTGGGCAAGCGTTACGGCAAGGATGTCAAGATCGAAGACATCGCCATCATGACCGCCAATGCGCAGAAGGACGCCTGTGGTTTGACCAATCCGCGCCTGCCGCGTGATGCAGACGTCATTGCCATCTACGAATCCGCAATGTAAGTCCTCCCTTTCAACGGGAGCGGAGTTGTTACTCCGCTCCCCTTCGAACACTCGATTTCGGACGGAGCCGACCCCGTCCGTTACAAACGAAACGGAGATTTGCGTCCATGCCATCCAGTCCCAAAGATTATGATTCCGAATTCGTTGCCGAGGTACAGCGCGAGAGCGAGCAAAATCTCGCCCTGTGCTACCAGTGCGGCAACTGCACCGCAGGGTGTCCGGTTTCCTTTGCCTACGACTACACGGTCAACCAGATCATGCGTCTGGTTCAGGCTGGGAGAAAAGAGGAAGCCCTGACCTCCCACGCAATCTGGCTTTGCGCCTCCTGTGAAACGTGCACCACGCGCTGCCCCAACGACATCGACGTCGCCCGGGTGATGGACGTGCTGCGGCATATGGCCCGCCGGGAAAACATGGTCAGCGAAAAGGCTGTCGGCGCCTTCTGGAAGGCCTTCCTGGAGTCGGTGGAAAAGCATGGCCGGGTCTTCGAACTCGGGCTCATGGCAAATTACGCGGGCAAGACGGGCCGGATGTTCACGGACGTGGACCTGGCACCCATCGCCCTGCGCAGAGGCAAGCTCGGCCTGAAGCCGCACGACATCAAAAAAGTGGCCGAAGTGCGCGGCATCTTCGAGCGCTACCGGGAGCAAAAGCAATGAGTCTTCGTTACGCCTATTATCCGGGTTGCTCGGGGCTCGGCACCTCCCTCGAGTACGACACCTCCACCCGCGCCATGTGCCGCAATCTCGGCATAGAGCTGGTGGAAATCCCCGACTGGAACTGCTGCGGGTCCACTCCGGCCCATGCCGTGGATCATCTGCTGTCCGCCTGTCTGGTGGGCCGCAACCTCGCCATTGCAGACGAAATGGCCGAGGACAGCAAGTTCGACGGCATCATCACGCCGTGTCCAAGTTGCCTGAAGAATCTCAAGACCACGCAGCATCGCCTGGCCAATCCCGACTTTCACCGCAAGGTGGAACTTGTGCTGGGCAAGCCCCTGAAGGCCGTGCTCCCCATCAAGTCCGTGCTTCAGGTAGTGGTCGAGGACCTCGGCATCCAGGCCCTGGCCGATCAGGTCAAGGCACCGCTTGAGGGAATGAAGGTCGTCCCGTACTACGGCTGCATCATGGTCCGCCCACCCAGGATCATGCAATTCGACGATCCGGAAAATCCCATGGCCCTGGACAAGCTGCTTGCGGAATTGGGCGCCGAGGTCCTGCCTTTCGCCCTCAAGACCGACTGTTGCGGCGCATCGCTGGGCACCACCCGCAAGGATGTGGTGGCCAAACTTTCGGGACGCATTCTGGACGCGGCAGCCGCGGCCGGGGCCGACGCCATCGTCACGGCCTGCCCCCTGTGCCAGATGAACCTGGACATGCGCCAGGCCCAGATCAACCGCGCCAACAAGAGCGGCCACAAATTGCCCGTATTCTACTACTCCCAGCTTGCCGGACTCGCAGCCGGACAGGATGAGACGAGCACCATGCTGAACAAACTCTGCGTCAGCCCGCGCCCGCTGCTCAAGGCGCTGGCCCGGCACAACGGCGAGGGGGCGTAATGAACATAGGAGTTTTTGTCTGCCACTGCGGCAGCAATATTGCCGGAACCGTGGATACCGAGGCCGTGGCCAAGGCCGCCCTGGATTTCCGCGAAGTAGTCTTTGCCACCGACACCATGTACGCCTGCTCCGAACCGGGCCAGGCGGGCATCGTGGACGCAATAAAGACCTATGACCTGGACGGCGTGGTGGTGGCATCCTGCACCCCGCGCATGCACGAGGCAACCTTTCGCCGCACCCTGGAACGGGCCGGTCTGAACAAGTACATGTTCGAGATGGCCAACATCCGCGAGCATGTTTCCTGGGTGAGCAAGGACAAGGAAGCGAACACCCGCAAGGCATCGGAGCTGGTGCACATGGCCGTGGAGAAGCTGCGGCGCAACGACTGGCTCCAGGCAGGGGAGTTCGACATCAACAAACGGGTCATGGTCATCGGCGGCGGCGTGGCCGGCATCCAGGCCGCCCTGGACTGTGCCGACGGCGGCCTCGAAGTCATCCTGGTGGAACGCGAGCCGAGCATCGGCGGCAAGATGTCCAAGCTGGACAAGACATTCCCTACCGTGGACTGTTCCAGCTGCATCCTCGGCCCCAAGATGGTCGATGTGGCCCAGCATCCCAACATCACCCTGTACACCCTCTCCGAGGTGGATGCGGTGGACGGGTTTGTGGGCAACTTCAAGGTCACGGTGCGCCGCAAGGCCGCCTATGTGGACTGGAACGTCTGCACCGGCTGCGGGGAGTGCACCAGCAAATGTCCCAGCAAAAAGACCCCGGACCGTTTCAACGAATTCATCGGCACGACAACCGCCATCAACATTCCCTTCCCGCAGGCCATTCCCAAGAAGGCGAGCATCAACCCCGAGGCCTGCATCATGCTGACCAAGGGCAAATGCGGCGCGTGCGCCAAGGTCTGCCCCACCGAAGCGATCCGCTTCGACCAGCAGGACGAACTGGTCACCGAAGAGGTGGGTGCCATCATAGCGGCCACCGGCTACGACCTGTTCGACTTCACCCGGTATGGTGAATACGGCGGCGGCCGGTACCCGGACGTCATCACCTCCATGCAGTACGAGCGGCTCCTCTCCGCATCCGGTCCCACCGAAGGCCATATAAAGCGGCCCTCGGACGGCAAGGAGCCTCAGGACGTCGTCTTCATCCAGTGTGTCGGCTCGCGCGACAAATCCATCGGCCGTCCTTACTGCTCCGGCTTCTGCTGCATGTACACGGCCAAGCAGACCATCCTGACAAAGGATCACCTGCCCGAATCCCAGTCCTACGTATTCTACATGGACATCCGGGCACCGGGCAAAAACTACGACGAGTTCACCCGTCGGGCCATGGAAGAGTATGGCGCCCGCTACATCCGAGGCCGCGTCTCCGCCATCCAGCCCAAGAACGGCCGTTATCTGGTCAAGGGTGCGGATACCCTGCTGGGACAGCAGGTGGAAATCGAGGCCGACCTGGTCGTCCTGGCCGTCGGCGCTGAATCCGCCAAGGGCGCGGGCGAGTTGGCCGAGAAGCTCCGCATCTCCTACGACCCGTACGGATTCTTCCTGGAAGGGCACCCCAAGCTCAAGCCGGTGGAAACCAACACCGCAGGCATCTATCTGGCAGGCTCCTGCCAGGGCCCCAAGGACATCCCGTCCTCGGTCGCCCAGGGCGATGCCGCCGCTGCCAAGGTGCTGGCCCTGTTCTCCAAGGACAAGCTGGCCAGCGATCCGCAGGTCTCCGGCGTCAAGCTGGTGCGCTGCATCGGCTGCGGCAAGTGCGAATCGGTCTGTCCCTTCGGGGCCATCGAGATGATCGATTTCCGCGGCATGACCAAGGCTTCGGTCATCGAGACCGTGTGCCAGGGCTGCGGCAACTGTACCGCCGCCTGTCCCCAGGGAGCAATTCAACTGCGCCACTTCACCGACAACCAGATACTCGCCGAGGTGAACTCCTTATGTCTGTAACCGAAGGAAAGGAATTGCGGATCATCGGATTTCTTTGCAACTGGTGCTCCTATGCGGGCGCCGATACCGCCGGGGTCGGGCGTTTCGCCCAGCCCACGGACCTGCGCATCGTCCGGCTACCATGCACCGGCCGCATCAACCCGCTGTTTATTGTTCGGGCCTTCCTGAACGGTGCCGATGGCGTCCTGGTCTCCGGCTGTCACCCGCGTGACTGCCACTACTCGGAAGGCAACTTCTACGCCCGCAGACGGCTTGAGGTCCTCAAGGCCCTGCTGCCCGCCATGGGCGTCGATCCCGGACGTTTCGAATACACCTGGGTTTCGGCCTCGGAAGGACAACGCTGGCGCTCCGTCGTCACCAGCTTCACCGAACAGGTGCACGCCCTGGGGCCCATGCCGCAATTCACCGGCGGCTCCAGCCTGGATCTCTGTCTCCAGCAGCCGATCCAGCCCAACGCGCTGTAAAGGAGTCTCGAATGACATCCCCGCTTGATATATTGAAATCGGAAATACAAAAGGCGCTGCCCGACCTGGATATGGTCATTGCCTGGACCGCCGGGCCGGACAGTCTGAGCCATACCCCCCTGTTCATCACCGAAGAGGCGGACGTGGACCTCATCGCCTGGGACCCCCGCTGCGCACAGAACCTGGCAGGCTACCTGCCCGGCCTGCGCGGCAAGAAGGTCGGCATCGTTGCCAAGGGGTGCGACAGCCGCTCCATCGTCGAACTCTTGCAGGAAAAACTCATCGACCGCGATGACGTGACCATCTTCGGCCTGCACTGCAACGGCACCTTGGACGCCAAGTCCACGCGCACCGCTCTGGGCTCGCCCAAAGGCGTCACGAACGTTGCCATCAACGGCGGCACGGTCCGCATTACCCTGAACGGAGAGGAAAAAACGCTCTCCCCGGCCGAATCCGTACAGCAGAAGTGTTTCCACTGTACCGGTGCCGATGCCGAGGTCTGCGACCACTTCATCGGCGAGCATGGCCAGCCCCCCCGGCTGGAAGGACAAGGGGAAACCACCCTGGAACGGCTGGAAGCCATGAGCATGGAAGAACGGCTCCGCTTCTGGGAAGACCAGATGACCCGATGCATCCGCTGCTATGCCTGCCGTTCCGCCTGCCCCCTGTGCGTCTGCCAGGACCACTGCGCGGCCCAGAGCCGCGATCCCCACTGGGTGGATCAGACCGATCATCCACGGGAAAAACTGATGTTCCAGGCCATGCACGCCCTGCACACCGCTGGGCGCTGCACGGAATGCGGCGAGTGCGAGCGGGCCTGTCCCATGGACCTGCCCATCATGACCCTGAAGCAGGTGCTCAACCGCAACATCAAGGACATCTTCGACTACCAGGCCGGGATGGATCCGGACCAGACCCCACCCCTGTTCGAGTTCCGTGAACAAGAGAAAAACATCAAGGAGAGGGAGTGGTAATGGCGACCGCAAGATACATAGCAAACGACAAGCTCATGCCCTGGCTCCTTGTCCTGGCCGAATCGCGCCGGGTGCTGGCCCCCATACGCACGGGCGGCCGGACGCTGTTCTCGGAACTGACGGAGGAGAGCGAGCTGAATTTGAACGGACTGGCCGACGAATCGGCCAAGGCGGCCCTTTTGCCCCGCTGCGAGCCGCTGTTGGAGTTTCATTATTCAAAGGGAGAAGGCGTACCGTCCAGGACCAATTTGGAGGTACGCGAGACACTGCCCGATCAGGAGACCTTTCTCTTTGGAGTAAGGCCCTGCGACGCAAAGGGGTTCAGCGTATTTGACCGCGTCTATGACGCAGGAGAGCGCCGGGACATTTATTACTGTACCCGACGGGACAAAACGCTGATTGCGTCGATCGCCTGCACCGATCCCGCAGAGACCTGCTTCTGCAACCGCGTCGAGGGAGACCCCGGCAGCACGGAAGGAACCGACATTCTGTTCACGCCCGTCAAAGACGGATTCGTGGCTGAAGCCGTGACCGACCGGGGCGACGCGTTCCTACAGGAGCAGCCTCTGGTAGATGCCGGTGACAGGAAGGAGGAAGCCCGCAAGGTCCGCGAGGCTACGAGTCGGGCTATGCCCGCGGGCGCCCCCCTCGGGGGCGCCCCGGGCGAAGTGCTTGAACTCTTCGAGGACGGAGAGTTCTGGGACAAGATCACGGCCAAGTGCCTCAGCTGCGGCGCGTGCAGTTATCTCTGCCCCACCTGCTACTGCTTCAACATGACAGACGAAATAAAAGGCGACGACGGCGTCCGGGTTCGCACCTGGGACAACTGCATGTCCTTCCAGTTCACCCTGGAGGGCAGCGGGCACAACCCGCGCAACAGCAAAGCCCAGCGCATGCGCAACCGGATCGGCCACAAGTTCAGCTACTACCCCGCACTGCACGACGGCAAACTCGCCTGCGTGGGCTGCGGCCGCTGCATCGTCAACTGTCCCGTGTCCATGGATGTGCGGGCTATCGTCGGCAAGGCGCGGGAGCGCGCCCAGGCCAAGGAGGAAAAGGTCAATGACTAACAGCCACGCATCCAATCTCTATCTTCCGCAAATGGCCACCATTCAGGAAGTGATCGACGAAACGCCAAACATCAAGACGTTTCGCGTGACCCTCAATTCCGAAGAGGCCATGCAACAATTCAAGTTCGAGCCCGGCCAGGTGGGCCAGCTCTCGGTCTTCGGAGTGGGCGAATCCACGTTCGTCATCAACTCCTCCCCCACCCGCATGGACTACCTGCAATTCAGCGTCATGCGAGTTGGCGAGCTGACCGAGCGGCTGCACAAGCTGCGGGCAGGAGACCAGATCGGCGTGCGCGCTCCGCTCGGCAACTGCTTTCCCTATAAGGACATGAAGGGCAAGGACATCGTCTTCGTAGGCGGCGGCATCGGCATGGCCCCCCTGCGCACCCTGCTCCTCTACATGCTCGACAACCGCGACGACTACGGCAAGATCACCCTGCTTTACGGCGCTCGGAGCCCCTCGGACATGGCCTTCAGCTATGAGCTGCCGGAGTGGCTGGAACGCGACGACATGGTAACGGAGCTGACCGTGGACAACGGCACGCCGGACTGGAAGCACCATGTGGGACTCATCCCCAACGTGCTCAAGGAGATGGCGCCCTCTTCCGCGGACGCCTATGCCGTGACCTGCGGCCCGCCGATCATGATCAAGTTCACCATTCAGGCCCTGCATTCCCTGGGGTTTGAGGATGAACGGATCATCACCACCCTGGAAAAAAGGATGAAGTGCGGGGTGGGCATCTGCGGCAGGTGCAACATAGGCACCAAATACGTCTGCAAGGATGGACCGGTCTTCTCCAACGCGGAACTGCGGGAGTTGCCCAACGAATTATAGACGCCTCTACCCTAGCCTCCGTGGTCCGGAGCGGCAACTGTCGCTTCGGGCCACGGAACCGGGGAGCGTCTCCGGGACAGAGCTGTAACGTCCTGCCCCGCGCCAGAGGAGGATCAAGAATGTACGACGACGATCTGATTGATGGATGGATGGGACAAGGCTGGACGCCTGATCCGGCCAATGGTGCCGGGGCGCTGCTACTGACCCCGCGCGAGAGCGCCTTCCTCAGCCTGCCGCCGGAACTCTTTTTCGCCTCGGAACTTTTCCAGGGACGGTACGTGCGAAGCAGAGCCCGCGTGCACGACTATCCCATACAGTCGACCTGCTCGCATCGCACGCTGCTCTATACCGGAGAGCGGCTCGACCAGTTCGACCAGGACGTATTTCTAGCCTGCGCGGCCCGGTTTCCCCGACAGACATCTTCTGCACCGTGCGCCCTCAAGATAGACCTCAGGAGTCTGGCAAGGGAAGTGCTCAAAAGGGCGGGTGCCGCAGATCGGCGCCGGGTGGCCGATTCGCTGCGCAGGCTGGAATCCGGACGGATCAAAATACGCGACGGCCGGTTTACCTGCTATTTGCAACCGATCCAGAAGGCGATGTTCGACATCAAGGCGGACCTCTGCATCATCGAACTTAACCCGGAGATGCTCCGCGCACTGCAAGGCCTGGACAATCTCCAGGGATTCGTCCAGGAGCGGTTCCGGCTGCCGAAAGTCTCCATGGATCGCTGGCTGCACGGCGTCATGCACTACAGCGACCGCATCTGCATCCCCTTCGCGGGTCTCCCCGCCCTCTCGGGCAACGCCGATGCCCTTCCAGTCCAGGTGGAGGAATCGTTGAATCGACTGCGTGGGTCGGTGCGGATGTATCGGCTGAGCATGGGAGAGGGTGGACTCGAAATCAGTAGGAATAGAGAATCGGGCGGGGAGAAAGGATGAAGGACCTAGTTGATGGAACCGCCCTGGTACTCGTACATGATGCGGTCCGCCAGCGGGGCGTGTTCGTAGTCGGCCCACTTGTAGTCGGCCTGGCTCATGAGCCACTGAATGACTTCGGCCTGGCTGCCGGGAGTGCCCGGGTATTCCACGACCTTGGAAATCTTCTCGCCAAACGCATTGATTTCGATGGCTATCTTCATAACTACTCCAATTTTTTTCAATACCCGGGACGAAGCGACGCTCCTACACGATCAGCTCCGGCCCCGATGCATTCCTGTTGAGTGGGTCCGGCGACAGGCGGTTTTCCTTAAGCTTACTGCCTGGCGTCGGCTCCACCGACAACTGAAAATCAGCGTCGATGCGACCGAGGTAACGCAGGTCCGGGACTGCGTCAAACAGGTGATAATCAGTATTTTTCGCGGGGGTTTGGTAGAAAAATCATCTTTTACAAGATGTTATGGATATTTTTTTCTGTTGGAGAAAAAATAAAAAAATATAAATCGAATTTAATCTCACACTTTTTCTCCAAGGTCAAGGGGCTTGGTGCAGCAACAAGGAGTCTCGTCCATGAAGGTAGTTCCGGTAGAAGACGCCGTAGGCAAAATGCTCTGCCACGATATGCCCGGCAGGCCAGAGGACGAGGGACCCCTCTTCCACAAGGGACACAGGGTTACCGAAAGCGATATTCCCGACCTGCTGCGAATCGGCAAGGAGGAAATCCAGGTCCAGGACATTCCCCACGGGAAACTGGACAGTGACACGGCCGCCCTGCGCGTAGCCCGGGCAGCTTCCGGGCCATGGCTTTACCCAGGCCGCCCGCAGGATGGCTACGTGAGCATGACGGCCGCCCCCGGCCTGCTCGACATCAATGTGCAGGCGCTCTACGAAATCAATGCCATCGGGGAAGCCGTGCTGGCCACCCTGCACCACGGCACGGCCTTTACCAACCCATGCGAGGTTGCCGGGGTACGCGTGGTCCCCCTCCTCGCCGACGAGGCTAAAATCGAACGTATAGAGGCGCTCTGCGCGGATGCCTACCCGGTCATTCGGCTGCGGCCGCTCAACCACTTGCGCGTAGGCATCGTGACCACCGGCAGCGATCTATTTCAAGGCAAGGTCAAGGATACATATGGCCCGGAATTGAAACGGAAGCTGGGACTACTGGGATCGGAAACCGTACGGCAGACGTTTGTCGGCGACGATACGGTAGCAACCAGAAGCGCGGTTCAGGAGTTCGCTGCCGACGGCGTGGACATGGTCCTGGTAACGGGCGGAATGTCCAGGGAACCGGACGCCCAGACTCCGGCGGCCATACGGGCAGCCGGGGCCGAGCTGGTGGCGGACAGAGCGCCTACCCTGCCTGGTGCACTGTTTCTGCTGGCCTACCTCGGCAAGGTGCCTGTACTGGGCTTGCCTGACGAAAACAGCTGCGGCCGGGCGTCGATCTTCGACCTGGTAGTGCCCAGGCTGCTGGCCGGGGACCGCATCTCCCGATCCGACATCCTTTCAATGGGGCATGGGGGGTTTTGCTCCGGCTGCTCACCCTGACGCTATCCGCTCTGCGCCTTTGGCAAGGCGGATTGACCAGGGTATGCCTCCCGGCATGACGGGCGCAACACAGCAACATAGATCCGGCCCCTTGCATAAGGGAGCCGAAAATCACAGAACCGGTATGATCCAAAGAAAAGTCCGGTCAGACTATTGGGGCTCGCAGAGCACGTAATCCAGCTTGATGCCCTGTCGCAACGCGCTGTTGAGCAGGTGCTGATGCACGGCCTTCCGGGCGCCGCAGGGGCATTGCTTTTCAATGGCCTCATATATCTCGGAGTGTTCCTTGAACACTTCTTCCGCGCGCTCCATATTCTGATTGGAAAGCGAACGGGCCTGCTGGACACCCATGAGCAGCTTGGAGGAAAGAAAGCGTAGGAAATTCACGATATATTCATTGCCCGCAGCTTCGGCAATCATGGCATGGAAGCCGTAGTCGGGCATCAGGCCGCTCACCTTTTCAGCCAAGGCGCGCTCCATATCCTTGAGGCAGCGCTCCATCTTCTGAAGCTGTTCCTCGCTGCGCCTCATGGCAGCCAGTGCCGCACTTTCGCCCTCCACCACCAACCGGAACTCAAGGATATTGGCCTTGTTTTCGGCAGAAGCGAACTCCGCAGGCAAGGTAAATATCTTTCTGTTTCCTTCCTGGCAGACAACAGGGCCGCTCCCGCGCTTGGACTGGATGATACCCTCGTACTTCAGCCGGGCAAGCGCCTCGCGCACGACCGTCCGGCTGACATTGAACGACTTGGCCATATGTGTTTCGGAAGGAAGCACGTCGCCAGGCTTGAAGTCTCCAACTTCAATCTGCTTTGCTATAACTCCCGCCAACTCTTCAGGAAGAGAAGGACGCTGTCCCAGACTATGCGAAATCGTATTTGAACCACTCATAGAGCCTTACTACCCTTGATAAAAGTTTTTATCAATTCAAAAGAGCCCCACAAATAAAATCAACGTTATTGTCTAGTTTATCCACCCCTGCGAATAATAACAGCGACAACAACCAATGGCGCCGGGATACTCTACAGCATTTCGAGCACATCATCCGTCACCGATTCACACCAAAATGGACAAAAAGCGGGGCCCCTATCCGGCAAGGATGGGGCCCCGAGGCTAAGGGAAAGTGGAGGAATATTCCGTAAGAGAGAAAGCCTGTCCTATGCTAACCGTGGGAGCAGTCTCTCACAAGCCGACATCATGGCCGACGGCTCATCATTTCAGAACCCATGACCGCCCTTGTTCACATCAGGCTAACAATCTACCAGATCCAACCAGTGGTATACGTGGACACCCTTCGGGGCGGCAGCCGTCAGCTGTATGGTGCATCCGCTGCAACTGGTCACGATGCTGTCCACGTTCTCCGGGAACCCGTCGATACACTTGTCGGCCAGGGAACGGGACAGGTCCGCGTTGGTCAGTTGCAGGATGCCACCCATGCCGCAGCACAGAGCCTCGCCCTTGATGAGGCCGGGCATTCCCTTTTCCAACAAGGGCTTGTCCATGTCCGTACCCCAGTGGCAGGGCTGGTGATAGCCGTACCGGCTCGGTTTTTCCCGGGTAAGGGACCATATGGGCGCGACCAGCAGGCTGCTCAGGGGAGTCAGGCTGTTCTGCCATTCCTCCACCTCTTCCGGCTTGAGGACCGACTCGTCGTAGGCCTTCAGAGAGTGGTGGCAGGAGGCGCAAAAGACCGCAATGCGGGGTTTCCCGGCAGCGCGCCACGCCTTTACATTGACCTTCTGCATGGCGTCCATCCGACCCAGCAGGCCAGCGGTATGCATGGTACCGCCGCAGCAGCCGAAGTCGCGGTTTTCCACAACGTCATACCCCCAGCGATCAAGCAGCTTCGTGGCCTTGGCCTCCCACTGCGGCCGCACATTGCGAGCCGTGCAGCCGGGGAAGATCATCACAGCCTCGGCATTGCTCAATGGGGTTGCGGGAGCAATGCGTGCCCACGGCTCGATGTTCCGGGTACGGTTGACCATGGCCTTGGCCGAATCCAGCGACGGCTGCAGCTTCTTCGGCGCGATGTTCTCCGGAACAAGCGAGGCGAGCATGGCGAGGGACGGCCAGGTTGGCCCCATGTGCTCTATCCACAGCTTCCAGAAGTGTTGAGACCAGTTGGGATGCTTGGCGCGCACCTCGGAGAGCAGGTCCGCAGTGGACAGCTTCCGGGCACACACCTGCTGGCATCTGCCGCAGCCAACGCAAAGCCGGGCCAGTTTCTGAATATTCTTCCAGTCCAAACCGGAAGCAACATCCTTTCCCTCTCCGTACTCTTCATGGAGCGGCTCAAGCAGCAGACGCTTGCTTTTCGGGGCGTACTGCTCACGAGAATAATGTTGAAACACGGGGCATACTCTGAGGCATTCCCCGCACTGAGTGCAGCCTCTTTTCATATCAGTATCCCTTTTTGGGGTTGAGGATTCCGTTCGGATCAAACAGGGCGCGGACATTTAACATCATCTCGTGCTCGTCCTTGCCCAGCTGCAACCCCACGTTCTTGATGCAGCCGATGCCGTGCTCGCCGGAGAGCGTGCCGTCGAATTCCAGGGCGGCCACGTCGATTTCCTCGTGCGCCTTCATGGTGCGTGCGGCATCATCCTTGTCGGTGGAATCATAGTGCAAATTCGCGTGAATATTACCGTCTCCGGCGTGGCCGAAGGCGATGAGACGCTTGCCGTTATTGGCGGCCAGTTCCTCGAACCGGCGGACGGCGTTCAGGATCTGACCGCGCGGCACAGCGATGTCGCCGCCGATGCGGTCCGGGCCGAGCACGTAGCACGATGAGGTAATCTTCCGGCGGTAGGACCAGAGTTCGTCCTCTTCCTCACCAACGCCGACCTTCTTCCACAGCGCGCCGGTAATCTTGTTCGAGAGCCGCTCGATCTCCATTTCCACGGCGACCTTGCTGCCGTCCACCTGGAAGAGAAGCAGGGAATCAACTTCCTTGGGCCACGGCGTCTCACCGGTCTTCTTCAAAATTTCCAGCACCAGCTCGTTCATGAACTCCACGGCCGAAGGCAGGATGCCAGCCGCGAAGATGCTGCCCATGGAAACCAGCGCGTCATCAAGGCTGGAATAGCCGACGAGGATGGAAGCCGTGGAGGTCGGCTTGGGAAGCAGTTTGAGATAAAGCTTGGTGATGATGCCGAGGGTTCCTTCCGAACCGACCATGAAACGGGTCATGTCCAGACCGACGACATCCTTTTGCGTCCGGCCGCCCAGCTTGAGCAGCTTGCCTCCGGGCAGCACCACTTCACACCCCAGAACATAATCGCGGGTGACGCCGTATTTGACGGCGCGCAACCCTCCGGCACAGGTCATGACATTGCCGCCGACGCTGGAAGCCTTGCTGCTGGCGGGGTCCGGCGGATAGAAAAGGCCGAGCTTGCCACACTCCTGCTGCAGATAGGCCGTATTGACGCCGGGCTCGATGGTCGCGACGAAATCGGTAGTAGAAATATCCAAGATCTTGTCCATGCCGACCATGGAGACGACAATGCCGGGAATATCCGGCACACAGCCGCCGGAAAGGCTGGTTCCCCGCCCCCGGGGATGGATGACAATCTTTTCCTCATCGGCCCACTTCAGCAGGGCCTGCACCTGAGCGGTGCTAGTAGGGCAAACGGCAGCCAAAGGCTCTCCAACAAGATTGCTGGCATCCGAGGCGTACACCCGCAACGACGGCTTATCGAATTTTACATCATCCCCGAATGTTTTTTCCAGGAATTCACGGTGTGCGGTTGTTAGTTCTGTGGTGTATTGCATTATCTTCTCTTGCTATGTTTATCCGTGCACGTACTGTCTCGCACTGCCGAGGCACAACGTATGATCAAAACGGGACATGGAGCCGGGGCCTTTCGGCCCCGGCCGGGTGACTAACCGAAGAGTCCCAACCAGGACCAATAGGTATAAACCATAATCGACATGAATGTAGCTGCGAACAAACTCATCACGGCACCAACCTTGATCAGTTCCGAAGAGGTAATCTCCTCGGTGGCAAGACCGATAATGTTGGGCAAGTTGGATACCGGAAGCAGATACTGGTGAATGACGTTCATGCTGACCAGCACGATGATCGGCGTCATGTTCACGCCCTCGAACTTGGGCATTGCCGCCATGACCAACGTGTAGGCGATGATGACCGGAACCAGTGCCGTGGTCTTGGGACCGCCACCGGTAAACAGCACCTGAAGGGCAAGCAGCATCCATATGAGGATGACGACCTGAAGCTTGATATCCAGCGCGGCCAGGGGAGAGAGGAACGTCTTGGCAAGCCAGGGCGCTGCTCCGCTGGTCACGAGGATGCCGCCCATGGACAAACCGGCACCATACACGATGAAGATGTTCCAGGGCACTTTCTTCTGCGCGTCCTTCCAGGTCATGACCTGCTGCTTTCCGGGCAGGATCATGGCCAGAACAGCCAGCAGGGCCACGGTAACGGTGGACATGTGGTGAATCCGGCTGGTGGACCACAGAAGCAGGGTCGCCAGGAAGACACAGAGGGTGTACTTTTCCTTGAAAGTAGCCTTGCCGAGATCGGCCAGGGACTGCTTAACATGGGCGCGCCCGGCGGAGATGTCCTTGACGTCCGGCGGAAACATTTTGATGATGATGGCGACGGCAAACAGACCACAAATGATGGCCGGAGGAGCGCCTATCTCGAACCAGCGTCCCCAGCTGATGTCGCCGTGGGCGAGATCCTGCAGGTAGCTCAAGGCGATCGGATACGCCGCGTGGGAAGTCAGAACGGCCATACAGAACATGGTGCCGGTAATCGTCACCACGAAAATAAGTCCCTTGACCAGGCTGCTTTTCCCGTGCTCCGCACCGAAGGCAAAGCCCATTTCGGTGATGATGGGCAGGACCAGCAAGGTCTTGGCCGCCAAAGAAGGAATAAAGAAGGTCATGATCAGACAGATTACAGCAACGGCCCAATAGAGCCCTGTCGCCGTTTTTCCTATCTTGTCCACGGTTAAGAGCGCGATGCGTTTGGACATCCCGCTGGAACTCATGCCCGCAGCCATGACCATGCCCAGGGTTACAATCCAGACACCTCCGCTGGCGTAGCCCATGAGAGCTTGTTTAAGGTTTGCCGCGCCGAAGATTACCAACAGCGCGATAATGCTGAATCCGCTTTGGGCATCGTCCAGGGCTTGCGTTATCCAGACGATGATGGCGAAAATGCCGACTCCCAAAGCAACCTTTCCTTTATACCCGAGACCTTCAATCGCCGGAGTAAGAAAGACCATAGCCAACAATCCCGCAACAGCACAACAAAGACTGATAATTTGCTTTTTGCTCATCTTCTCTCTTGATCTCTGTTTGGGGTGAAACTCATTACCTCTCGCCAACATGTTGCCGCTGCACCCATTGCACGGCCTTGCGTCCCCCCTTCACTCCTGCAAAGGTTTTTTGTTTAAAAATGAGCATGATACGATACCGTTTTGCAAAACTCGGTACGCAAGGCATCCCCGGATGCGATTCAGGCATCCCATGTCGTTCATTCGACGAGGCACGAATATGTCCCGGAGAAATCTTCGGCAGGAGAGAGGAGCGGCACCGGACGGCTGGTGTTTTTGATCCTTGGGGTGACGGTTGACCGGCACCGGCTCCTCATGCTCATCTTTTCAAAAGGGCAAGTCCTATTTGGACAACGCGGCGGCTACGGTTTCACCGAGGCGGCCAAGCTCCCTTACGACGGTAACGCCAGCTTCGCTGAGCGCTTTTATCTTGTCCTCGCCCCGTCCCTTGGAGCCGCTGATGATGGCACCAGCGTGGCCCATGCGCTTTCCGGCAGGGGCAGTGAGGCCTGCAATAAAGCCGAAAACCGGCTTGGGATAGTTTGTTTCCTTGATGTAGGCGGCAGCCTTTTCTTCATTGTCGCCGCCGATCTCACCAAGAAGGCATACCGCCTCGGTTTGATCATCATCCCTGAACATCTTAAGAATATCAATGAACTTGAGGCCGGGGATGGGGTCGCCGCCAATGCCGATGCAGGTGCTCTGGCCGAGTCCCGCAGTGGTCAGCTGATGGACAGCCTCGTAAGTGAGGGTGCCGGAACGGCTGACCAGGCCGACATGGCCGGGACGGTGGATATAGTCGGGCATGATGCCGATCTTGCACTTGCCGGGGCAGATGACGCCGGGGCAGTTGGGACCGATGAGAAGGGTTCCGTGGCTCTTCAGGAACGCCTTGCACCGCACCATGTCCAGCACGGGAATATGCTCGGTGATCAGGACAACGGTCTTGATTCCGGCGGCTGCGGCTTCGCAGGCGGAATCGGCAGAGGCCATGGCGGGCACGAAGATGATGCTCGTATCAGCACCGGTGGCCTCAACAGCCTCCCGCACGGTATTGAAGACCGGAAGGCCGAGGGCTTCCTGACCGCCTTTGCCGGGGGTCACGCCAGCTACGATATTGGTGCCGTAGTCCAGCATCTTCTGACCGTGGAAGGAGCCTTCACGGCCGGTCAGGCCCTGGACTATTACCTTGGTGTTTTCGTCAAAGAGGATACTCATCAGTTTGACCCCCGAGTTAAATCTGCAATGGCGTGGGCCGCGTCGGACATGGAATCGGCAAGAACGAAGTTCATCCCGCTTTCCTTGAGCAGCTTCTTTCCAGCCTCCACGTTGGTACCTTCCATGCGGACCACGGTGGGCAGGGTGAAGTTTGTCTGCCGAGCCGCCTCGACAATGCCTTCGGCCACGATGTCGCAACGAAGGATTCCGCCGAAGATATTGATGAGAATGCCGCGCACATTGGGATCGGAGAGCATAACCTCGAATCCCTTGGTCACCATCTCAACGTTGGCTCCGCCGCCAGCGTCCAGGAAGTTGGCCGGTTCGGCACCCGCCTGCTTGATGGCGTCCATGGTGGCCATGGCCAGACCGGCTCCGTTCACCATGGTGCCAACATAACCGTTGAGCTTGACGTAGTTGACGCCCAGCTCGGCGGCCTTGCGCTCCAACGGATCCTGTTCTTCCGGGTCCGCCAGTTCCTTGATCTCGGGATGGCGCTTCAGGCCGCTCTCGTCGAAGTTCAGCTTGGCGTCGAGGACGATGAGGTCGCCCTCCTCGGTCACGGCCAGCGGATTGATCTCCACCTGGGTCGCGTCCTTTTCCACGCAGAGCTCCAGGAGCTTGGTGATCAGTCCTACGCCCTGACCGACCTGCTTGGGGGTCAGGCCGCAGGCAAAAAGCAGCTCACGCGCCTGGAAGGGCCAGATGCGCTGATCGCTTTCCAGAGGCACGGTAAAGATGCGCTCCGGATGATTCTCGGCCACTTCCTCAATGTCCATGCCACCGTCGGGCGAAGCCATGACAGTCAGGCATTCAGAACCGCGGTCCAGCACGACGGCCAGATACAGCTCGCGGGCGATGGCAGTTCCCTGCTCCACCCAGACGCTGTTGACCTTCTTGCCTTCCGGTCCGGTCTGATGCGTAACCAGCTGCATACCGAGAATCTTTCCGGCAGCATCCTTGACGGCGTCCATATCCTTGCAGACGATGACACCGCCGCCCTTGCCGCGGCCTCCGGCGTGGATCTGCGCCTTGACGACCCGAATGGGGCCGGGCAATCCCTTTGCCGCTTCAACAGCCTCTTCAACGGTTCTGGCAACGGCGCCTTCGGGAACCGGGATGCCCTTGCACTTGAACAGCTGCTTGGCTTGATATTCATGAATATTCATTGTCACTCCTTGAGATAGGGACCGGTCTTAAGCCGCTCCCATGGAGGGGAATCGCGGGTGCGGACTCCGCACCCGCGATGTTATCCCTTACTTACTTCAGGTATTCCTGCGCCAGCTCCTCGCCCAACAGCAACGCCTCACGGTTGGAGGCAAAGAAAGCCTCCTTGAAGCGACGATGGACGACCCGCTCAACAGACTCCAGCGACACGGCCTTGGTCAGCGTGACCAGGGCACCGAGGACGCAGATGTTGAATGCTACGGGCTTGCCGAGTTTGGCAATGGTGGATTTGTACATCGGCAGTCCGATCTGCTTGGCGTCGATCTTGGGATCGACCTGGACCAAGGAAGAATCGTACAGCGACATTCCGCCCGGACGGATCAGGGGCAGGTACTTAACGGCGGCTTCCTCGGTGAGGGCAACCAGGTAATTGGGCTGCAACACCTTGGGGAAGTAGATTTCCGAATTGGAGATGATGACGTCGGAACGGGAGGCTCCGCCGCGGGCTTCCGGCCCGTAGGACTGGGATTGAACAGCGACCAGCCCCTCTTCCACGGCAGCGGCCTCGGCAAGGATGATGGCCATGGTAATGACCCCCTGCCCACCGGAACCGGACAACAAGAAACGATATTTTTCCATGGCGGTTACTCCTTGCCCAGCCGGGCTACGACTTTCGAGTACTCTTCGCAGTACTCCGGGCGCTCCTCATTCTTGAAGATGCCGCGAGGAATCAGGCCTTCATTTTCTTCCAACTTCTTCGAACCGAGCGGAGCGGTGTGGTCGCGGTAGAATTCCAGCATTTCCACAGCGCCGCCCATCTTGTTCTTGCGGCCAAAGTAAGTGGGGCACTGAACCATAACCTCGACAACGGAGAAGCCCTTGTGGTTGAAGGCTTGCTTCAGGATCTTGCCCATTTCCTTGACGTGGAAGGTCGTGGTCCGGGCAACAAAGGAGGCACCCGCACCCATGGCGAGCTCGACGGCATCGAAGTCGTTATCGATGCTGCCGTAGGGAGCCGTGGTTGCCAGGATTTCCCGGCCGGACAGCGGCGAGAACTGGCCGCCGGTCATGCCGTAGATGCGGTTGTTCAGCACGATGGCCGTCATGTCGATATTGCGCCGACAAGCGTGGATGAAATGGTTGCCGCCGATAGCCATGGCGTCGCCATCACCCATGGGCACGACAACGTTCAGGTTGGGCTTTGCCATCTTGGCGCCGGTGGCGCAGGCCAGAGCGCGGCCATGCATGGTGTGCATGGTATGGAAGTTGACGTAGCCGGAGATACGGGCGGAACAACCGATGCCCGAAACCATGCACATGGAGTTGGGGTCCAGCCCCAGTTCGTCCACGGTGCGCAACAGGTTGTTCAGGACAATGCCATGCCCGCAACCGGGACACCAGATGTGCGGGAAGAAGCGTTCGCGAATAAGATCTTTACAAGACATGATTATATACCTTTCCCTTCAATGACTCGCATGACGTTCCCAATGTCGGTCGGGGTAACAAGGACACCATCCAGCCGATTCACGAGGAAGACCTGGTCCGGGTTGTCGACGGCCTGCTTCACCTGAGCGGTGACCTGGCCCATGTTCAGTTCGACAACGAATACGTGCTTGGCGTTGCGGGTCTTCTCACGAACGACTTCCTTGGGGAACGGCCAGATGGTCTGGAGTTCCAGCAGGCCGATCTTGTGGCCCCGCTGACGCCGGGACTCGACCAGATGACGGGCGCTGCGAGCCGGTCCGCCGTAGGAAATGAGCACTTCCTCGGCATCGTCGAGATAGAATTCCTTCCACATGGCCAGCTCGCTGGCGTGGGTCTCGATCTTGTCGACCAGATGATGCAGCAGCTTGGCGACCTGATCGGGATTTTCGGTGGGGAAGCCCCAAATGTCATGATACAGACCGGTCACGTTGAAGCGATGCTCCTCGCCGTAGTCGGACATGGGCAGACGTCCGTCCTCGCGGGCAAGGTAGGGGTGGTAGTTCACACCCGGCTTCACATCGGTCTTCAGGCGCTCGACAACGGGAAGCTCCCCTTCCTCGGGGATGGTCAGGGTCTCGCGCATGTGGCCCATGGTCTCGTCAAACAGCAGGATAACGGGAGTACGGTAAGTCTCGGCGATATTGAACGCCTTGACCGTGATGGCGAACATGTCCTGAATGGTGGAGGCGGTCAGCGCGACGATGGAGTGCTCGCCATGCGTACCCCAACGGGCCTGGTTGACGTCGCCCTGGCCGATCTTGGTGGCCAGTCCGGTGGACGGTCCGGCCCGCTGCACGTCAACGACGACGCAGGGGATTTCCGCCATGCAGGCATAGCCGATGGCCTCCTGCTTGAGGGAAAAACCGGGGCCGCTGGTTGCCGTCATGGCTTTGCAACCGGCAAGGGAGGCACCGCAAACAGCGCTCATGGAAGCGATCTCGTCTTCCATCTGAATGAAAGTGCCGCCGACCTTGGGAAGAAAAATGGCCAGGTTTTCCGCAATCTCCGTGGAAGGAGTAATGGGATACCCTGCAAAGAATTTTACGCCGGCATAGAGAGCGCCGCGAACACAAGCCTCATTTCCCTGTACGAATATGGTGTTAGGTGCGTTCTGACTCATAAGGCCGCCTCGCTACTCTCTTTCGACCCTTTCTTGGAGGGCTTATTCACTTCAATTGCCAAATCAGGGCAGTACAACTCGCACATACCACATGCGATACATTTTTCCTTGTCCGATACGGCCTTCTCATCTTTAATCAAGATAGCCCCTTTTGGACAGAAGGCAGCGCAGATACCGCACCCTTTGCACCACAATGTGTTGATGATAACTGGATCCATTTCTTTCTCCAGATTGTGATCCCCCTCTAACAGAAGAGAATCGGTTGTTTTGTAGGCAAGCACCACTTGAAACCTGCCATGCCAGTGTCGGTCATACGGACAACCAACGGGATCAATACAGTCGACGGATGCATCAGGCGGAATTGCAAAGAGCCGGCTTGTCTCAACCGCCTTCCCATACAGTACGACTGCCTGTTTGTATGACAATCGTTCAAACAATGCAAGAGGGATAGACAAAAAAAGACGACAAATAAAAATGTTTTATTTCAGCGTGTTATAGAATATATTAGAGAAAGGACAAAAGATAGAGCATCAAATTCGTCACAAATTTTATCCTTCCGCCCTTTGACGGCGTGATGTGCGAAACTCTGAAAAGAAAATATAAGGCCATTGGTCCAGTCTTGGATGACGCCCTGAAAAAACGGCGGACGTACCGGGAACACTTGAAATGGACTGCGGTCCGCCAGCCAAGCCGCGATATCCATCACCCGTTGCTGGGTAAAGGCTGCCGGGGATTCTCCACCTGACGGCTTGCCAACCCCTGAAAGATACGAATATACCTCTTATTAATGATAGAGACACTTGGCAAAAGAATCCTCAAATGGGCGGCGCTGATCGTTCCCTGGGTGCTGGCACTGGTGCTGGGAGCGGGATGGTGGCTGACCGTCTGGACCCCAGGCTATCTGGAGCGCCTGGTACCGAAGCTGGCCGCCGACATGGGGTTGCCGCTCAAGGAATTCCATATCCGCGACGCCGGACTGTTTTCCGCAGACATCGGCCCAGTGCAGCTTGGCGACGAGACGGAAGGCCTGCGGCTGGCCAATGTGCATATTACCTATACACCGGCCTCGCTCAAACTGGGGCGGGTCAATTCGGTCATGCTGGACGGCGCGATGCTAACCGCCGTTTACGACGGCAAGAACTTTTCCCTGCCTGTCCTGGCATTGCTCCCTGCCTCGGAAGGCGGCGATAGCAAAAATGGACTGCCCGACCTTCCCTTCGACACACTGACCCTGCGCGACGCCTCCCTGCTCTGCCGGATTGACGGGAAAAATCTGTCAGTGCCTTTTTCCGCAGTTGTAACGCCCGGCAATACACTTCACTTCACCGGCAGCCTCCGTCCCCGGGACCAGGAAATCGCAGTGGAGGGAGACCTCGGCCCTACCCTGAACGACCTCGCGGTCAAGGTGCGGACATCGACATTTCGCCTGGGTGCCTTTGCCGATTTTCTGCCCCGGCCCATCAGCGGCGAGGCCGATATCTCGGCCCGGGCCCGGCTCGATCTGGCGCATCCACCCGCACTGCAAGCCCAATTCAAACTGGCGGCGGCCCATTGCGACCTGAAGTCTCTCGGCATACGGCTGGCCGACGATGCGGTGCTCCGATTGCAGGGCACGATTGCGGATGGCGGGCTTTCCTTTTCCATGGATAATCTTTCGCTGGTCTCTCCCCTGCCCCTGCGGGTGGGGATTAGGGAGGGCGACGTCAAGGACGGTGCTCTTGCGGCCCATTTCGATATTGCCGGAGCCGGCGTGGAAATGGACGGCAGGTTGAATGCGGACCGCAGGCAGGACGACAGCGGACTTTGGGATGTATCGTTCTCCACCGCCAACCAGAACCGTCTCACGCTGGAGATTGGGGAACGAGTAATACGGCTGAACGGTTTCGAGGCAACGCTAAAAGGCACGGCGGGCCCAGGCGAGGCGAATGTGCTCCTCAAATGCGACACACGAGCCACGGCCATCGATACCACGGGGTTCAGCTCCGGCCCCATGAGCCTGACCCTGCCCCTCAAGTGGCCCTCGGACAAGACGGGCAAAGAGGGCGACGTCCGACTTTCCGGTCTGCGACTCAAGGAACGCAAGCTGGGCAACGTTACCGCCCGTGTCCGGCAGCAGGGAACAGCCGTAATTTACAAAGGTACCATGACATCCGAGGTATTGCCGGGACTGCGCGTCCCGTTTTCCGGGATATCCTCACTGATCGGCAACCGCACGGACCTCAACTTCAACGTGGACAACTATGCGCTGACAGACGCCTTTGATCCCGCCACCCTGGACCCGGGCATGAAAGGCGCTGTGCTGACCGGAACCGTGCAGACCAAAGGGCAAATCAAAGTGGACGACGATGGTGTGCAGTGCCGCCTCGGCGCCTCCTTTTCCAACGGCAACCTGACATTCAGCGAGAACGGCACCGCCATCCGGGGCATCAACGCCTCGTTCGTGACGCCGGACCTCTTCGGCCTGCGCAGCGCCCCGGCCCAGCAAGTGACGTTTGATTCCCTGGATTCGGGCAAGATTGATCTCACCAACGGAAAGATCGTCTATCAGCTGGAATCCGGCGGTTCGGTGCTGGTGGAGCAGGCCCGGTTCGACTGGTGCGGCGGCCATGTGTTCAGCAACGCCTTCCGTCTGGCCCCGGCCTCAAAAGAATACGCCATCACCCTCTATTGCTCGGAGCTGCGGCTCTCGGCCCTGCTCGGACAGCTGGGACTGGCCAAGGCCGAAGGTGAGGCCGCCCTGTCCGGCGAATTGCCCGTTACCTGGAAACAGGGCAAGATCAGCTTCAACGGTGGATTCCTCCACTCCACACCCGGCGAAGGGGGAGTCATCCAGGTGGAAGCCATGCAGGATCTGGTGAAGGCTATCCCGGAAGGCACGCCACAGCGCGGCCAGCTGGAGCTGGCGCAGGAAGCGGTCCGGGATTATCAGTACAAATGGGTACGCATCAAGGCGGACACCGTGGGCGAGAATCTGCTGGTCCGCCTGTCGCTGGACGGCAAGCCGGCCAGTCCGCTGCCATTTGTCTATAAAAAGGAATTCGGCGGATTCATCCGCATCACCGGCGACGTGCAGGGGTCCAATTTCCAGGGCCTCAGGCTGGACGTCAACTTCAGTGTGCCTTTGAACCGGATTTTACTGTATAAAGATGTCGTCAACATGATTCAGTAGGGAGTTTTGATGAAACAGATCATATCCATAGCGGCGTGCCTCATCCTATCAGCCGCCTGGGGCTGCTCCACCAGCCACCGGGTGGAGGTCGCCCCCGTAGAGGTCAAACCCATCCACATCACCATCGATGTCAATGTCAAAGTCGACAAGGCCCTCGACGACTTCTTCTCCGACATAGACCAAGCCCCAGCCAAACCGGAGGTCAACAATGCGAAATAAATATCTGCTCACCCTTGCGCTCACCCTCGTCCTCTGCGCTCTGGCCGGATCGGCAATCGCCGGGGAGCTCAAGGACCGGATCATCGCCCGCAAACCGCAGATAGCCGCCCTGCTCGCAGACGGCACCGTTGGCGAAAACAACAAGGGCTACCTGGAATTCCGAGGCCCCAAAAAACAGGCCGACGTCGTGGCTGCCGAAAACCAGGATCGGACCACCGTATATCAGTTCATTGCGAAAAAAGCCGGGACCACCCCTGATCTGGTGGGCCAGCGCCGGGCCGCCCACGTGGCCGAATCCGCCCCGGCCGGAACCTGGCTGCAAAAACCGGACGGGACCTGGTATCGAAAATAGCCCCCTGCATGAAACAAAAGGGGCCTCCCCCTGCGAATATCCCCCGTCAAGTTGCGCGCTCGGCGGGGGCTTTCATTTATGCACACCCCGGCCCGGCAAACCGGGAACGATACGGACTTGTGGCAACTGAAAATTATTTTGGAAAAAATAACGCTAATTATGGTTTTTGACTTGCAAGAAGAAGATTTTTTTTATCTATAAGTCTTTAGGGAAATTCCTTTCACGCTTCGAAGAATCCCTTCAACTCACGGCGGTGAAATATGAATCATGTTCCCAGGGACGAGTGCGTCAATACCGAGACGGCCACCCGAAAAGAGTGGCTCGACACCAACGGGCTGGGGGGTTACGCCTCCAGCACCATCATCAACTGCCATACGCGAAAGTACCACGGACTGCTTGTAGCGGCCCTCAGGGAGCCGCGCGGCAGGTTCGTGCTGCTCTCCAAGGCCGATTCCTCCCTCCTGCATGGGGGCAAGGAATTCTCCCTCGCCACCAACAAATATCCCGGCGTGTATTACCCCACCGGGCACCAGTTCGCCGAGTCCTTCGACCAAGGGCTCTATCCGGTCATGACCTTCCGCATCGGCGATGCCTTGATCCGGAAATCCATCATGATGGTCCACGGACAGAATACCGTGCTGATCTGCTACGAACTGGCCGAGAGCAACGTCAAACCGACCCTTCGCATCCGCCCCTTGCTCGCCTACAGGGAAATTCACAAGCTGACCCGGGAGAACATGTTTCTGCGGCCCAAGTCCTATCCGGAACGGAACGGGCGAAAAATCCAGCCCTATGAGGGAATGCCGCCGCTCTACATGGCCACCAACAGGAAATCCGAATTCCTGCCCGGCCCCAAGTGGAATACCAGCCTGGAATACCTCATGGAGCGAGCCAGAGGGTTCGACTACCAGGAGGATCTGTTCTGCCCAGGCGTGTTCGAGGTTCTGCTGCAAAAAGGCAAGCCGGTCATATTCGCGGCTTCCACCGAACCGCTGGGCAATCTGGAACGGCTTCGCAAAAAGGAAGTAGAGCGACGGGAGACGCTGTTTGCATCCGCCAAGGACCGCAGCGTCCATGTCCGCCAGCTCAAATATTTTTCTGACCAGTTCCTGATCCGCAACACATCCGGCTTCGCCTCGGTCATCGCCGGGTACCACTGGTTCGGGGAATGGGGGCGTGACACCATGATCGCCCTGCCCGGCCTGACGTTCTTTGCCGGACGGAAATCGTTCGGCGAGGAAGTCCTGGCCGCCTATGCGGGACTGGAGCGGGACGGGCTGCTCCCCAATTATCTGGACCAGTCCTCGGATCACCTGGCCTACAACTCGGTGGACGCCTCGCTCTGGTTCTTCTGGGCCGTGCAGCAATACCTCAAGGCCAAGGGGAGCAGGCAGTTCGTCATGGACAAGCTGTTCCCGGCCCTGCGCTCCATCGTGGCCGCCCATCTGGACAACCGCGTGCCGCTGTGCGGACTAGACAAAGACGGCCTGCTCTTTGCCGGAAACGAGAACACCCAATTAACCTGGATGGACGCCCAGGCATACGGCAGGCCGGTGACCCCCCGCCACGGTGCGGCGGTGGAGATCAACGCCCTGTGGTACAACGCCCTCCGTTTTTTTCTCGAACTGGCTCCGGCCGATGACGATTTGGTGGAACGGGCCACGACCGCGGCCGAAACGCTGGCCGCCAACTTTGTTGCCCGGTTCTGGAACGACGGGGATGACTGCCTGTACGACGTGGTCAACGCGCACGGCCAGGACTGCTCCGTCCGGCCCAACCAGATATTCGCCGTGTCGCTGCCGTACACCATGCTCGACACGACCAGGATGCGGGCCATGATCAAGGCGGTCCAGGCCCACCTGCTGACCCCGTACGGGTTGCGTACCCTCTCGCCCAGAAACCCGAACTACTCGCCCTTCTATCAGGGCGGTCCCGATGAACGGGACTCGGCCTATCACCAGGGCATGGTCTGGCCCTGGCTGGCCGGGCATTTCGGCGAGGCACTGCTGCGCCAGGCGGACGACCGCACCGGGGCCAAGGCCTTCCTGCGCACATACTTCAAGCCGATCCTGCGCTCCTTCCCCGACGACTTCGGCATCGCTTCGGTACCGGAGCTGTACACGGGCAACCCGCCCCACCAGCCCAAGGGCACCATCGCCCAGGCATGGTCCGTGGCCGAAGCCATCCGGCTCAACAAGCTTCTCGGAGAAAAATCCTAATGCGTGTACTCATGTTCGGGTGGGAGTTCCCGCCCTATATCTCCGGCGGCCTTGGGACGGCCTGCCTCGGCCTGACAAAGGGCCTTGCCAAGCTCGGCACGGACATCCTGTTCGTATTGCCGCGCCTGGACTCCAACGAGGAGGGAGGCCACTTGAAGCTTATGGGCGCCAACCGCGTCCGGGCCAAGGTCGGCATTCGAGAAATTCTGGAACTGCGTGAGCGGATTTCCGTGCTCGAAGTCCTCTCGCCACTGCGTCCCTACCTTACGGAAAAGGAATACCGCTCCATCCTGGAGCACAACGAAAACATTTCCGCCCAGGACATCATGGGCGAGCTGAAAAACGATTTCACCGGTGGCTACGGAAGCAATCTCATGGCCGAGATAGTCCGCTACAGCGTGGTCGGAGCGCACCTGGCGGCCAGCGAAAAGTTCGACGTGATCCACGCCCACGACTGGATGACCGCCCCGGCCGGGATCGAAGCCAAGCGGGTATCCGGCAAACCACTGGTAATCCATGCCCACGCCCTGGAGTTCGACCGCAGCGGCGAGCACGTCAACCAGCAGGTCTACGACATAGAGCGAGCCGGTTTCGAGGCTGCGGACAGGATATGCGCGGTCAGCCACTTCACCAAGAACACCATCGTCGAGCGCTACGGCATCGACCCGTCCAAGGTCACGGTGGTACACAACGCGGTTTCCAAAGGACGACGGCTGCGCCAGATGCGCATCGAAAAGCCGTTCAAGGAAAAACTCGTCCTCTTCCTGGGACGCATCACCTTCCAGAAGGGGCCGGACTATTTCGTGGAGGCCGCAGCCAAGGTTCTGGAGAAAAATCGTGACATCCGATTCGCCATGGCCGGGTCCGGCGATATGTTTCCCCGCATGGTGGAACGCATGGCCGAGCTGCGCATGGCCGACCGGTTCCACTTTCTCGGTTTTGTACGCGGCATGGACGTGGAACGCATCTACGCCATGAGCGATCTCTACGTCATGCCCAGCGTCACCGAACCCTTTGGCATCACCCCGCTGGAGGCCATGGTCTACGACGTGCCCTCCATCGTCTCCCGGCAGTCCGGCGTGGCCGAGATCATGGAGAACGCGGTCAAGGTGGATTTCTGGGACGTGGACCGTCTCGCCTCGGAAATTCTCGACATTCTCGGCAACGAGGACCGGGCCGCTATGCTCAAACTCAGTGGCCGCCACACCCTCAAAAAAGTACAGTGGGAACACGCGGCCGCAAAGGTGCTGGCCGTATACCGCGAACTGACAGGAGGTGCGGCATGATCCCCGTCTGCTTTTACTTCCAGGTCCACCAGCCCATGCGGCTGGACCAGGGCTACTCCTTCTTCAACATCGGCCGCTCCCACCACTACCGCGACGAACGGGCCAACAGGGAGATCATGCGCAAGGTGGCGGACAAGTGCTACCTGCCCGCCAACCGGCTGATGCTCGACCTGATCAACGAGTACCGGGGCGACTTCCGCATCTCCTACGCCATAACCGGCGTTGCCATGGAGCAGTTCCAGGAATTCTGCCCCGAGGTCCTCGACTCCTTCCGCGAGCTGGCGGAAACCGGCTGCGTGGAGTTCATCGGCGAAACCCACTACCACTCGCTGGCCTTCCTTTTTTCCAAGAAGGAATTCCGGCGGCAGGTGGAAATGCACAGCCGCATCTTCGAGGAATTCTTCGGGGTCCGGCCCACCACCTTCCGCAACACCGAGCTGATCTACAGCAACGAGCTGGCCTTGGAGGTGGAGAAACTCGGCTACAAGGCTATCCTCTGCGAAGGAGCGGATCAGGTGCTGGGCTGGCGCTCCCCCAATTATCTGTATCAACCTGCCGGGTGCACCCGGCTCAAGGCCATGCTCAAGAACTACCGCCTCTCGGATGACGTGGCCTTCCGCTTTTCCGACCGCAACTGGAATGAATGGCCGGTGAGCACGGAAAAATTCGCGGGCTGGGTTCATGCCATCGCGGGCAACGGCGACGTGGTCAACCTGTTCATGGACTACGAGACCATCGGCGAGCACCAGTGGGCGGATACCGGCATCTTCGAATTCTTCCGAAGCCTGCCAAGGGCCATTCTGGCCCATCCGGACTTCGCGTTCCGGACGCCCGGCGAGGCTGCGGCCAAGCTCGACCCCATGGCCCAGCTCGACGTGCCCTACTTCACTTCCTGGGCGGACCTTGAACGCGACGTTACGGCCTGGCTGGGCAATCCCATGCAGGATCAAGCCGCCGAACTCGCCTATGCGCTGGAAAACGACGTGCTCGCCACGGGTGACGACGACCTCATCGCCACATGGCGGGAGCTGCTCACCAGCGACCACTTCTATTACATGTGCACCAAATGGTTCTCCGACGGCGACGTGCACAAGTATTTCAACCCGTATGATACCCCGCATCAGGCGTTCATAACCTATATGAACGTGCTCAACGACCTCACCCTCCGCGTCCAGAAGGGACTCGGCGGCGAGTGAACAGGAGTATACGATGGACACCAGTTGGCTTTTCGAAGTTTCGTGGGAAGTGTGCAACAAGGTCGGCGGCATCCACACCGTTATCAGCAGCAAAGCCGCCGAAGCCATAAAGGCATTCGAGGGCCGCTACGTAACCATGGGACCGTTGCTTGACCGCAACCCGGGATTCAAATCCGCCGAACCGCCCAAGGAACTGATCCCCGCACTGGATCGCCTGAAAGGCAAGGGTATCGAGACCCAATTCGGCAAATGGGACATTCCGGGGCAGCCGTGGGCCATGCTCATCGGCTTCCAGAACGCCTTCCCGGACAAGGACAAGCTGCTCTTCCAGCTCTGGAGCGACTTCGGCGTGGACTCCATGGCCGGAGGCTGGGACTACATCGAGCCTGTTCTGTTCAGCACGGCCTCGGCCATGGTCGTGGGCGAAATATATGAGGAAGTGGGGGACGACGCTGAGGTGTTCGCCCACTTTCACGAGTGGATGTCAGGCGCGGGGGTGCTCTACCTCAAGAAGCATGTGCCCTCGGTATCCACGGTGCTGACCACCCACGCAACCATGCTCGGCAGGGCCATGTCCGGCTCGGGCGTGGACATATACGACAGGCTGGAGGAGATCGAACCGAGCCAGGAGGCCAAGGTCTTCGGCGTCACAGCCAAACATTCCATGGAGTCGGTCTCGGCCCGCGAGGCGGACTGCTTCACCACGGTTTCCAACATCACCCGCAAGGAAGCGGCCAACCTGCTGGGCACCAACCCCGATGTGGTGACCATGAACGGCTTCAACCTTAAGGGATTCGCCGAACCCGGGACCGTGGCCAAGACACGCACCACTTCCCGGAAGAAGCTGGTGGAACTCGCCTCCCGATTCCTGGAGCGCGACCTCGACCCGGAAAAGACATTTCTCGTCGCCACCAGCGGACGGTATGAATTTCACAACAAGGGCATCGACCTGCTCCTGGACAGCCTGTCCGACCTGGACGCGCATCTGGCACAGGAGAAAAGGGATGTCACGGTGGTCGCCTTCCTGCTGGTATCCTGCGGGTATGCGGGGTTCAGCGAAGAGGCGCGGCGGCGGCTCAAGCAGGAGCGGTACGACATTGAGAAGTATGCGGGTATCGCCACCCACCATCTGGGAAATGCCGAGCATGACCCCATTGTTCGCCGCTGCCGGGAACGGGGGCTGGACAACAAACCGGACAACCGATGCTGCGTCATCTTCATTCCGGTCTACCTGGACGGCAACGACGGCGTACTCAACCTGGAATACTACGATGCCTTGGCGGGCATGGACCTGACGGCGTTCCCCTCTTTCTACGAGCCGTGGGGCTACACTCCCATGGAGAGCGCGGCCTTTGCCGTGCCCACCGTGACGGCGGACCGGGCCGGTTTCGGCCAATGGGTCATGGAAAAATATCCCGAGGGACACGCTGGGGTCTTCGTACTCAACCGGCTTACGGACAAATACGATAAGGTCCGCTCAATTCTGACGGATTTCCTGGCGGGATTCACGAAATGGAGCCGCGAGGAACAGGCGTATCGCAGCGGCGAGGCTCGCCGCATAGCGGACGAGGCCACCTGGGAGAACTTTTACCCGCGCTATCTGGAAGCCTATGAACAGGCGGCGGCCATCCGTACCGAACGCATCGCCGGAGTGCAACGCATGGCGGCCGCACCGGGCAAGGAGATCAGCTTCAGCGGCGTGAACACCACCCAACCGAGACTCCGTTCCTTCACCGTTGTCTCGGAACTGCCCGCCCCACTGGCGCGGCTGCGGGACCTGGCCAACAACCTGTGGTGGGTCTGGCACCGCGACTCGCAGGAACTCTTTGAATGGATGGACGGGCCGAGATGGCACGCCTGCCTGCACAATCCGGTCCTCTTCCTGGACACCATGGATACAGCCCGCCTGGACCAGTTGGCGGAAGACCCGGAGTTCAAGGGAAGGCTGGCCAGCGTGCTGGAGCGATTCGATGCCTACATGAAGGAACAGGATGGTGCGAATGTCCAGGGTATCACCTGGAAAAACCCCGTGGCCTACTTCTCCATGGAATTTGGCCTCCATGAATCAATCCCTATCTATTCCGGTGGTTTGGGTCTGCTTGCAGGTGATCACATCAAATCGGCCAGCGACCTGAACCTGCCCTTCATCGGCGTGTCCCTGCTCTACAAGAACGGCTTTTTCCACCAGCGCATCAACGGTAACGGTGAACAGGTGGTGGAATACATCGAGAATGATTTCGCGACCATGCCCATTACGCCGCTGCACCAGGAGGATGACGAGAAAATTCTGATATCCGTCGATCTGCCGGGCCGCACGGTCTTCGCACAGATATGGGAAGTACACGTGGGCCGGGCCAAGCTCTACCTGCTGGACACCGACGTGAACGAGAACTCCCGGCCTGACAGGGATATCGCATCGCGCCTGTACGAACCGTCGTCCAAGGGGCGCATCGAACAGGAGATCATCCTCGGCGTGGGCGGCGTTCGGATGCTCATGGCCCTCGGCATCACGCCGTCCATCTATCATCTCAACGAGGGGCACTCCGCATTCCTGCTCTTCGAGCGCCTGCGGCAGCTCCTGCTCCAGGATGGCATGGATCTGGCCGCAGCCCGGGAGATTGTGCACGGTTCAACGGTATTCACCATGCACACCCCTGTTCCGGCGGGCAACGAACGGTTCGAGAAGTCCCTGGTGGAAAACTACTTCCGGGGATACGCGCAGGAAATCGGCGTTCCTTGGGACTCGCTGTGGAATCTCGGCCACATCTATGCAGAGGAGGCGGACCACCTGAACATGACCGTGCTCGCCCTGCACCTCTCCTGCATTCGCAACGGCGTAAGCAAGCTGCACGGCGATGTGTCGCGACGCATGTGGATGGACCTGTGGCGAGGCTTCCTCCTGAGCGAAATCCCAGTGGGTCATGTGACCAACGGCGTGCACATCACCTCCTGGCTGGACGAACGGATGCGCCTCGACATCGAGGAGTCCTGCAACCAGCCGGTTCACCAGGGCCTCCTGGACAACGTGGACTGGAATTGCCTGGACAATCTCAATAACCGGCGTCTGTGGGACACCCACAATGCGCTCAAGCACCGGCTCTACGAGGAAGTGCGCCGCTCCATCTCCAACCAGTGGATGCGCGAGGGCGAACCGCCCAACCGGCTCCAGGCCTTCCTGGAGGCACTCAACCCGGATCACCTCACCCTCTGCTTCGCAAGGCGCTGCACCGCATACAAGCGGCCCACGCTACTCTTTCAGGACATGAACCGGACCAAGAAGATTCTGTGCAACCCGGACCGGCCCGTAAACATCATCTTCGCGGGCAAGTCGCATCCGGCGGACACCATCGGTGCCAGTTACATCAGCCTGATATGCAGGCTGGCCAAGCAGGACGACTTCCTCGGCCGCGTGGTCTTCCTGGAAAGCTACGACATCAGGCTGGCCCGGCTGCTGGTTTCCGGCGCGGACGTCTGGCTGAACAATCCGACGCGGCTCATGGAGGCCAGCGGTACCAGCGGCATGAAGGCAGCGGTCAACGGTGTGCCGAACTGCTCCATCCTGGACGGCTGGTGGGACGAGGCCTTTGACGGCACCAACGGCTGGGCAGTGGGCAGCGGACTGGTCTACGAAAATCAGGTCAACCAGGATATCGTGGACGCGGACAACCTCTATGCCGCACTGGAATCCGAAGTGGTGCCGGAATTCTACGACCGGGCCGACGACGGCATCCCTCACACCTGGCTGCAACGCATGAAGGAATCCATGAAGACCGCCTTCCGCCAGTACGGCACCCACCGCATGGTGCGGGACTACATCCAGGACATGTACCTCCCCGCCCTGCAACTGGCCGGGCTTCGGAACAAGGGAAACTACGCCCTGTCCAAGGAGATCGGCGAGTGGCGCAAGCGCATTCCCGGCCGGTTCTCCACGGTGAACATTCGCGAGGTCCAAGTTGAGGGCATCCACGGCGACGTGTTCAAGCTGGGCAACAGGCTGACGGTACGGGCCACGGTGGACAGGGGCCAGCTCCTGGACGAGGAGATCCTGGCCGAACTGGTGGCCGCCACCCCGGACGAACAGACCGTGGTGGACTGCATCCCCATGAAGCTGAAGCATTCCGAGGGCAACACCCTGGAATTCCGCGCCGAATACGCGCCCACCACACCGGGTCCCCTGCGTTACGGCGTGCGGGTAATCCCTGTCCATCCGGGACTTGCCAACAAACACGAAACCCGACTCATCCGGTGGAGCTAACGGGACGGGTTATTCCCAAAAACAAGGGAGGGGCTGATCAGCCCCTCCCTTTCATTACTGTTTGATCAGAAAAACCACTTTTTTTTGACCAGCAACCCCTTCCCCTTCATGTAGCTTTCAAGCGTATCGTATATCCCGGTATCGTTGGCAAACTTGATGTAATTCTCCGCTGTCTTGAGCCATTCCAGGGTGGATGGAGAAGCGGCCTTGCGCGCGCGAAGCAGATCCTTCTGCTCTATATCCCGCTCGTGGCCTCCATTTTCCAGTATCTCCATCAATACGGATTCACTTGCCTTGTTGACGACCTCGACAAGGTCCGCACCGGAAAAAAGCTTCGTCTCACGCGCCAGTTCCGCAGTGTCGATATTTTTTACAGGCAACCCGGCAAGGTTAATATCGAGAATATCCTTCCGGGCTTCTTCGTCCGGGGGAGCAACAAAAAGGACATTGTCAAACCGGCCGGGCCGCTTCAGAGCCGTGTCCACATCCCAGATAGCATTGGTCGCCGCAAGGATAAGGACATTCTTGTTTTGGGAGGCCAGTCCGTCCATCTCCTTGAGAAACGTATTGACCACCGAGAGCCCAGCACTGCTCCGATTCTGGTCTCTGCGTCGGCCGAGCGCATCAATCTCGTCAATAAAAAGTACGGCAGGAGCACTCTGTCTTGCCCGCTGAAAGAGCGAAGCGACATTCTTTTCGCTGTTGCCCAAGTACATATCCAAAACTTGGTCTATGCCGACGTTGATAAACTCGCAGTCGCACTCTCCGGCGATGGCCCGGCTCAGATAGGTCTTGCCGCATCCGGGAGGCCCGTACAGCAAAATCCCGCCCCCTGCGGACTTCTTAAACTTTTTAAATAATTCCGGACTCTTGAACGGCTGGATAATCTTAATCTGAGCCAGTTTCTTGAACTCAGCCAGTCCGCCCACGTCGGCAAAAGTGATTCTTTTTTCATATACGATCTCATCTTCCGCCGACGGAGGCGTATATTGATCGGGGAAAAGAGGAATGACGGTTGGCTTTTTATCATCACACATAACGTTACTGGTCCTCTGACAAAGATAGAATTTGCAGGCTTCTCACCATAAGGGGGTATATCAATACTCCCCAGAACGCTGTGCCCCATACTCTGACCATGGAATCGCCCAGAAAAGATAAAGCACTCCAACAGACTATAGTCATCACCAACTGGTTGATGTAATAAACCGCCAACTGCCAAAAGTTCGTATTACCCGAACCCACGATGACGATCACAAAGCATGCCAGAAATACTATGGCATTGTTTGGATCGAAGTGTATCAATACCACCCCACAGCCGTAGAGCAACGCCCCTGTGATATATAATACTGTTTGCCTGCTCTTTATTAAAACAAACAAATAGGCGGTAAGTGATTTTTGTCTGAAGTGTTTTGACACAGCATCATACCATTCATTACAGACAATATAGTAATTGTTTAAAAACGCAGAATACAAATAAATGAACAAAAACAGAAAATAGGAAAAAAATCCAGTTGCAAAAATGATCTTGAAATCATCTCTTGACGCGAAGGATCCATTCCCCCCGATCAGAAAAAAAATATTTATGAGAACAAAGGGAATAAGCCAACGTAATCTATGGCCTATCATGAGTCCGCCAACGATAGTCCCCAGCACTCCAACCCGCCAATAATGGGCAACCACCTCTTGAGGAGCAAGGAGGCCCAGGGCGATATTCGCAAGAGTGACAACAAGGCTGACACACAAGGTGGCAGGTTGGGCCAACCGGCTTTGCAATAGCCCCCATTGCAAGGTTTTGTTAACCGGACTGACCGAAAGACTGGCCCTGAACGCCTCGATCCTTTCGCCCCTTCTTTCCGAGATCCGACCTTTGATATGAAGTGCATATGCATTGCCGGGATTTATTTTCAGCGCCCGGTCGATAAACTTTTCCCCTTCTTTGCTGCGGTCGGTCATTCTGTAGATATCGGCAAGTAGAGTCAGGCAATCCACATCATCAGGAGCAATAGACAGCGCCTCTCTGACTGCCGACTCCGCATTCTTGAAATCTCTTTGTTCATGGTATGTCACTGCCAAATGATAGTGAATTGATTCATCATATGGAGCCAGGGAAAGAGCCTTGCGAAAATCATCTTCCGCTTTGTCATAAAACAACAGATTACGGTAAACTTCACCCCTGGCGACCAACGCCCCACACTCGTTGGGCATAAGCCGAAGACTGTCTTCCGCATAGGCCAGGGCCTTGTCATATTTTTCCTGGCAAATACTGGCAAAGGAGCACAACGCAAGCCCTTTCGCCCTATCGCCTTCATCCATATCGGACAGCCCTCGCCCGATGATCTCGTAAACCTTATCGTAACGCCCGTTCTCATAGGCGATTTGTGCTTTCTGCAAATAAATTCGACTATCCATACAGTGGAATTCCTATTGCAGAATGTTGATACGCACAAGTATTACATACGCACCAACGTTTAAGGCCATCTTGCAATAAGTGCGATATGCAGAAAAAAGAAGGAAGATCAGAAAAAACAATCAATAGCATAGTGCCCAATGGCACTCTTCCTCGGCATCATTGAGACAGGCCTGGCAATCTCACGGAATTCAAAATGAAATTCCAGATGGCTTCCTGCCGATCTTCATCCATGGAAAGCGGGGCCTCCAGCGAAATGTCAATGCGGACCTTGCCGCCACCGGGCACCTCTCCCGCATAAAACCATTGTTGGTACCGCGTTCTGGTGGGCTGCGATTTCTCGACCATCCACTCGGTTCCCGGAAGGCCGCCAACCGTCCTTTTCCGGGAATACTCGGCCAGATGCCGGTAAAGTATATAGCTGAAACTGCCTAATCTCGGATCAATCCTTTCTTCCCGTGAATTCGATGATTCCGACGCGTAATAGACCGTCAGTGTCTGAGAGCCGGAACCGTTTTTCCCTTCCAGCATGGTCTGCCAGTATGTGGTCTCATCATTCGGTTCGATAGCGCCATAGCGGGTCATGAAAGACGCGGTAGAGGCCTTTGCTGCGGTTTTATAGCTCATCTGTACGAGCAGGATGTCGGAAAGCGCCTTTTCCAGTGGAACGGCATGAAAATATTTCAGCCAAATGTACCCCAGGTCCGTCTCGAACGCCGCGCCCTTGATGAGTTCCCCTTCCCTGACCATACTCGTATTGGTGGGCAGGCCATCCTCGGCGAAGACCTCACACTTGGACGCATCTCCACAGACGGAAAAGAGTTTTTTCGCGGCGATACCGCCGACCGTCCCGGCCGTGTCGATTTTCGACTTGGGCAATTCCGTCAGGACACAGTCGTCGAGACGCGTATACAGAACCTTGGTTTTCAGCGTAGCGGGCACGTTCATTTTCATCACGCCGAGTGCAGCCGGCTTGAAGTTCTCAATCCTGTAAGTCTTGGCGCATCCACCAACCAACAGGAGAAAAAGCGAAAAAACAATGGCGCGCTTCAACATGTCTAGTGCTCCACCTTGATATTCTTGAGCAAGCAGTCCCAAACATTGAGATTTTCCTTATACCTTTTGGTACTTTTAAAAGCGGATACAATCTTGAGCGTCAGCTCCTTTTCCCCGGCAGCCGAAGGCACCTTGCCCCACCATTCGAACACGGGTTTGTCCCTTTCGTTGGGAGTGCATATGCCGAAGTGTTCGATTACAAGCTCATGACCAGTGATACCATCCACTTCATAGTCCTGATTTCGCTCCTTATCCGGCAACATGAGATAAATGACGGGATTTAGGCTGACAATCGCCGACCACGTATTGGAAAGGACCGGGGGGTGTTTCACTTCCCCACCATAATCAATGGAAATGTAATCCAGCGAAAAGGGCATCCGGTAGGTTAGCCGATATTTGAACGGAATTTGTGAGGAGAGGAGCCCTTGGAAAAAGCCATGCTCGGTGGCGAGGTCCTTGGTGTCTTTACCCGCTTCCGGACTATACATGTCGTGCAGCTTCTTTACGTCGCTTTCAAGCTTGTCCAGATCAAGGTTCTCCGCCGCCTTGAAGAAAATCAGAAAGACATCCCGCTCCTGCATCATATAGAAGTCGAATATGACTTCCTTGTCACCATCAAGCACACTGCTGAGCACCCTGCGGGCCGGAACGCCAAATTTCTCCGAAACATCCTCCAGATCGTTGTTGAAACCCTTCTCACTTTTTTTGGCCTGCAATTTTGTTATGCCAATAAGGTATCTCAATAACTCATGATCTATGTCCGGTTTCCCATTCTTTTCGGGAATCTCAATCTCCTTCACCTGTATCCCCTGGATGGCAAGATACTCGGAATCCCGCAAATAGCCGTAGGGAAGTGAAAAGGCTACATTGCCGAACCGGAAACGGGTTGTTTCTCCGTTATAGTCAGGACTCCGCCCGGCACACCCGGCAACCAGCAAAAGGAATAAACAAGGCAGCGTCCACCTGCATGCGATATAGCTGCCAAAGAATCTATCCATGAGTTCCCACTTTATTATCTATTAAAACTATAGCCCAAAACGATAACAGCGTTCGCATATATTGTATAAAATGGAAGTTTGCAAACCGATCAGAACGAATGGAGTTGGAGGATAACATAGGATAAATATTAAGAAACATCCTGCAATCAAAATGTTTGTCATGATTGCTGCTTGCTTCAATTTGCTGAATATTCTTATTTTCTTACCAATTGGAAGAGGGATAAAAAGACGAAAGGGTTGCCAAGCCACTTTCGCCATCATCTTAATAACCAGATAACAACAAAGCTGTTAACCGGACAGGTAGGACAATCCCTTTCGTCTAGGTCGGATTATACCGAATATCAGTTGCTATCCCAAACAAATACCATCGGATCTGAAATTTGGCTATTTGACATAAGGAGAACTCTCCAACACATTTTACGGCCAGAAGCTAATCAGCCCCCGCACACCGTTGGACTTGGCAAGTCAGACTCCCGGGAAAGAACTGCCAAGCCTTAATTCTATTGCTCAGAGCCTTCCTCGGGATTTCCAGCAAAACATGGAAGGTTCTCCAAATTTTGATCCCAGTTTGCCCTGTTCGCGTGAAAGATGTGTGCATCGGGGCTGATCGGGACATCGCTGTCCAGGCTTCCAGCGGGGACGACGAGCAGTGCTCCGCCCATCTGGATATTGGGAAGCGCTGATCCGCACTCGGCACAAAAGCTCTTTATATGCCCCTCTAAATCAAATGTCCGGGCATACTTCTCTCCTGACAGCCACCGCAACCGGGCCGTGGAAGAAAACAAATTCGCTGCGTGCGCAGACCCCGAATCCTTCCGGCATCGCTCACAATGACAAAGATAAAAATGCTCAAAATCCCCTTCCACTTCAAAGGTCACTTTGCCGCATAGACATGATCCTTTGTGTATCATCACTCTCCCCATTATCGATTCGTTTTTGATACGTTGTTCCCTGGTGCTTACGGGCGGAACCTGAAGAATGGACCAGAATGGAAAATATGTCACCACAGATTGCTTTATCTTCCCCCCAAAGGGCCAAAGAAAGGCCCAGTCCCGTAGCACTTCCAGAGAAGCTACCGGTTGAATTCACGATTTTCCACAGGCCATAACGAGGGGCAAGGGATCATCATCTGAAGGCCTAACCGCCACCCCCTCCTGTTCGCCACTTTTGAAATAGCAATTTTCTCTCTTGACAGTGAGGCCTCGCGCCTTTATTTACTTGATCAGTCAAGCACAACTCAAACACAAATAAAAGGAATAAGACATGAGCAATGAAACACTCATCATATCCATGGCCAATCTTCACGCAAACTTATTGAAAAAAATTGATTCGCAACTCTCTGTACACGGCATCAGTTTCACGGAATTCCTCATCCTGTGCAACCTGAACCAAGCCCCTCAAGTGACCATGAGGCGAATCGACTTGGCCGAGAGTGTCGGCCTGAGCGCCTCCGGCGTAACACGCCTTCTGAATCCCATGGAAAAGAACCATCTGGTTCAGAAGGAAAGCAATCCACGCGATGCGCGAGTGAGCCTCGTCAAGCTCTCGGATACAGGCGCAGACCTTTTCAAGGATGCCTGGGCCAGTTTCCAGCTCATAACCGATTCCATCCTTGCCCCACTCAGTGCAAGACAGACAGAGACCCTTTCGACACTGATAGGCAAGCTGCAATAGGTGAGAACCGCCCCATGTGGGACGGGAAACGCCAGTCCCCAACAATCCGCCTATCCATAACAAAATCCGTGACCCCGCTAAGGAGCACCCATGCTTGACGCCACCGTCAAATATCCAATGATCATGCCGGACGGCACTGTTGTCCGAAGTGTCGTGCAATTGAACCAGGTACTGGATCACCCCCGCATTGAGGTGGGCGATTTCAGCTATTACTCGAACTTCAGGGAACTGGAAGATTACGCGGCCGCAATCGCGCCCTACCTTTTTCCGCTGAGCCTCGAAAAGCTTGTCATCGGCAAGTTTGTTCAGATGGCCCATGGAACACGTTTCATCACGAGCACGGCCAACCACAACATGAGTGGATTTTCCACATACCCTTTCAACAATTTTACCATGACATCCGCGACCACCCGTGAGGACATCCAGGCGATGTTCGACACTCCGAACAAAAAGGGGGACACCGTGGTTGGAAACGATGTGTGGATAGGCATGAACGCCACCATCATGCCCGGAGTTACAATCGGGGACGGCGCGATTATCGGCGCATGTTCCGTGGTAACTAAAGACATAGAGCCGTACACCATTGTCGGCGGCAATCCCGCCACGCCGATCCGGAAACGATTTGAGCCTCGAACCATCGATAAACTGCTGGAAATTCGTTGGTGGGACTGGCCGCAGGAGAAGATACTGGAGAAGGTCGACGCCATCGTCGGGGCGGATATTACGGCACTTTGCGCCTAGCCATTGGGCGTCGCTTTGTGAGGCGGGAAATTCAATGAATGGAGCCGTGGGACCAGTAGCTCCCTCAGCCACTCGTTCCCACCCGGATGTCACAACCCGAAAGGCTTGGAAGAACAAACTTCCAAGCCTTTCAAACTTCCCGCCGACACGGCATGGAATTAAATCCATTACAACTTGAAGGCAGTCAAAGCAGTCCACGCGCCCCCCGTATCGGACAAAATTACCGAAGGGCCAGATAAACATGGTTGTACGCAATATCCAAGGCCACGAAGACCAAGGCGGTGCCCATCAGATAATTGAACCACCTGATATAGCGCGTGTTTTCTATATGTTTGGCGACCCTGGCTCCGACAAAGGCGTATGCCACCGGTGCGCCGAATCCCAATGCTCCCAGGACGACCGACCATACTGCAATCTGGCTTCCTTCTATGCCTGCGGCGGGAAACTGTACGGCTGTAACCGGAAGGACGGCGAGAAAAGACTTGGGATTCAAGAGCTGCATCAACAACCCGTCACGAAAACTGAACGTGGTGCCTTTCTCGTCACGCAGCAGGCCATCAACATTTGAAAAAATGATTTTGCAGGCGAGATACAAAATAAAGACAGTTCCCAACAGTGAGATGATGGGCATAACCTTATCACTCATGACGGCACTTCCCGCATACCCGATGAAAAGGAACCAAAAACAGAGGGCGACTCCCACTCCCGCACAAAAGGGAATATGCTGGGTAAACCGGTTTTGCACCCCCTGATTCAAGCTGAGAATATTCACAGGACCGGGAGTATACATAACCCCCAGGCAATACAAAAAGATTCCAATCATGCCTTCAGCCTTACCGTTGCAATTGCAGTTGATACTGTTTCGGCGTGACGCCGAATGATCGCTTGAAGTGGCGATTCAGGTGACTCACATCAAAAAAACCAAATTGTTGCGCTACTTCGGAAGGAGGAACTCCCGCCTCAAGGGAAAGACACGCCTTGTTGACCTTGAGATTGAGGATGTATTGATGCGGCGTCAGGCCGAACTGCTTTCGAAACAGACGAATGAAATGATACTTCGACAGCCCTGCCACCAAACTGATCGCATCAATGGAAATGTCTTCGGCGGCATTGTCGTGGATGTAGCTTCTCGCCCTCATGAGCAGCGTATCCTTACGACTTGTCCAGGAATCCGCACTGTAAATACTCATCCGCCGGGCAAGGCGCCTTGCCATCTTATAGCGGCAATGATCGTACTCGATGGACAAATGATTCCCGTCGGCAACAAGGTGGGACATTTCCAGAATCCGAGACTGAAGAACGGCATCCCTGAAATGGGTTTCCGCAATCCTGACCGGCGCGTGTCGCGCCGTAGCCGCGCTCCACATAAGCGGGTAGAAATCATCAGCATCCAGGTAGAGCATGGTATACCTGAGAGTTTCCGCATTGCCGGGGTTTCCGTTGTGTACGTCACCGGGGTTGAATAATATTACATCCCCTGGATAGCTTCGGAACTGACTGCCTTCGTATTCGAACTCCTGAACACCCCCCGTGGTAACCCCCAAGGCCAACTCCTCATGCGCGTGCTTGGCATAGGAAAAATCGGACATGGTGGCATTAAGCACCTTCGTGCCCATATCATTCCTGGCGTTCACAAATTCAAAATGATTCGATTGCATCGCTGTCATTTCTCAACCTCGGGTCTGATTGGCATTATCCATGGCTCAAACAAGAAAAGCTTGGACAAAATTGCTCGTTCCCACCGAATTGCTCAATTGTGCATGTCGGCCTGCCACCAAACCTAACAGCTAGCGCTACCCGGCAGTCAAGGCACCGCCCCTATCGTAAGCTGATTACCCCCTCACCGACGCAGGTCATCAGCATATTTGTTAGGAGCTGGTATCGTTATCTATACCAACCCCTAATTTATTATTTAAAAATCAATCTAAACCGATGTGTTATTCACGATTTTCCCTCCACCGCCCCCCCTCGAAGGAATTAATAAGATGAAACAAAAAAGCCGAGTGCGTTCATACGCACCCGGCCTTATTATCTGTAACGGACGAGGGAAATTCAGGGAAAAAGCAACGAGCGCCAATTCCCTCACAGAATTGCATCAGTGATTTGCTTGGCGGGGGCCTGCTGCTAATACAAAACAGTTACAGCGGAAGAAACCCTTTTTGCCTTTTCTACGGCGCTCTCAACATCGTCGGCAAGGGCCAAGGCAACGCCGAGGCGACGGACGCCAGCGCATTCGCCTTTTCCGAAAATCAGCACCTTCGTATCCGCCTCGCGAAGCCCGACATCCACGCCATCAAAGGCGGGTTTATCCGATGTGCCGTTGGATAAAATCACACTCGAAGCAGCGGCTCCGTATTGACGAATGCCCGGAATCGGTAAGCCCAAGACAGCCCTTACATGCAGGGCAAATTCGCTTAAATCCTGGGATATGACGGTTACCAAACCGGTATCATGCGGACGCGGGGAAACCTCGCTAAAGATGACATCATCATCCTTAATGAACAGCTCCACGCCAAAAAGGCCACGTCCACCCAAGGCGTCCGTGATCTTGCGCGCATATTCCTGAGCTTTTGCAAGGGCCGCATCACTCATGGGTTGCGGCTGCCAGGACTCACGGTAATCCCCGTTTTCCTGCCGGTGCCCGATCGGTGCACAAAACGTTGTGCCATCAACATGACGCACGGTTAAAAGGGAAATCTCATAATCGAAAGGGACAAACTTCTCGATAATGATCCGCCCTTCCCCTGTTCGGCCGCCGGACTGGGAATAGTCCCACGCCTTTTGGATATCGGCCTCGCTCTTCACCGTGGACTGCCCTTTTCCGGAAGAACTCATGACGGGCTTGATCACGCAGGGGATACCAATTTCAGCCACGGCCGCCCGGTATTCCTCTTCCGTGTCGGCAAAGCGGTAAGGCGACGTGGTCAGCCCCACTTCCTCGGCGGCAAGACGCCGGATGCCTTCACGGTCCATGGTCAGCTTAGTCGCATTGGCTGTCGGAACAACGTTGAAGCCTTCTTTTTCAAGCTCGACCAAAGTAGATGTGGCAATAGCCTCGATCTCGGGCACGATATAGTCCGGCTTCTCTTCTGTAATGACTCGCCGAAGCGCATCACCATCCAGCATGGACATGGTATAGGAGCGGTGCGCCACCTGCATGGCAGGGGTGTCTTCGTAGCGATCAACCACAATGACCTCAATGCCGAGACGCTGCGCCTCGATCACAACTTCCTTCCCCAGTTCACCACCACCAAGCAGCATCATTTTCTTTGCCGATGCCGTTTTGGCTGTACCTAATATTGTCATATCCAGTTCCTTTGAATGAAGTAACAGCAGGCTTAAAACAGGAGACCTCTATGCCAAATTTCCCCCGGAATTGAAAGAATTTCTCTTTCCCCTTTCTGGGTAAATCCCGCTCTCGATGAGCCCGGCTGTCCATTGGGAAACAAATACTGCGAGCGATTCAATGGCAGGAGGACATGTAAGTCCCCAACTTAAGGCCAGCTACGCGTAGATACTTTACACGTGCTGGAGATGCCCAACTTTACAGAGCTATTTTGTTCTCGCCGGAGCAATCGGACATCCACACCTTGACCAAAGCCTGCCTGGAAATACCGAGCTTCCGGGCCTTCTCGTCCATCTCCTTGACCATCCACACCGGGAAATCCACGTTTACTCGCTCGATCTTACGGTCAAAGGTTTCGAATTCGGCACTTCTGTCGAAGCTGTCCTTGGACTTCATACCCCACCTCTCCTGTCGAATTTGCAAAAAGAACAAATCTCATTGATTTGACGCTCTTTTTCATACTATGCAGATACAGAATCAACCCAATACCTCTTATTGTGGTGAAAAAGATGAACTCAAAGTTTGAAATAAAACAGTTAGATGAATTGCAAGAAAGGCGCTCTTTAAAAGAGGGCATATTGCATATGAGTTCCAATTTCGACGTCACCCTCGGCCCTGACGAAGGGATCGAGAACCTCGAACTACCGGATATCATCGATATTGATGCCCTTCAGCTGCTGATGAAAAGTTTTCAAAAGCTGACAGGCATGGTCTTCGCGATCCTGGACCTGAAAGGAACGGTACTCATCAGTGCAGGCTGGCAGGATATCTGCACAAAATTTCACCGGGTGCATCCCGAAACCTGCAAGAGGTGCAGAGAGAGTGACACCGAACTCACCACTGGAGTGAAGCCGGGCGAGTTCAAGCTGTATCGCTGCAAGAACGGGATGTGGGATGTCTCGACCCCTCTCTTTATCGGCGGAAAACACATGGGGAACCTGTTCATGGGTCAGTTCATCTTCACCGAGGAAGAACCCGACAGGGCTTTCTTCAGGGCGCAGGCCAATAACTACGGTTTCGATGAGGAGGAATACCTCGCCGCTTTGGACCGTGTACCCCGCTGGAGTCATGACACCCTTGATACGGTCATGAATTTCTATTCGCAACTGGCGGAAATGATCGCCAAGCTCAGTTACGGAAACATAAAACTCGCTCGGACCATGGCCGAAAAAACCGAGTTGATCGAGCAACTTGAAGAGAGCAAGAAGAGGGCTGAACTGGCCAATGCCGCAAAGTCCCAGTTTCTGGCCAACATGAGCCACGAAATTCGCACGCCGCTCAACGGACTGCTCGGCATGCTGCAACTCATCAAGACGGGCGGCATTTCCAACGAGTTGGAAATGTATGCCGACATGGCAATCCGATCCGGGGGCCGGCTGACCAATCTGCTGGGCGACATTCTCGACCTGTCGCGCATCGAGGCAGGCCGTCTGCCCATTGTAAGGGAACCCTTTAACATGGTGGATATCATTACCCCCATTACCGAGACATTTTCCCCCCTCCATTACAGCGACCGGCTGGCTTTTGACGTCGAGGTCTTCCCGGGCGTTCCCCCCCGCCTGCTTGGGGATGAGATTCGCCTCAGGCAGATTCTCTTCAATTTGATCGGCAATGGCATGAAGTTTACCGAGCGAGGGAAGGTGCGCTTGGAGATATCCCCGCTACCGATTGGCCAAAGGGGCATGACACGGCTGCTGTTCATCATCAGTGATACGGGCAAAGGCATCCCAGATGACATGATCGACCGGATATGCACGCCCTTCACACAGGTCGAGGAGGATTTTAAACGATCGCACCAGGGTGCCGGCCTGGGCCTGGCCATCACCGATGAACTCGTCAATGCCATGGGTGGAACATTGACCTTCGACAGCACCGAGGGCCAAGGCACCCGGGTGTACCTGATGATCCCGTTCAGCCCTGATCCAGGTGTTGAGGAGCCGCAGGAATCTCGGATGGACCAGGAGACTGCGCCCTCAACTTCGAAGCGGATCCTGGTGGTCGAGGACGACGATATCAACCGTTTGAGCGCTCGCCTGAACCTTGAAAAGATGGGCTATCAGGTCGGCACAGCCAACCATGGTGAGGAGGCCCTTAAAGCGTTGCGCAGAGACTCATACGACTGCGTTCTCATGGATATCCAGATGGATGTCATGGACGGCGTGGAGGCCACCCGTCGGATACGGAGCGGCAACCATGACGTGCTTGATACCCACATCCCCATAGTCGCCATGACTTCCTACGCCATGACCGGAGACCGCGACAAATTCCTTGCTGCCGGCATGGATGACTATGTTGCCAAGCCGATTGAGATGGATGACTTAAAAGCGGTGCTGAAACATATACTGGGACAAGCGCGATAAGTGAAAGGCAAGGCCGATACCCGGTAGCAGGTCAAAGCGAACGAGATTTCCCCAGCCAATTCGCAATCTTCACGAAGCCCCACATCATGGCGTCCCCATTTCTTCTCCGGGGCTCATTTACCGCACCGGGAAGAAGTATATTCCACGAAAAAGTCTTAGAAGGAAAACCTTCTAAGACTTTAAATTCATTGGTGGAGCTGGAGGGAATCGAACCCACGACCTCTTGAATGCCATGCAGGAGGGCGGGCCTGTAAGCTTTGAAATACTTTGATTTTTTATTTTAAAGTCAACAGGAAACCAGTAATTTGAGGGTGGTGTTAAAGGGGTTTGGTTGACCGAATGGTTGACTTCATTTCAGAGTTAATCCAGCCACTTTTGCCAATCCCATTTACACAAACTTGAATATGCTATAACGATAAAACGAACAGAATAAATACATCCAGTGCTTAATGGTGGAGACTATTCATGGCGATAAAAAAGACCTTACTGCTAGTGCTTCTTTTCACTCTTGTCCCTTTCCAGTCATCAATCGGAGCACAGTCAGATGATACCTTTTACAAAACTCACGAACAGATAAAAAAAGATTTCGCCACCCATAACTACAAGTCTGCACTGAAAGGATTAGCAAAGCTCGAAGGGATCATAAGAGGATATCAAAAAAAGAATCATTCAACCAATGAACGGCAGTCAGCAAAAAGTTTCACCGACCTTTATCCAAAAGTTAAAAATCCTGTAAAATTCCATGTAGATGGAACAACGATCTTGATTCACTACGGCGACAAAAAATTTTACATTTTGCAAAAGAACTCCAAAAGATACGGACAACCATTTCAGATTCTCTGTGAAGTGAAAAAGAAACTCGCCATACAAAACAAGTATTTCAAAGCAAATGGACAGTCGTACACAATAAAATACAAATCTCTTCAGGAGAAGATCCTCTCGATAAGCAATGACGGGGAACTCAAGTTCAAAAAGCCAGGACACGGTATCATAAATATTGAAGTTGAAGATGCGCTTATACAGATACCCATAGACGTAATCGAAATCCCACTGAGTGCCGGAATGAGTCACGATGCAGTCATCGACAAACTGGGCTTACCTGACAAAGTTAATAAGGAGTATATCCGCTGGGCTGACTCTGAATACGTAGATGGAATTTTTTATTCTGCCAGTGGCACCAATGGGCTGTCTGTCGAACATTGGTTCTACAATGATTACCCAGGTGCGATTCTTCGATTCAGCGTGGTTGGCTTGAATGACTGTGTGATGAAATCTTGGGAACAACTCTCCTTCAAAAAATATTCACTAGAGCATTAGAAGACAATGAAAAAATTCACCTTATTCACTTTGGCAAGTGTGTTCATTCTGTTTTTATTGTCGACACAAATTACGCTATTTGTGATTCAACCGATAGGAGCTGTGCCAGAAGGAAAAACGCTCATCATCCCACGAGTAGGAGAGATGAATTTTATAGAAAGTGCAGATGCGATTTGTGAACGTAAAACAGGAGGTGTCAGCATCCTTTGTAGAGGCATGGCGCTCGCTCAAATAGCTAAATCCAAAATCTATATGCGCCTACCATACTGCGAGACACTTTACCTTATTTCCACTGATGGTAAAAGCTACTCCAAATAACATTGCCGTCCAAACCGATCTAGACCATGACCGCTTGACTAAATTCCAAGCGATCTTCCACTCCCCGCCGAAGCCCCAGAGGCTCCCTTACCTATCCCTATAATTCGCGCAAAAATACCCCAATCCTGCACGGTTACCAAATCTCTGACCTCCACTCTCCCAATCCCCAAAACGGGCAGGAGGAGCAAAATTATCACGCCCCCCAAAAGCGCCATTTAGCACTGGCAAAACCCCATCCCACCTCATACCCCTCAAACACAGTTAGAAGTGGGTCTAAGAAACTGGACCACAGTTTAAGGTGGACGTAAGAAGCCCGAAGGAGGCTTTTGATGTCCAAGAAAAGGAAAAGATTTACTGCTGAATTTAAGACCCGTGTAGCCCTCGACGCACTTACCGGCGAACTCACGCTTTCCGAGCTGGCCAGCAAATACGGCGTTCACGCCAACCAAATATCCAAATGGAAGAAGCAGGCCAAAGAGCAAGTTGCTGCTGGCTTTGCAGGTAAGGCCCAAAAGGTCCAGAAAAGTGACGAAGTATTGATTAAAGAGCTTCACGCTAAAATCGGGCAACTCACCGTGGAGAAGGATTTTTTGCAACAAGCCTTCGCCAAAATCTGAGCTGCGAGCGGAGGCGTGAGATAGTCGACAAGGAGCATCCCGTGCTCAGTGTTCGGCATCAGTGCAGAATTCTCAAGCTGCAACGCTCAACATACTACTACCAGCCGACCGGCGAGTCTCCGTACAACCTGGAGCTGATGCAACGCATCGATGAGTTGTTCATGGAGTTGCCGTTCTTCGGCTCTCGACAGATGCGCAACATCCTGCGGGATGAGGGGCATCAGATCGGACGTGGCCGAGTCCGTCGACTTATGCGCAGGATGGGGTTGATGGCGATTTATCAAAAGCCGAAAACAAGTCATCCCCACCCGCAGCACAAGATATATCCATACCTGTTGCGGCACCGAGCAATCACGAAGCCCAATCAGGTTTGGTGTGCGGACATTACGTACATTCCGATGAAACGAGGCTTTTTGTACCTCGTGGCGATCATGGACTGGCACAGCCGTGCTGTTCTGTCTTGGCGTTTATCGAATACGATGGACGCCGATTTCTGCGTCTCAGCCTTGGAGGATGCCATGAATCGTTATGGGGTACCGGAGATATTCAATACGGATCAGGTAGTCAGTTTACTAGCTATGAGTTCACAAAGGCTCTGCGGAATGCAGGCGTCCGTATCTCAATGGATGGCCGAGGCCGTTGGATGGACAATGTGATGATCGAACGACTTTGGAAGTCGCTCAAATACGAATGCGTCTATGTGCGGGAGTTGGAGACAGGTAGTGATCTGCGTGGGGCTCTGGCCTGGTGGTTTGATTTCTACAACTACCGTCGTCCTCACAAGACCTTTGACGGCAGGAAGCCGATGGAGATATATCAAACGCGACCCAAGCCAGAGGGGGTACCCCCTCTGGCTTGGCCCCGCCAAGCAGCGTAGCCCGTTAAACTGTCCACCTTAAAAGCGCTGCTCAATGGTCCAACAAAGTGGACCCACTTCTCCATTTCTCACCGAAGAGTCGCTCCCGCCGTATTTTGAGCGCTTGCAGTACGATTTGGCCCCGCAGCATAGTGAAATACTGCGGGGCCTGAGGAGTGCGGCACTGTGACGTGCCAGGCATATATCTTAACCGCTATTGCAACAGGTTGGGAAGAAACGTGATGATGGGGGGACAAAGTGTCATCAGCAACAGGGACACGAGCAAGGCGACCAAATAGGGGATCGAGGCTCTGATCACCTTTTCCAACGGGACCTTGGTGATTGCGCTGGCGACAAACAGGTCGAGGCCGACCGGAGGAGTAATGCACCCGATGGCCAGGTTAACGACCATCAGGACGCCGAAGAACAGCGGGTCAATGCCCAGCCTCAGTGCGACAGGCAGGAATATCGGGGTCAAGATGACCACCGCTGCCGAGGCATTGATAAGGGTTCCGATGAAGAGCAGCAGCAGGTTCATCATCAGGAGGAACATGGCAGGTGAAGAGGTCAGGGAGACAATGTACTCGCCGATGTGATGGGGGATCTCGAGGTTGGTGAGCATCCAGCCGAAAACCTTAGCTGCGCCTACAATGAACATGATCATGGTCGTTCCCATGACCGCCTGAAAGATGATGCGGGGAAAATCTTTGAGGGTCAGTTCCTTGTAGATGAAGAAGCCGACGAATATCCCGTACACGGCAGCCACGGCTGCGGCTTCGGTCGGGGTGAAAACGCCGCCGTAGATACCGCCGATAATGATGACCGGCGTCATGAGAGCCCAGAATGAATCCTTGAATGCTTTGAGAAGCTGTATGAACGAAAAGGAACCTTCAGCCGGGATACCATCCTTCTTGGCGATGAAATAGCTGACAATACACATGGTCAGTCCCATGAGCAGTCCGGGAACCAAGCCGCCGACAAACAGATCTCCGATTGAAGCACCGGCAATGACGCCGTACACGACAAGAGTGATCGAAGGAGGAATAACAATACCGACTGTTCCGCCCGCAGCGACGATTCCCGTTGCCAGTTCACGTCGGTAGCCCTTCTTTTCCATTTCATCGACCATGGTCGATCCGATAGCGGCAGTGGTGGCGGCAGACGATCCTGAGATCGCGGCGAAAAACATTCCCGAAACCGCGACGACCTGTGCCAGCCCCCCGGTAAAGGAACCCACGAGGGCCTGAGCAAAGTTGACAAGCCGTTTGGTCACCCCGCCTGCGGACATGAACGCGCCGGCGAGCATGAAGAAAGGAACCGCCATGAAGGAGAAAGAGTCGATTCCCGAGTACATGACCTGGGTGATCATGACCTGCGGCATCTGCATATAATGGTATAAGATTACAGAGACGGAGAGGCCGAGCGCATACGCGACCGGCACCCCCAGAAAGGTCAGGCCGAGAAAGGTGCAAAGTAGTACTGCTTCCACGATCGTCTCCTAGCCCTTGCGTTCTTTGAGGTGTTTGATGATCCGCACGGAATCCTTGAACAGGTAAAGGAGCATCAAGGAAGCGCTTACGGGGATGATGGAATAGACTATGCTCATGGAAATCCCCAGGCCGGGAGCAACCTGGAAGGTCATGACCGAGGTCATCTTGGCCCCCTGGACCAGCAGGAGCAGGGTAAAGGCATAGCTGCACAGATTGATGAACACTTCCAGCACCACTCCGGCAGTCGTGCCTTTCAGCTTGGAGGGCAGCATTTGCACCGCCAAGTGGCCGCTTTCGCCCATGATGAGCGCCGATCCGAGAAAAACGACCCAGACGAAAAGGAATCGGGCAAGTTCTTCCGACCACTCATAGGTCTGGCCGAAGATATAGCGGTTGACGACCTGAAAGAAGATCAGGCCAAGCATTATCGTCATCGACGTCACGGAGATCCAGTAGAGCACCGCATGCAATTTGTTGAACAACTTATCCATCAGGAAAAACCTCCTACAAGGAATGGGGCCGGAAGCGATTCCGGCCCCATTTCAAGATAGCTACTTTTTCAGGGCGTTGATTCTGTCAATGTTCTCCTGGCCGACAACGGGTGCGAATTCTTCGTACACCGGCTTGGTGGCTTCCTTGAACAGTTCGCGGTCAACGTCGATAATCTTGATTTTTCCTGTCTCTTCAATAAGCTTCCAGTATTCCTCGTCCTTCTGAGTGGAGAGCTTGCGCTGCCAGTCAATGGCTTCCTTGGCAGCCGCCATAATGACATTTTGCTGTTCCGGGGTGAGCCTGGACCAACTGACCATGGACATGACCACCGGCTCGGGGGAATAGGCGTGGGCGGTCTTGGAGGCATATTTCTGGACCTCGAAGAAACGCTTGGTCCAGATATGGGCGCTGGGGTTCTCCTGGCCGTCCACGGTGCCCTGCTGCATGGCGGAGTAGAGTTCGCCGAAGGCCATGGGGGTGGGGGACGCGCCGAGAGATTTCATCATGGCGATGAAAATCTTGTTGGTCATGACCCTGATCTTGAGACCCTGCATATCGGCCGGGGTCTTGACCTCGCGGACATTGTTGGTCAGGTGGCGGATACCGTTTTCCATGTAGCCGAGCATCTTGATCCCCTTGGGCTCAAGGGCCTTGCCAAGGTCCATACCGACAGAGTCGAGCGACCTGTATGCATGTTCGCGGTCCTGGAAAAGAAAGGGCAGGTCAAAGATCGATATCTGCGGCTGGAACTGTCCAAGGACCGCCGTCCCGACCAGCGCCATATCCACGGTCCCGTAAATGAGGCCTTCAATGAGGTCCTTCTGTCCGCCGAGCTGCGAAGAAGGAAAGACTTTGACGATGATCTCGCCACCGGATTTTTCTTTGACCAGTTCGGCAAATTTGTCGGCGCCCTGTCCATACGGGTGAACAGGTTCGGCAATGTGGCCGAGTTTGAGCACGACTCCCCCGGCAAAAGCGGGAACCGACATGGCAACAACCAACATAAGCGCACTGATGACAGCAACTAACCTTTTCATACATCCTCCTGCATGGGCAGACTTTTGAGTTATTGAACTGCAACCCATTTCACACGGGAGTATCGTTACAATAACTTAAAAAAGATGTGTGATTAGCTGCTTAATGGCTATTTATTGTCTAAAAATAATATTGTTTATATTGGTCACGCCGATGACGACAACCAAGACAACACCGGACGGTTCCCGGCGCAGGGAGGGCAAAGAGAGGGAAGCTGTGAGGGCTGTTCAGCGAACAAGGATCAGTTTTTAAAATATTTGCGTTCGGGACGGCCAACCGTGCCGTATGCCACGTCCGGGTAAATGGAACCGATGGCGACCAGGTACTCCAGGTAGCGTCGGGCAGTGGACCGGCTCGCTCCTATGAGTTCGCCGATTTCTTCCGCGCTGGCACCGTCCCGTATTTCAGGGCATTTTCGGTCGAACACGGCCTTGACTTTTTTCAGGGTCAGCGCATCGATGCCTTTGGGCAAGCCCTCGGGATACGCCTCGGACATGGAAGTCGTCGGATTGAGGTTGCGGATGCTGTCCACGTCCCGTTGCTCCAGCATGTCCTCGGAGTGCAGGCGGCGGAAATATTCCTTGAATTTTTCCAGGCAGGTTACAAACCGTTCCAGAATAACCGGCTTGATGATGTAGTCGAAGACCCCGCCCCGCAAAGCATCCTTGAGCGGCCCCATCTCCCTGGTCGCCGTGATCAGGATTACGTCGGTTTCAATGCCTTGCGCACGCATTTCACGCAGCAGATCAAGGCTGGTCCCTTCCGGGAAATACAGGTCGAGCAGAATCAAGTTGGGCTTGTAGAGTTCGATCATGATCCTGGCATCTTCAAGCCCCTGGGAAATGCCGACAACAGTAAACGACTCCACCCTTTCGGTGAACCGGCGGTGAAGATCCGCAATCTTTGTGTCGTCTTCGACAATGAGTACCTGGATATCCATCATATGACTGCACACCTGGCTTTCGGAATAATTACGGAAAAGAGGGTATGGTCGGATTCGTTCGACGAAACGGATATGAACCCGCCCAACTCGTCCAGACGCTGCTTTACCAGGTATAATCCCAGTCCTCTTCTGAGGGTTCCCTTGGAGGAATTGCCCTTTTCAAAAATGACATCCAACCGCTCCTGCGGTATCCCCGGCCCGGAATCCTCAACCTCGAAGACGATGTCGTTCCCGAGATCGGTGAATGAAAGAAAGACGTTTCGCCGGGTTTTCTCCTGTTCAAGGACGGCCTCGAATGCATTGTCCAACAGATTCCCGACGATCGTAACAATCTTTTCCTGCTTGATCCAATCAGGGACATCCACCATGGAGCCTTCCCGGTCGACCTCGAAAGCGATCTTCAACTCCTTGGCCCTGTTGAATTTACCCAAGACGATCGCTGCGATTACCGGATGCGGCACAGCTTGGTGAAGGAACTGGATTATCTCCTCGTAACCTGAGGATTCCCGCGCGACCAGATCAAGGGCCTCCTGATATGCCTCTATCTGGATCAAGCCTGCTATCGTGTGGAGTTTGTTGGAATATTCATGGGTCTGCCCTCTAAGAAGTTCGGAGTATTCCTGGATGCTGGAGAGTTCATGGGAAATCCTGTCCAGCTCGTCCTTGCGCCGAAAACTGGCGACCAATCCCTTAACCATGTTGTCTTTCAGGACCGGAACTATGTTGAAAATGAGTTCCTGGCCATTGACAAGGCGTTCCTGGTCGTACTCGCTTTCACCCGTGGTCAGGGCATGTTTCAATCCGGCACAGGGAATGACGTCGTCGATATGCTTCCCCTCCAGTTCCGAAGAATTGAAACAGGTGTATTTGAGAGCGGCCTTGTTGGCCAATCGTATTTCCCCTTTGTGGTCGGTGGCGATGACCCCTTCCCGAATCGTCTCGAGCACGGCGCCTCTTTCGAGATAGAGATTCGTTATTTCAGCCGGTTCGAGATTAAGGGTGATCTTCTTGAGATGTTGGGCGATACACCCGGTGATGAAAAAGCCGATTACCGTCAGGCAAATGATGAAAATAAGCGGCCGCTTCATGTGATCTTTGATGCTCTGCTGGATGCTTGTCTTCAGGTAGCCGACCGAGACAAAACCGATGATGTTCCCGTTGTCGGTCAGGATGGGAACAAAGGCCCGGATAGACCGCCCCAGGGTGCCGGTGGCTTCGGACACGTAAGATTTCCCCTCGTGGATGACCGGCCCGGTATCGCCGCCCACAAAGGTCTTGCCGACTCTTTCCTCAACAGGATGGGAGAACCGCTTGTTGTTCACATCGCCGATGACGATATAGGCGGCTCCGGTTTTCTTCCGAATCTTCTCGGCAAGCGCCTGGATTGCGCCGCCGTGATCGCCTCGCAGCAATTCCTTTTCAACCATAGGGATAAGCGCAATGGATTGGGCGGTTTGAAGGGCGCGCTGGCCGATCTGCTCCTTGAGCGTGCTTGAAGTAAGGTCCGCGATCAGGAACCAGGTGATGATAATCTGGGTGAGGACAAGCCCGGCTACCATGTATGCAAGGTAGTGCTGTATGGTCTTGGGTTTTATGACTGCCAGAATGGATTTCCACATGAAGGGGGCCCTTTGGCTCTCGTTTTGTCTCCGTAAAGCGGTCCGGATGCGCGGGGTCTATCAAAATCGGTCGATCAGTGCCCCCGTATTGATGCACCGGTCCATGGAATGAACTGACGTTTTACCTTTTCGTCGTGGGTTAGTCATCCCTTTTGCATGCTAACCAAGGGGTGTGTTTGGGAATATGCCAAACCACATTGGCCTGCCCTCCACTCCCGAACGACCTCACAAACGGAGAACACGGGGCCTTGATGAGTAAAAGCAGCTTGCACCGGTTGTTTGAATCAAGTCGCAGGCATGGGATTTTGACCGGTATCGATAGGGGGAATAGGCGCTTTTTTTCTGACCCGATACACCCCTTTTTGCAAGATTCAGTTACTCATCTCAACTGGTAGAATACGCACAATTTCTTCGCAATCAGCAGGCCGCTGGTTCAACTCCGATTCCTGGCTCCAACGAAATCAATAGGTTTGCGCTTGGTGTAAGCCATTCTTCGTTAGCGAATTGAGTTTTTGGGACAAGATTGGGACAGTGACATCGAGAATGCCAAGGCGTACCGGGATAACGGGAAGATTACAGTCAAATCACTTTTTCAACTCTCTCATTCAGAGTGTTGATTCTCTCGTATATTCCACGAAAAAAGGCTTAGAAGGAAAACCTTCTAAGCCTTTATAATCATTGGTGGAGCTGGAGGGAATCGAACCCACGACCTCTTGAATGCCATTCAAGCGCTCTCCCAACTGAGCTACAGCCCCACGTTGTTGGGTGGGTGGTAATTAGGACAACTGGGCCGGAGTTGTCAACCGGTATTCCGACACGAGACTATTTTTTTCATAGTTGCGCAGATTGATTCGCAAACGCTCATGCTGTAAGCATGGCATTGGATTGCTGCAACACGGAGTCTCCATGGCCCAGATCATCAAAGGTATCCTCATCAAACTCATCTGGGTGAGCGTGGTCTTTCTCGGCATCACGGTCATCAGCTTCTGGGTCATTCATCTTGCTCCGGGCTCGCCCACCGATCTGCAAACCACCCTCAACCCGGAGGCGGGATTTCAGGCCCGCGCCGAGCTGGAAAAGCTCTACGGGCTGGACCAGCCCCTCCATGTTCAATACGCCGCATGGCTCAAGCGGCTCGTCCATCTCGATTTCGGGCAATCCATGTCCGGCGACCACCGGCCCGTCTGGGACAAGATCAAGGAACGGCTGCCGCTGACCTTCGGCATGAATATGGCGTCCCTGATCCTGACGCTGCTCATTGCCGTACCCATAGGCGTGGCCGCGGCCTGGTGGCGCGGCGGGACCTTTGACAAACTTTCCACCGTCATCGTCTTCATCGGCTTTGCCATGCCCGGATTCTGGCTCGCCCTGCTGCTCATGCTCTGGCTGGGCATCAAATGGCCGATCCTGCCCATCTCAGGCCTGATGTCGCTCGGCTTCGAGAACATGACGCCGCTGCAAAAAGTGTGGGACATCACGCGGCACCTCATTCTGCCGGTCTTCATCTATACTTCCGGCTCATGGGCTGGCATGTCCCGATTCATGCGATCCTCCATGCTGGAGGTCCTGCGCCAGGACTACATCATGACAGCTCGGGCCAAGGGACTGCACAGCCGCACCGTGCTTTTCAAACATGCGCTCCGCAACGCCCTCATGCCGGTCATCACCATCCTCGGCCTGTCCGTCCCCGCACTCATCGGCGGGTCGGTCATCATCGAATCCATATTCGCCCTGCCCGGCCTGGGCCAGCTGTTCTATCAGGCCGTGATGGCGCGGGACTATCCGCTCATCATGGGCAGTCTGGTGCTGGGCGCGGTGCTCACCCTGGCGGGCAATCTGCTGGCCGATGTGGGCTACGGTCTGGCCGATCCCCGCATCCGTGCTGGCAAAGGGAACCTGCGATGAAACGGCGCCCCCTGAAACGCCCCTCCCCGCTCGCCCGACATGCTCTGCTCATTATCGGAGCGTTCATTGTCGGGTCCATGTCGCTGGCTGCGGTATTTGCCCCGTTCATCGCGCCATACGATCCGAATTTCATCAATGTGGACGCCCTGCTCCTGCCGCCATCGACCGCCCACCTGCTGGGCACCGATGCCCTTGGGCGCGACGTTTTTGCACGCATTCTCTTCGGCGGCCGGGTCTCGCTCTGGGTCGGTTTCGTAGCCGTGGGCATAGCAACGGCCATCGGGCTGGTTCTCGGGCTGATAGCCGGATATTTCGGCCGGGTGGTGGATGAAATCATCATGCGCGGAGTGGACGTCATGCTCTGCTTCCCGTCGTTTTTCCTTATTCTGGCGGTTATCGCGTTTCTGGAACCAAGCCTGACCAACATCATGGTGGTCATTGGGCTGACGGGCTGGATGGGCGTGGCCCGGCTGGTCCGAGCCGAAGCCCTGACCATCCGCGAGCGTGATTATGTGCTGGCCGCGCGCGCCGCTGGTGCCAAGCCGATGCGCATTCTCCTGCGCCACATCCTGCCCAATGCCGTCACCCCGGTGCTCGTCTCCGCGACGCTGGGCGTGGCAGGGGCCATCCTCACCGAGTCATCCCTTTCGTTCCTCGGCCTGGGCGTGCAGCCGCCGGACGCCTCCTGGGGCAACATGCTCATGGAGGGCAAGGACGTGCTCGGTATTGCATGGTGGCTGTCGGTCTTCCCCGGCCTGGCCATTCTGGTGACCGTTTTGGGATACAACCTGCTGGGCGAGGCCCTGCGGGATCTTCTGGACCCGAGGTTAAAACAATGACGACGATCCGACGCGCTGCCCGAAACGACCTGCCCGCCCTGGAGCGGCTGTTGCGCGACTCGTTCGACGCCAGCTATGCCTTGTTCCTGCCCGGCCAATACGTGCGCAGCTGGAGAACAAGCGACGAACCAAGCCGCACCTTGCGCCAATTGATGGGGTCGATGGGCGTGGCCCTGTCCGGCACCACGCCTGTGGGATTCGTCGCCTGCCAGAACGACACCGTGGCGGAATTGTGGGTTTCGCCCAAATACAAGCGCCGAGGCGTGGGAACCGCGCTCCTGCAATGGGCTGAAGACTGGCTGCGCGAGCAGGGGTTCAGCACGGCAAAACTCAACTGCTACGAACGCAACACCAGCGGCCTCGCCTTCTACCGAAAGAACGGATACGCCGTGACAGATCGTTTCCCGTCCAGGCGAATAGCCGGTGGGCCGGTAACCGTCTTTACCCTCAGCAAGGCCCTGGACGGCCGCCGGGGGTAACCATGACCATCTCCGGGCCGCCCGGCTTGCCGACTCCCGCGATCCTCATCCGCCCGCAAAAAGCAACGACCTGCCAGCTCTGGACCAACTCGTGCGCAACGCTTTTGAAGCCAGCTACGCCCGATTCATGCCCGACGCCTATGTCCGGGTGCGTCGGCAACACCTCAGAACCCCGGACAACATACGCAAGCTGCTACCCGAAACCGGCGTGGCCGAAACCAACGGCGTCCCTATGGGGTGTATCGCCTGTGATGGGGCCTTTGTGGCAGAATTGTGTGTTGATCCCGCCAGCCAGCATCAAGGGGTGGGACGAATGCTGATGCAATGGGCCGAAGACAGGCTACGCATCCGAAAGTACGGCAGCATCAGCCTGCATTGCTACGAGGCCAACAAGAACGCCCTGCGTTTCTATCGGGCCTTGGGATTCACCGTGACCGACCTTTTTCCCTCCACAAACGTGCCTGGCGGCCCTGTCACCGTCTGCCTGCTGCAAAAAGTGTTGCCCACGCCCGACATGGAGCGCGTGAAATGACACTTTCCCCCCTTCCCGTCATTCTGCTCATGGCCCTTCTCCTTCCCCTCCCGGCCCATGCCGCGCCGCCAAACACCATCACCCTCTCGCCCGAAGTGCTGGCCGGGACCAAACAACGCTATATCGAACGCGACCCGGCCATCATGCCCGCCGTGGAGGCGCTGCTCAAAGACGCGGACCGCTGTGTCACCGCTCCGGCCGAGGCTGTGGTGCTCAAACCCGGCCCTCCGCCCGGCGGCACCATGCACGACTACTGGTCCCTTGCCCCGGAATGGTGGCCGGACCCGACACGGCTGCGCGGCAGCCCCTATATCTATAAAAAGGGGACACGCAATCCCGAGGTGGACAGCGACAGGTTCGACCGTGGGCGCATGCGACGCATGGCGCGCGACGCCCTGACGCTGGCCCTGGCATGGTATCTCACCGGCAACGACCAATATGCCGGAAAAGGGTGTGCCCTGGTCTGGTCCTGGTGCTGTGACGAACTGACGCGGACCAATCCGAATCTCAAGTACGGCCGCTCGCGCCCCGGCGTGGCAAACGGCTCGGGCGACGGCATCATAGAGACCCGCGACCTGATCCGCGTGGCCGATGCCGGGCGCATCCTGAGCGGCTCCTCCCTGTGGAGCAAAGTGGAAACACGCAAGCTGGCCCAATGGTTCAAGGCGTATGCGAGCTGGCTCCAACTGAGCGACATCGGGCAGGAAGCCGCCGCCTTCCCCGACCATCGGAGCACATGGCATGATGCCCAACTGGCAGTTTTCGCCCTCTTTGCCGGGGACAGGCATCTGGCCCGATCCATTGTCGAAAAAGTAAGACAACGCTGCATCATCCCGCAGATCAATCAGGACGGGACCATGCCCGAAGAGCTGAAGCACGACCACTCACGCAACGATACCTTCTCCAACCTCCAGGCCCTTTTCGTACTGGCTTCGGTGGGAGAACGGATGGGAATCGACCTGTGGCGGGCCGAGACGCCAGACTCCGGCTCCATCAGGGCCGCGCTGGACAGGGCCGCTCCCTACATCGATCCCGACAAGGAATGGCCGTTTGGGCGATCCGGGCAATTCGATCCATTCCGCTATACGCCCCTTTTCCACCGGGCCGCGTTGGTGTATAAGGATGCCCGATACCTTGATCACCTCAAGACGCTGCCCCGGACCGGGCTGCGTACCGATCGAGCCCTGCTCTTCTACTAGGCTGGAGACCATGCTGGAACTGTTGCGCATCAAAAACCTCGCCCTGATCGAGGACGTGGAACTCGAATTTTCATCCGGCCTGAACGCCCTCACCGGCGAAACCGGCGCGGGAAAATCGTTCATCATGCGTGCCGTGGACTTCCTCATGGGCGAGCGCATGGACCCCAAACTGGTCCGGCCTGGGACGGAAAAGGCCTCGGTGGAGGCGCTCTTCGTCCTGCCCGAGGGCGAGACCGTCATCCGCCGCGAGCTTTCGGCAGAGACGGGCCGCAGCCGTGTCTTTGTCAACGATACCCTCTCCTCCCAGCCAACCATTCGCGACATGAAGTCCCGTCTGGTGGTCCACACCAGCCAGCACGGACAGCAAAAACTGCTCTCCCCCGCCTTCCAGGCCGAAGTGCTGGACCGTTTCCTGCCCGCGCCGCAGCTGCTCACCGAACGCGACGAGGCCCTGGCCGTGTTGAACGGCATCCTGGACCGCCAGCGTGCCATCCGGGAACGATATGCGGATATGGACAAACAGCGGGAGTTCCTGGAATTTCAAAAAAAAGAAATCGAAAAGGTCGATCCCCAGCCTGATGAGGAAAACGAGCTGGAGGAAATGAAAAAAACCATCCGCGACCGGGACCGCGCCGGGGAGAGCCTGCAAAACGCCCTGAACGTGCTGCACGGCGAGGTCGGTCTGCTCGACGCCATGACCCTGCTCACCCGCGAGATGGAGATCATAGCCCGCCTCTTCCCGGATTTTGAGGACGACCGGGACGCCATCGAGGAGCTGCGTATGCTCCTGCACGACCTGGACTCCCGCCTGCGTCGCGGGCCGGAAAACCTCTCCGGTGACGAGACGCCCATGAGCCTGAACGACATCGAGGCCCGGCTCTACGAACTGGCCAAGCTCAAACGCAAGCTGCGGCGAGGCCTGGACGAGATCGTGGACCTGAAAAAGGAACTCGCCGAAAACCTTTCCTTTCTCGATGCCTCGGCCCTGGACCTCAAAAATCTCCGAAAGGAAGAGGACGCGGCAGCCGCCAAACTGCGCGAAATACTCGACCAGTTGAACAAGGCGCGGGAAAAGGCCGCCAAGGAACTTTCCATCCGAATCGTGGACGAGTTGACGGACCTCGGTTTTTCCGAGCACGTCAAAGTCTTTTTCGAATTCGACGCCAAGGAGCTGTATCCCGGCTGCGAGGACCGGCGCGGCCGCCTCATGTGGGTGCCCAACCCGGGCCAGTCGCCCCAACCCCTGGAGCGCATCGCCTCGGGCGGCGAGCTCTCGCGCTTCCTGCTCGCCCTGGTCACCTTGGGTGGTAACGACCAGGACCACGACGCCCTGCCCACCCTCATCTTTGACGAGGTGGACGCAGGCATCGGCGGCCTGACCCTGGGTGCCGTGGGCAAGAAGCTCCGCACCCTGGCCGACCGCCAGCAACTCCTGCTCATCACCCATTGGCCCCAGCTGGCAGGCAAGGCGGACCGCCATTTCCTGATCCGCAAGGACGTGGTGGACGACGAGACCTTCACCCGCTGCCACCGCCTCGACCGGGACGAAATCCGGGCCGAGCTTTCCCGCATGGCTGGTGGCGGCGAGCAAGGTGATGCCCTAGCCGCCAAACTCTGCCGCTGAGCAGGGTGCGGGAAAACGGCGATCTGCGTCGTTGCTGCGAAAAGTTCAAACTCTCGCGTACGGGGAGTACGCTTCGATCTTGAACTTTTCTTGCGCCTAGCATCTCACCATTTTCCCGCACCCTGCTCCTCAAGCTCAGAGTTTGTTGGGGAAAAAAAGAAGGGGAAGGGATTTAGCTTTGGCCGATCTGCGTCGTTGCGGCGAAAAGTTCAAACTCTCGCGTACGGGGAATACGCTGCGATCTTGAACTTTTCTTGTGCCCAGCATCTCACCATTTTCCCGCACCCTGCTCCTCAAGCTCAGAGTTTGTTGGGGAAAAAGAAGGGGGGCTGTACCAGATAACTAGCCCATATGTTTCTTAACCCACTGTTTCAGTTGTTTAAACTGGCTTTGTGGATTTGTGTTGTTAAAACGCCACTCGCATTCCTTCAAAAATAGAGGGAAGTTCTTGGTCGGGATGCCGTTAAATTTTCTCATATGGCGCTTGGCCTGGTTCCAAAAGTTCTCAATTCCATTGATGTGGTTTTGCCTGTCGGCAAACAGCTTCGAATGGTTGATCCTGAAATGTTTGAATTCGGAAACGTCGAGGACATTGTAGCTGTAAAGAGCATCTGAGTACACGATACTGTCTGGTTGCACTTTCTCGCGAATAATGGGCAACAAGGTTTTGCTCTTGGCGTCAGGAATCACCTGTGTGTATACCTTTCCGCCTCTTTTCAAAATTCCAAAGACAGGCACCTTGCCTGCGGCCCCTCGGCCTCGTTTGCCCTTCCGCTTTCCTCCGAAGTAACTTTCATCGACTTCAAATTCACCAAAATCCATCCCTTCACAGGCCTCTTCTTCGGCTATGATTTCCCGGAGCCGATGAAAGAAAAAGGCGGCCGTTTTGACATTCACTCCAACCAGACCGGCGGCACAACGGGCAGTGCTGCCAGCCACAAAATGCTCAATCAATCGGAGTTGCTTATTCTGACTCAAACGACTTTTTCGCATTGCCATACCGATAACCCAGAGGAGTTATCTGGTACAGCCCCAAAGAAGGGGAAGGGATTTAACTTTGGCCGATCTGTGTCGTTGCTGCGAAAAGTTCAAACTCTCGCGTACAGGGAGTACGCTTCGATCTTGAACTTTTCTGCGCCCAGCATCTCACCATTTTCCCGCACCCTGCTCCTCACGCTCTGAGTTTGTTGGGAAAAAAGAAGGGGAAAGGGATTTTGCTTTGGCCGATCTGCGTCGCTAAGTGAGTTGCTGGATAGTCTTCACGCCGTACAATCTTATCACATTGTTATGCTGGGAGAGGTCCTGCCTCTCCCAGAATGACAAACAGCTCAATCCTGCCCCCCCCTTTAACGCATCTTATTCCGTCTTGATTTCCATTGCCCGGCCGTTGCGCCGAGTGGTCAGGAGATAGAGGAGGATGGCACCGAGGACCACGGCTCCGCCCGACAGGGTGGAGAGCGGCGGACGTTCGCCCAGGAGCAGGAAGACCCAGGTCGGGCCGAGGACAACACTGGAGAGCGCAATGGTCGCCATTTCGGATGCCGGTATATATCGGGACGAAACGGCATTCAGCACACGCCCCAGCGGAGCCGAGCCCATTCCCATGATCGCCATGACCAGCCATGTGGTGGGTGAATAGCTGCCCGGATCAGCGTGCGCGGACATGACCACGGCGATGAACAGCCCGCCCAGACCGACCACGGCCATTCGGCTCATGGACTTGTAGCGACGCCACAACGTTCCGTTCAGCCCCAGGCAGGTCACGGTGATCAGGGCCAAACCATCCCCCCAAAGATGACCGGACTGCAATCCGCCCTGCATCACCAGGAAGATGCCGACCGCAACGCCGACAATGGTCAGCCAGAGACCCTTCGGCGTCTTCTCGCGCAGGAACACCCACGAGGCCAGAGCCGTCAGCACGGGACGGCCGCTCATGATGACCATGGTATTGGCCACCGACGTATGCTTGACGCTGAGCACAAATGTGGAGGCGCTGCACATGATGAGCAGCCCGGACAGCAACAGCGGCCACCCGCCGTCGCGGAGGGTTCCGACAAGTCCCCGCCTGTCCGAGGCCTGCACCATCATCGCCATCATGACAGCGGAGAAAAGACCGAAGAGAAAGGCGGTGTCGTATCCGCCCACACCCGACAGGCGAATGAAGACCGGATCGAAACTGAGCAGCAGCCCGCCGCCCAGGGCGGCAAGCCGCCCCTTGTCATGCGTATCGGCAGGCAGAAAAGCGGCCGCATTGGATATGGACATTTTGGACTCCTTTTTATAATCATACCGTTCAGTATGATTATTTGCAGCGAAGCCGCTTGTGTCAAGTAAAATCATACTGTAGAGTATGAAAAAGAATCCGACACGGAGTTTGCAATGGGTAAAATTGAGCAGAAAAAGGAACTAAAACGGGCGAATATCCTCAAGGCGGCTTTGCACGTATTTCTCTCGGAGGGATACATCGGTGCGGGCATGGACCGCATAGCCGAACAGGCCGGGGTGACCAAGCAGACTGTTTATCGATACTTCGAGTCCAAGGAGAACCTGTTCCGCAATGCCCTGGAAGCGTTGCGCGAGAGCAACCCGAACCATTTTCTGAACGAGCTGGACAATCCCGACACACGGAAGGCGTTGACCCGCTTTGCCCAGGGATTCCTCGGCGTCCACCTATCCGAAACCCATCTGGCGGGTATCCGGCTGCTGGTGGCGGAAGGTCCCGAGGCCCCGGAAATGACCCGCGCCTTCTTCGCCGTAGGCCAGAAACAGACTACCGAGACGCTGGCCCGTTTCCTCAGGGAGCGGCTCGGTGCGGATGATCCCGACTACTCGGTCAAATTTTTTCTCGGCGCATTGTTGTCCCTGCGCATGAGTGTGCTGGTCGGGCTGTTCCCGCCCCCTTCGGCCGAGGTCATTGCCAAACACGCGGACAGGACCGTGCGCCAGTTCCTGCGCATGTTTCCCGAGGTGCGGTAAGCCTTTCCCGGCCGTTCCGCAGACGCCGGGCCGCCGCCTTCGTGTTGACACTCCGGCCCCATATTGTACAATCCGCAGCACAACGGGCAATGCCCGAACTCAGGAGTACCAATGGAAAAACAGCCCATCAACGACCGGAACATAAAACGCTATCAAAAACAGGCAAAGTCCATCATTGAGACTTTGCCTTTCATTTCCAAATTTTACGGAGAGACGATCGTAATCAAGTACGGCGGCAACGCCATGATCGACGACGACCTCAAGCGTGCCTTCGCCCTGAACATCATCCTGCTCAAGTACATCGGCATCAACCCGGTGGTCGTCCACGGCGGCGGACCGCAGATCGGGAAAATGCTCAAGGCGCTGAACATCCAGTCCACCTTCCGCGAGGGTTACCGGGTCACCGACGAGGCGACCATGGACGTGGTCGAGATGGTCCTGGTGGGCAAGGTGAACAAGGAAATCGTCAACCTGATCAACCTTAACGGCGGCAAGGCCGTGGGCCTCTCCGGCAAGGACGGTATGCTCATCCGGGCAGAGCGCAAGGAACTTTCCGTTGAGAAGAAGGACGCCCCGCCCGAGATCATCGACCTGGGCAAGGTCGGCGAGGTTCGCGCCGTCAACACCACCCTCATCAATTCCCTGCAACGCGAGGGATTCATCCCGGTCATCGCGCCCGTGGGCGTGGATGATGAGGGCAATACCTACAACATCAATGCAGACTCCGTGGCCGGTGCCGTGGCCGCAGCCCTGGGGGCCAAGCGGCTCTACCTGCTCACCGACGTGGCCGGCCTGCTGGACAAAAACGGCGAGCTTATCACCCATCTCTGCACGCGCGAGGCCTTCCAGTGCATTGAGAACGGCATCATAACCGGCGGCATGATCCCCAAGATCAAATGCTGCATCGAAGCCGTGGCCGAGGTGGAAAAGGCGGCCATTATCGACGGCCGGATGGAAAACTGCATCCTGCTGGAGCTGTTCACCAAATCCGGCATCGGCACCGAGGTGGTGGATCATTTCGAAGATGAGGAGAGGTAATGGCGCAAATAGAATGGACCCTGACCCTCGACACCGGACTGCCCCGCATAGATGAACAGCACAAACAGCTCGTGGTCTACTCCAACGACCTGATCCAGGCCATGAAAGAGAACCGGGGCGACGCCGTTCTGGAAGCTCTGTTCGAAAAACTGCTGGACTACACCGACTCCCATTTCTCCGAAGAGGAGGAGTTCATGGAGTCCGTCGGCTACCCGGACCTGGAAGCCCAACGCACCGCCCATCGCAGACTGCTCAACGAAGTCGGCCATTTTCGCGAGAAACTCCTCAGCGGCGTCCCGGTCACTCCGGAGCAGACCCTGGAGTTCATCAACGGCTGGATCATCAAGCACATCATGATCATGGACAGCAAGATCGGCGAGTTCATCACCACGCGCGCCAAAGGATAGTCCCGCCATGTCCCACGGCTTCTTCACCATCATCAGCAGGACGGAGTTCGAACAGCGGCTCGGCGAATTCGCCCCCCTTTCCGGTGAGACCGTTTCCCTGGAACAGGCCGACGGTCGAGTCCTGGCACAAGACCTCGTCGCCGGGCATGACTGGCCGCTCACCGACCGCTCGTCCATGGATGGCTATGCCGTGAATGCCCGTGACCTCTTCGGAGCCAGCGAGACCAACCCCGGCTACCTAGAATGCGTGGCCACCCTCTCCATCGACCATTTGCCGGAAATCACCGTCACCCCGGGCACCTGTGCGCGCATCAGCACCGGCGGCGTGCTCCCGCCCGGCACCGATGCCGTGGTCATGGTGGAGCACACCCAGGAAATGGGCGGCGGCACCGTGGAGATCCGCAAGACCGTCGCTCCGGGCGAAAACGTGATGCAGCGAGGCGAAGACGCCAGCGAAGGCGTGGTTTTTCTGCCTGCGGGCACGGTCATGCGTCCGCAGGAGATCGGACTGGCCGCAGCTATGGGACATCTCTCCCTGCCGCTCGTCAGCCGACCGCGTGTGGGCATCCTCTCCACCGGAGACGAACTGGTGGAAGTGGCGGACATTCCCCTGCCCGGCAAGGTGCGCGACGTGAACACGCACACCGTGGCCGCGCTGGTGGCCCGGGCAGGCGGCATCCCCGTGCCCTACGGTATTATCCGCGATGACCTGCCCAGCCTGACCAACGCTCTGGCCGAAGCGCTGCGCGACAACGACATGGTGCTCCTCTCCGGCGGCAGCTCCATCGGCGTGCGGGACCTGACCGTTGCGGCCCTGGAAGGTGTGGGCGATTCCGAAATTCTGGCCCACGGCGTGGCGCTCAGTCCCGGCAAGCCGACCATTCTCGGCCGCGCGCTGGGCAAGCCCGTGCTCGGACTGCCGGGCCAGGTGACTTCCGCTCTGGTGGTCATGCACGTCCTGGTCCTGCCGCTTGTCCGCCATCTGCAAGGCGATCCCGCAGCTTTCGATCCCTCGCGCCGGCCCATGCGCCGCGCCGAACTGGCCCGCAACGTGGCCAGCAAACCGGGCCGCGAAGATTATGTCCGCATCCGTCTGGAAACCCGCGAAGGCATGATCCCCCTCGCCCATCCGGAACTCGGCAAATCCGGCCTGCTCCGAACCATGATCCGCGCCGACGGGCTGGCGACCATCCCGGCCGAAAGCGAAGGGTTCTACCAGGGCACCGAAATCGACGTCTGGCTGGTATAAAAACGGGGGAAGGGGAGAGGGAAACCTTTTGGAAAAGGTTGCCCTCTCCCCTTCCCCCGAACCCCCATCCCCTTTTCCTTCCAAAACTTTTTGGCGCGCTTCGCGGGTAGGTTACCGACGTGTTGTCGGTAACGGACGATTCTGTGGTGAAAAGAAAAAAAGAATTTGGGGAAAGTCTGATGAGAGCTACTCGCCGATCAGGCGAATGTTGCGCCAGGGGCCTCGCCGAAAACGATACATGAAGCTTCCGGCCAGCATGATGACATAGGACAACAGGCAAAGCCACGGCGCGTGCACCGAGGTAACTCCGGCCCATGTAATCAGGGAGAGCGGGATGACCACGCAGCAGAACGAGCCCACGGCCATGACCAACATGATGAAGCGGGTATCACCAGCGCCCTTGAGGCCACCCATATAGGTAACGGCAACGGCGTCCAGCAGGGTGAAGGCGGCGATATAGCGCATCAGCACCACGCCGAGCGGCAACACTTTGTCAAACTCCACCCCGGCATCGCCTCGAGCCCGAAAAAGCTCCATGAGCCACTCCGGAAACAGCACGAACACGAGCGCCATGGCGCCCATGTAGATGAATGCGATGCGCAGCACTGTGCCCGTGGCATAAGCGGCCTGATCCGGCTCGCCCGCACCCATGGCCTGTCCGACCATGATGCTCGCGGCGATATGCATACCGATCATGGGCAAAAAGGCCAACGTCTCAATGGAAATGGCGGCGCTGGTCGCAGCGAGTTCCACAGCCCCGATCCGCCCCACCATGAATACGAAAAACGTGATGGCGAACATATCCACAAAGAACTGGATGCCGCCGGGCAGTCCATAGTGAAGAAAACGGCGGAACAGTTCCGGATCGAGCCGCCACGCGGACCGCACGTTAAATTGTTCCTCATTCTTCTTTGTGAAAATCAACAAGGAGTAGCAAATGACAGGCAACACACACCCGATGAGCGTGGCGATCCCGGCCCCGACAATACCTAGCTCCGGGAATGGTCCGTAGCCGTTTATCAGGCAGTAATCGAGAGGGATATTCAACAAGGTGGCCGTACACTGCACCAGCATCACCGCCTTGGTCAGTCCGCGCCCGGAAAAAAAGCTGGAAAGGCACGCCCCCACCAGGACAGCACCGCCACCCACGGTAAGAATACGGAAATAGGCTATCTCCTGCTCGCGCACGGCAGGCGGATGACCGGCCAGATCAAAAAGCGGACCGGCCACGAACCACAGTGAAGCCAGAATCAATCCGCTCGGCACACTGAACCACAGCCCCTGCCAAACAGCCGCCCCGACCCTTTCATGCCGGGCCGCTCCCGTATACTGGGAGACGAACACGCCCACATACTCCACAACGCCGAAGAAGAAGGAGAGGAACAGAAAGGACGACACATTTGCGGGAAACGACGCCGCGAGCGATTCCAGGGAATAGTGTCCCAGAAAGACGCGGTCGGTAAAGGTCATAACCGTAGACGAGAGCATACTGACCACCAGGGGCAGGCCTAGAATCAGGGACTCCCGATAGCCGTTTTTTGCGCTCCAGCGCTTGATTTGCATTGTCATTTCCGTAGCTGTGAATTGAAGGGAAGAAGCGCTATACGCCATTACTCCCTCATAGGCAATCAGCGTCGGGCGGGAGTTACCGCCGTCCCCCGCCACCGTTACCGACAGAATCGGAAACCTGCGGGCACCCCGTCCGAACGTTGCCGCTATTTCTCAAGCAGCTCCGGCTTCACGTATTTGGTGATGTCGTTGCCGAAATGCACGTACACATCCTCGGCACCCTTTACGGGAATCCAGAAACAATCCAGGTACAAGCCGGATTCCTTCGTCAAATCCCCCCGCCGGGTGGCCTTGCCGGTCTTGAGCATCTTACCTGCCAGACAGCCGGGGCATGGCGTTTCGCTGGGATACAGGGAGTGACATTTGATGCCCGGCCCCATGCCCAGTTCTTCCGCCCGCTGGTTTACGGCCAGGATATCCCTGCATAAGTGGATGAGCAACACAGGTTCGGGATATAAGCCCCACATGCTGTCAAAGGCATCCAATATGGACTGGTCCACCTGTTTCATTTCTCCCTCCATGAGGAGTTACTCTTCCTCGGAATCATATCCGAGATATAGTAAATAAACGTTCGGTTCATTATACTGGCAAAAAAAGGCCGATCACAGGCGGATTGCATCCCATGCCAGTTGAAAAGCGGTATCTATGGCCTGCTTTCCGATAACGGCCGCATGTCCATAGCCGGGGTTTGCCAGACAGAGAATGGGATAAAAGGAAAACATCATAAGCATATGAAAATGAACATCCTTGAGAATCTTCTCGTCCACCCCGCGCCCGAGGACCGCCATTAGCGGGCCGAAGAAGGATTCCAATCCACTGAGCCCGATACCCCTGCATGTACGGAGACTTGGAAAACGGCTCTGTATAGAGCTAATCCCCATTACTTTCAGATACATACACAAAGATGTTGTTCCAAATGGACTGCAGGACGTCCTTGTTCTCGAAATAGGTATAAAGCATGGCGGGAGAGACACCGGCGGCACCGGCTATATTGAAGACGGATGCGGCGGCGAAACCAATTTCATACCCGCCGGGCCGTAGCCTGGAGAAGGTCCTACCGCTTGTTTTCAGCCTTGATGCGCATGGACCTGAACTAAACGATCATTCAAGTATGGCAAACTGTTATTTTAGGCACCAACGGGGAACCGCTTTGGGAAATGAGAGATGAAGACGTTGATGTGTTGAGAGATATCCTATTGAAAATTGTCAGGCAAAATCACCGGACGGCTTATATATCCACCAGCGACTTGTTCCAGCTCAGCTTCCGTAAGTTGCTCATCCTGGGACTCGGGCAACGGCGTCTCTTCATGTTTATCCCGGGAGACCTCATCCTTTACTGCGTCGTTTTCTTTGGCTTTAGTCATCGTCCCACTTCCATATCGGTAAAAGGTTCAGACAGTGTCGCCCAAGTCATAGAGGCCCCGTACTGTACCTCATTTATGATAGGATACTTCTGGGTTCACTTAGTTTCAATTCATTATTGGCAAAACCCATAAAAAAGGCCCCGGCAAGATGCCGGGGCCGGTGCAACCGGATGGAGTGCGGCCGCTAATCCCTTTCTTCCATAAGCTTTTCGCCTACAGGACTTTTGAGAATTCTGGACAGGGCGTCCACCACCGAAGCATCGTACTTGGTGGCCTCGCCTGCCAGGATTTCCAGAGCGGCCTCCGGCTCCTTGGCTCCTCGGTAGGAGCGGGGCCGGATCATGGCGCAAAACACGTTGAGCGCCGAGAGGATACGGGCCGGGAGTGTGATCTCGTCATATTTGAGATGCTTGGGGTAGCCCGAACCGTCGATGCGCTCGTTCATCTGATAGATGGCGGTCAGCACGGCCTCATCGATGTCGATATCCTTGAGGATGCGGTAGGCGTGCTCCACATGCTGCTCCATGACGCCCTTTTCCTCGTCGGTGAGGCGGCCGGGCTTGGTCAGAATCTCGTTGGGCACGAACATCTTGCCTATCTGCGAGAGATTGGCAGCAGTTTCCAGTTCTGCGCTCTCGCTGTCGGAAAGGTGCATGGCCTTGCCGACGGCCACGGAGAGCCGGGCCAGAAGCTTGGTATGGCCGCCCAGGTACGGGTCCGCCGCCTCGATGGTGGACCCGAGGGCTTCCATGGCGCGCTGGACCAAGCGGCGGTTCTTCGCCTGCACGGCCACGAAGTCGGTGATGTCGCGGTAGACTTCCACGATCCCCTGACAGACGCCTTCCGCAGTATGGTACGGCGCCTTGGAAATCTGGAATTCATAGCGCTGCGAATGCAGGAAGACCGGCTCGTGGATGGTAATCTTGCGGTTCTGCTCCCGCACCTCCGCGTCCCGGGACGAGAGACGCTTGGCGGTATCAAACCCGAAGACCGCAGCCGCGTCCATACCGATTAGTTCATCCTTGTCCCGGCCCACGGCGCGGGCAAAGGCATCGTTGACGTAGGTATATTTTCCGGCAACGTCCTTGAGCGTGATGAACTCGTCGATATTGGCGTTAATGGAGTCGATGAACTGTTTCTGGGTCTCTATCTGGGAGGCCAGCTTGCGGAACTCCTCGGCAATGCGCTGGCTCTGCACGCCCGTAAGGACCCACCAGGCCAGCCCTGCCACCAAAAAGGCGGTCAGGATGCCGAGTCCGGCCACGATCCATACCGAACGGGTGAAAGCCTCCACCGGCTTCATGGCCGTATGGTAGTCGGATTCCTGCACGACCCACCAGTCCTGGGCGGGCACCTTGATGCCCATGGAGTAAACCTCGCGATCATCCTCGGAAAGCGAGGTGCGATCGCCAAACGCCAGATTTCCGTTGTCGCGGAAATCCATCTTGGCAGTAATGTCTGTGAATCCCTGGGAAGTCCAGGGGGTTACCTGACGGAAACGATCCCCGTCCTTCTGCATCAGCCGTGTCCGCTCCCCTTTTGCGGAGAGCGAGGAGTTGGACATCAGTTCCGTTATCTTACCGGTAACTTGCCGCGTCATCATCAACGCACCGATGGCCGGGTCGCTGTCCTCACGTGCATCGGGAGGAAAAACAGGCACATACACATCCATCTCCAATCCCTGCTGTGTTTTGCGCAGGGTGGAGAACGTGGCCTTTTTCTCCTTGATCGCCTTCATCGCCTGGGCCAGTTGGTCGTCCTCCATGGGCGGCAGATGCCCGTCAGTGGCGATGTATGCCTGTCCCTCGGCATTGAGAATACGGGCATTGGTAAAGCCGGAGTAAGTGGAAAACTCCCTGAGCATGTTCTGCATCATGGGCAGCTGGGCGGCCAATGCGGCCCCTTCATTGCCCGCGTCCACGTCCTCGGGCGAGACCGCGCCGAAAATGGCCGTCAGGTCGCCCTTGAGGTCGTTCACCTCAGAGGCATAGAGACGGAACAGCTCGGACTTGATGAGCCGGTCCCCCTGCTTGGAAAGGTTGGTCAGCCATGCCGAAACCATCTCCACCCTGCTGTGGGCCAGAAGGCCGAGTCGCTTCTCCTGGTTTTCCAGGCTCTCAGCCTGCCGATTGCTCACCGCTCGGCTGGCCAGAGTCAGGATACCTGCCGAAATAACCAGGACAACGGCCAGCACGACGCCTATCTTGACGCCCGCCTTGGCCCCTCCGAGGTTTTTCGGCACCTGATTTGTGATGCTCTGCTGTGCCATGGTTCACTCCATCTGGTTATTGCAGACCGCCTGGGATATGCGGTCCGTTATTTCTTGGTTGCCCGCTTGAAGAATGTATTCTTGGTTGCGGGGACATGCATCCATCGGAACTTTTCGTTCACGGAATACTGCGGCATATAATGTTTATACCGCGTATGCGGCAATACCATTACCGTCTGATTGTCCAAAACATACACATCGTCCGGAAGGTACACGGCGAGAATGGCGTGCCCGATATTCCGGATCATGTCGCGAACAGCCACTATGCGCAGCTGATCCACGGAAAATCCGAGCTCTTTCAAGGCATAGTACTTGGCAATGGCGTAATCTTCACAATCGCCTGATTTCTTGAGGAATTCTGGAGGGGATGCCCAATAGTCGCTCACGCCGTAGTTGGCGGCATCCAGCCTGTAGGGCCACTGGTTGAAAAACTTGTTTACCGCCTTGATCCGGTCCATGTCCGGCTTGCCCTTGAGCTCGGCCTTGAGCTTCATCCAGGCATTTTTGGAAGGCAGCTTGGCCATGTCCGGAGAGTTGAAATACCCTTTCCAGGACTTCATCTTCTTGAGCACGCCGGTCCACTTGGGCAGATTGTCCAGCTTGCCCTTGAACTCAATTGTTCCGAAAAGGCGGACACCGCGGGATTTGGCAGCCTTGGCCTTGGCAGGTTCGGCAGCCTGCGCCCCGGCAGCCAGACAACAGAAGATCAGCAGGGCGCAAAACGCCTTGGCGGCCACCTGAAGTACGGCTGGAGAACGGCTCATGGGCGAACCCTCGCGCTACCGTTCCCGCAGCGCGTTCTGCCTGGCTTTCAGGATAGGCTTGAGCAGGTAGTCGAGCACCGACTTCTTGCCGGTGAGAATATCCACCTGCGCCGTCATGCCCGGCATGATGGGCAGCGACTCGCCCCGATAGGTAATTGAATTGCTCTTGGTCCGCACCTTGACCAGATAGAAGCTCTCGCCCTTCTCGTTCTGGATGGTATCCGCACTGATGTTCTCCACGGTCCCGTCCAGGCCTCCGTAGATGGAGAAGTCATAGGCCGTGATCTTGACCTTGGCCTTCTGCTGCGGATGCAGGAAAGCGATGTCCGAGGGCTTGACATTGGCCTCGACGAGCAGACTGTCGTCCAGCGGAACTACTTCCATGATGGACTCGCCCGGCTTGACCACGCCTCCCAGAGTGTTGATCAGAATGTGCTTGACCACGCCCTTGACCGGCGACCGGACATCGGTACGGGTAACGCGGTCGCCACCGGCGGCCAGGGTCTCGTTGATGGAATGCAATTCCCGCCGCCGCTGATTGATCTCTTCCAAAGCATCGCTGCGGAACTCCGCCTTGCGCTGTTCCATGCGCCCCAGGGCCTCCTGGGCCGCTTTCTTAACACGCGGCAGCCCCAGAGTCAGGGCATCCACATTGCCCTTGAGCTCCAGCACCTTCTGCTCCAGGGCAAGGTAATCCAGCTCAGAGTGAATATGCTTTTCCACCAGCGGCTTGGCAATGTCTCGCTGCTTCTCCGCCACCTTGAGGGACTTTCGCAACTGGGCGCGCCGTCCCTCCATCTCGGTGACTTCGGACATCTTCTGGTCGTATTGATCTTGCAGCACACCGAGTTCGATGGACAACTGATTCATCTGGGCATGAAAGGTTCGCGTCTGGTCTCCGACGAGTTGCGGGGCCTTCTCCTTGAGGTCTTCGTCGAAAATGGGATCATGCCCTTCGACCACTGCCGTAAGGCGGGCAATGGCCGCCCGGTGTTCCTGAGCCTTGGTCTGAGCATCGCGCAGAAAACTGGCAGCCTGCTCGTTGCGCAATCGGCAAAGCAGTGTGTCCTTTTCCACTATCTGCCCTTCCTGCACAAAAATCTCGCTCAGAATGCCGCCTTCCAAGTTCTGGATTTCCTGCACGCGCTGGGACGGAATGACCTTGCCGAAGCCTTTGGTCACTTCATCGAGCACGGCCAGCTTGGCCCACACCAGAAAACCGAGAAACATAAACAGGATGGTCCCGGACATGAGGTAGGCCAAACGGCGGCCACGGCCGTAAAGGGCCTGGTCCACCTCGGACATGAACAGCAGGGTTTCTCTTCCGTATTTGTGACTATTTTTACCCATGCCTACCTCACGCAACCCTGATCTTGCCGCTGCGCAGCCCGTCCAGAACCTGTTGTTTCGGACCGTCAACCACGACGCGGCCACGGTCCATGATCACCAGCCGATCCACCAGATCCAGCATGGAATGGCGGTGGGTGATGACCAGGACGGTCTTGTCTCTGATGAACGGCTCCAGCTTGGACTTGAACCGGTATTCCGACTGGTTGTCCATGTTGCTGGAAGGTTCGTCCATGATCAGGATTTCCGGGTCGGGCAGGATGGCCCGGGCAATGGACACGGCCTGCCGCTGCCCGCCGGACAGCGAGGAACCGCGCTCGCCCACCATCATTCCGTAGCCTGCGGGATGATCCTTGACGAAATCCGTAACTCCCGCGATGTCGGCCGCGACCTTGATGGACTGGTCGTCCGCCTCGGGCAGGCCAAAGGCGATGTTGTCCTTGAGAGTGCCGTAAAAAAGCAGGGAATCCTGTGAAATGTAGCCGACTTTGCGCCGGAGCACGGCGGTATCCAGCTGACGCAGGTCGATATTGCCCACCTTCACCGCCCCCTGCACAGGCTGGTAGAGGCCGACCAAGAGCTTGCCCAGCGAGGACTTGCCCGCGCCGGTACGCCCCACCACGCCGACCTTCTCGCCCGGCTTGATGATCAGGTTGACCTCGTTCAGCACGGCCTTGTCCGTGCCAGGATAGCTGAAGGAGACATTCTCCACCTGCACGGAGGGCTCCATTTCACCGTAATGGAATGTCTCCTTGTCATCGGGACGCTCGGAAGGCATCTCCATGAGCATATCCAGGGCTTTCATGGCCATGCGCGACTGCTGGAAACGGGCCAGCAGCCCGGCCACGGCGGAAAGCGGGGCCATGGATCGGCCCGCCAAAATATTGCAGGCGATCAGCCCGCCGACGGTCAGCTTGCCCTCGCCGATGAGGTAGACGCCGGTGATGATGATGGCCACGGAGACCATCTGGGTGATGAACATGGAAAAGGTGACCGAAACGTTGGCCAGCACCTTGGCCCGGCTGTTGGACAGCGCGGACATGCCGACGACGTTCTCCCACCGGGCCTGCATACGGCCCTCGGCCATGGAGGTCTTGATAGTCTCCAGCCCCTGCACGATCTCGAAGAGGAGCGCGTATTTCTGGGTGGATTCCTTGTAGTGCCCCTCGATGATGTGCTGGAACGGCCCTTGGAGGACCAGTCCGAATATCACGACGACGGGCACGGCGATGAACACCGGCCAGGCCACGGCCCCGCCGATGTAGTGGATGAGCGCGATGAAAACGAACAGGAACGGCAGATCGATGAGCGCCACCAGCGATGAGGAGCTGAAGAACTCGCGCAGGGACTCGAACTCACGGATGTTGTTGGCCACCGCTCCGGCGGATTCCGGCATGTAGTCCAGCCGCGCGGACATGAGATGCTGCATGATCCGGCTGCCGATGAGCACGTCGGCGTTGCGCCCGGCCACGTCCACGAAATAGGCGCGCAGGTTCTTGAGCAGGAACCCGAACAGATAGGCGATGGCAATGCCGATGGCCAGCACCCAGAGCGTGTCCGTGGCATTGTTCGGCACCACCCGGTCATAGACGTTCATCGTGAACAACGGCGCCGCGATGATGATCAGGTTGGTAACGATGGAGGCGGCAATGACATGGCGGTAGATGGGCCAGAAACGGAAAATGACGTCCCAGAACCAACGCTTGGTCTTGACCAGCTTCAGCTCGCTGGCCCGCTTGTCCAGCTTGGACTGCCGATGGCAGAAGATGGCGTAGCCGGTGTATTCCTCTTCCAGTTTCTCAAGGGGAATTTCACTCTCGTCCATGCCGTGGCCGGGGATAAACACCGTGGCCTTGTCCTCGCCGGTATCCACCAGCACGCAGGCGTTGCCCCCGCGCAAGAGCAGCATGCAGGGCATGACCAGCTTGGTGATGCCGCGCAGGTTCTCCCGGTACACGGTTTTGGCCTGGATGCCGATATGCTCTGCCGCTCGGACGATGGAGGCGGCGGTGATGACCCCCTCTTTTTGCGGGATGCCCGCCTTGAGGGTGGCCGAGGACACGGGCTTGCCCAACAGTCGGCTGATGATCGAAAGACAGATGACCAAGGGCGGCTGGTAATCTATGTCCTTTGGCGAAATACGTTCGTCGCTCTCCATATCCGTCCCGGACTGTGGCTGGGATTCCTGGCCAGGGGTTCCGCCGCCGGGAGCAGCGGCTGCGGCGGCTTTCGCAGCCTGTTCCGCTGAGGCTTTCGCAGCCTGTTCCGCAGCGGATGTACGCGGCCCGGGAGCAGCGCCGGAATCGGGACGCCCCCCGGCCGAAGCATTGCCGGAAGGGGCATTGCCGACCGGTTTTTTGGCAGCCCGCACCTTGCCGACGGGCTTTCCCGCCGGCTCCGGCTTGGAGCCGCCGGATTCCGGGAACAGTTCATCCCGAACATCGTCTATGTTCTTTTTTTTCTCTTCAGCCATACATCTCACTTATGTCCCGGAACATACCCCTTGCAGCCCACCGCCCGGCACGCCGTTCATCAAACCTAGAAAAGCAATCCCAACCTTTTCCTTCGATATCATTTTTGTCAAGTTTCATTTGGGCGTTATGCCAGCAATCCCGCCGGTTTTCGGTTTTTTCCACAGCCTTGCCGATGGGAATTGCAGATGATGTTCCGCCTAGCCGTCAACGGTGACGAGAATCTTGCCCAGAGCCTCTCCCGAAGCCCAGTAGCGATGGGCCTCTGCCACCTCGGTATAGTCGAAACGATGGCTATCCAACAGCACGGCCAGATGGTCATCGTCCACCATCCCGGCAATCTCGTGCAGGATGCGCCCGTAAAGCGGCCTGCCGTCGCCCGTCATGAGCGGGAGCAGCATGAAAACAACATGGAGCGTCAGCCCCTTGGCGTGCATGGCGGCAAGGTCATGCGTCGCGCGGGTGGAGGTGGAAACGACCTGTCCGCCAATGGCCGCGGCCTCGAAGGACTGATCCAGGCAGGCGCCGCCCACGGTGTCCAAAACAACGTCGAATCCCTCGCCGTCGGTGCACTCGGCCACATAGTCGGCCACCGCCATCTCCCGATAGGGAATGGGCGTGGCTCCGAGGCTCTCCACCACAGCGGCCTTGTCGTCGCTGGACACGGTGGCAAACACCTTGGCCCCGGCGTGCTGGGCGAGCTGCACGGCAACGTGCCCCACGCCCCCTGCCCCGCCATGGACCAGCAGCGTCCGGCAGGGCTTTATCCGCGCCCGCTCGAAAAGGGCCAGCCAGGCAGTGATGGAAACAAGCGGCAGAGCCGCCGCCTCCGCCAGGTCCATGCACTTGGGCGCATGGGCCAGCAGCCGCTCGTCGGCAACCATGTATTCACCCAGGGCACCGGGCATATTGACCAGCCCCCCGGCGCATCCGAAAACCCGGTCGCCGGGCTGGAACTTCGACATGGAATGCGGAATGTCCGCCACCACACCGGAGACGTCCATGCCGGGCACAGCGGGCAACTCAGGCGCAAATCCCAGCTTATCCCCCATGGTGGCTATCTTGTTGTCGATGGGATTGAAACTGGACCCGACGACCTTGATGAGGACTTCGCCGGGCCGGGGCTCCGGCCGTTCGACGTCGCGGAGGGCAAAAGAGAAATCCTCGCCGTACCGCTCAAGCATCATTGCTTTCATGGCTTATACCTCCCGGTATCGCAGGCCACGATAGCCCGCGTCACGTTTTTTGTAAATTATTGCCGGGGAAATAGGAAAAACATCAAAACCGGACAAACTGCGGCGGCGGCTTGACCGCACCGCCATGCGCATTGAATCGGACGGTCCCGGTCAGGGATTCGGGTGCGGGTTCATGCAGGGCCGCAGCCACCTTTTCCGGTTCGCAGGTCCCAGCCCGACCGGCCGCCCCGGCCAGCAGCCGAACGGCATCACAGCCGAACAGGGCGTCCACGCCGGGAGCCTGATTGAATTCGGCGCGATATCTGTCCACAAAGACCTTGTACCCGGCAGGTCGTTCCTCTTTCCCGTAATACAACGTACCGTAAAATTTACGCTTGGCCTCGGCAATGTGCGGGAAGTCGCCTATAATGACAAAAGGACAATCCAAGCCCACGGCACGACAGGCGGAGACAAGCGGCAGGACCTTGTTGCGCCCCACGGCCAGGACCATGGCATCCAGTCCGAGCTCCCGCCTCCATTGGTCCATGTGCTTCGCCACGTCACCCTTCTTCCCATAGCCATAGGAGAGCACCACGCGCAGGCCGCGCCATTCCGCCTGCGACTCGAACTCGCGGGCCAGACGCGCGCCCCGGAACCCCTCGGCGTAAACCAGTCCGACCCGTTTCCACCCCTTGCTGCGCACCATGTCCAGCGCGCTCCGGCTGACCATGGCCGAGTCCAGGGCATTGCCGAATATCAGGGGAAAGGTGTTGTCCGTATAGGCCATGCCCGGCGTATTGGGCGACAGGGCCAGCACCCCGTAAAAGGCGTAATTCTGTGCCACCTCGGCCAGTGTCGGCACGCTGGTGTGCCCGACCACAAAGGGAATCCTGGGGTCGGATGCAAAGGACTGCGCCGCCTCCAAGGCACCTTTCTCACTTCCCCTGTCGTCGCGGGGCACCAGTACCACCTTGCGTCCGAGGACGCCGCCCTTCTCGTTGACCCATGTCGCGGCCAGTTGCGCCCCTTTCAGAATTTCGGGATGGGTGGCCCAGTCTCCGGCCACGCCGATATAAAGCTCCTTGGCGGAACCGGACGCCATGTCCAGCCGTTCCTCCAACACGCGATTGAAAACATCATCCTCCCGCAGGTCGTCGCGCACGCCCACGCTGACCCAGAACAGGCAGACAAAGGCGGCAAAGCCGAAAACGATCCAGGCGGTCAATCCCTTCATCGGCCGTCTCCTTCCATCTGGCGCGATGCCAGCCGGGCGAACAGTCCCTTCTTTTCCATCAACTGGTCAAAGGTGCCTGTCTCCACCACCATGCCCTGCTGCATGACGTAGATGAGGTCCGCCTCACGCACGGTGGAGAGCCGGTGCGCCACCACGATGCGCGTGGCGTTGAGGGCTTGGAGGTTGCGCATCACCTTGGCCTGGCTGGCGTTGTCCAAGTTCGAGGTGGCCTCGTCCAGCAGGAAGATACGCGGTTTTTTGGACAGGGCGCGAGCTATCATGATCCGCTGCTTCTGGCCGCCGGAAAACGTTCCGCCGCCATGGGGCACAAAGGTGTGCATCCCCATGGGCATGGCACGGATGTCCTCGTCCACGGCCGCCAGCTTGGCGGCCTGCCAGGCATCCTCCTCGCACACGTTCTTGGACGCTCCCATGATGTTGAAAAAGATATTGCCCTGAATCAGCTCGCCGTTCTGGATGACCGAACCGATCTGGCGGCGCACCTTGACCGGGTCCAGACGCCGCAGGGGCTTGCCGTCGAAAAGCACGGCCCCGCCCACAGGCTGGTGAAACCCGAGCAACAGCTTAAGCAGCGTGGATTTGCCAGATCCGCTGGGACCGACAATAGCCACGAACTGACCGGGCGCGGCCTTGAAGCTGACCTGTCGCAGGCTCGGCTGGTTCGCGCCCTCATAGGAGAAGCTGAGACCCACGGCCTCCACCGCACCCATGAGTTTGCCGGGATCTTCAAGCGCGGCGTGGGTTTCGGGCGTGGCGTCCAAAATCGGCTTGGCCCGCTGATACATGGGTTTGATGAAAATCATCGACACGCCGACCTGGGCCATGGTGGCCATGGCCGCCGTCAGCTGCCCGAGGGCGGAATTGAAACAAAGGAAGCTGCCCAGGGACAACTGCTGGCTCATGCCGCTGAACACGAACAGGCCGAACACCAGCATACTGGAAAACAGCGGCAGCCCGGTGGTGTATACCGTGACCACGTTGTGCCCCCGCCCGATGGCGTAGGAGATCTTGCGCAGTTCGGAAAAAGTCTCCATCCAGCGGGCAAAGGCGTTGGCCTCGGCCCCGGCGGCACGCAGCTTGTTGATGCCGGTGATGAGCTGCAACTCCATTCCGGCCAGCCGGCCGATGGCGTTCTGCACGCGGCTCTGGGCACGCATCTGCTGCTTCATGATGAAGTAGGCGAAGAGCATGGAAAAGGAGAGAATGACCAGCACGACAAGGGAAAGCTGCCAGGAATAGATGGCCAGCAACACCAGATTAGTCAGGGCGAAAACAGCAGAAAGCAGCCCGGAGAGCACGGCTCCGGAAAGGGACTGGCGGATATTGTCCACGGCCATGACGCGATCGGAAAGATCACCGGCCGGGAATTTCTTGAAAAACTCGATGGGCAGCCTGAGCAACTTGCCGAACACGGCGGACTGGAGCGAGACCTGGGCAAGGGTCTCCGCACGGAGCAGGGCCGCGCTCTTGACCATCTGGAAGACGGTAGCCCCCACGGCTATCATGATCAGGCCGAAGACGATCTGGCCGAGCATCCCGTATTCGCCGTTGGTGATGACAGTGTCCACCGTGGCCGACATGGCCATGGGCAACCCGAAACCGGCCACCCCGCCCAAGAGGCCCATGCAGGCGATCAACGCGATTTCCCGGCCGCATCCCCGGAAGGCGAACTTGGTCAGCCCGGCGGGAGCGGCGGCCGAAGCAGGCAGCGGAGGATAGAGCTGAAGCGCCGAACCGGAAAGTGTGGCGGACACGTCTTCGGTCACCGGCGTATGCCTGCCGGAAGCGGGATCGGCCACCACATAGCCTTTGCCCGAAGGCAAAAGGGCAACGGCCTTTCGTTCATGGTCCTCACCGACAAAGCCGAGCAACGGCCCGGAGTCGATGTTGAACCACGTACCGGAAAGCTCCACTTCTCGGGAATAAAACCCGTTATGTCCCAGAATATCCTCTACCTGTTCGTCCAGGCCGGGCCGCAGCCGGGGCGGTTCGTTCACCTGGGCCCCCAGCCGCTTCGCCACCAGGCGCACGGCCTCGATGACGCCGGGCGCTCCGGCCTCGAATCCGGCCTTGGGGTCCACCACGGCGGCAGCTCTGCCAAGGGCCTTGGAAAACTCCTCGCTTCGATGCCGGGAGCTGTCCATCAGGTGCCGGAGCTTGGTCAGGGCGAGGTCGGAAAAGCCCTCGAAAACCATGGCCACGGCCATGGCCGCGAACGAGGCAAAGGCATCGAAGAACACCCCGGCCCGGACCACGTCTTCAGTGGAGACGCAAACCAGCCTGCCGCTCTCGATCATGTCGACCCAGAGATTGCCGCCCAGGGGATGAAAGACATTGCCCTCCAGCTTGCCCAGGGCTTCCCCGCCACCATAGGCTACAGCGCCGGAGTCCACACGGAACCACAGTTCACTGAGGGCGGCGGCCTGCGTCCCCTTGCTCAGGCGAAAATTACCGCCCGGTTTCAGCATCTTGAGGACCGACGGCGGCGGAATGTCCGGACTGACAAGCGAAGCGACCTGGCGCACGGAGTCGGACACCATCGGGGCTGCCCCCTTGGCATCTGATCGGCACTGATGAATGAAATCCTCGGCCATCATGGGCACCAGCCGGGTGCCGGGCGAGGATTCGAGAAAAACACGCACGCGGCCAGCCATTTCGCCGGAGGAGAAGCCGAAGATGTACCCGCCCTCCTCGGCCTTGAACAGGGTACGCGAGGCGCGCGGCAATCCCGCCTCGGGCGCAGGCTCCACCATCACGCTGGCCGCGCCGCGTTCCACGCGCCAGACCATGCCGGTGTCGTCCAGTTCGATGCGCCTTCTGGGAATAGCTCTGGCCACTTACCGGCCCTCCGAATTGACGAGTTCCGCGTAGGCGCCGTTCAGCGCCATCAGGGCCTCGTGGGTGCCGCGCTCCGCCACTTTGCCGTGGTCCAGGACGATGATCTCGTCCGCATCGCGGATGGTGGAAAGGCGATGGGCCACAATGAGGCAGGTGCAGCCGCGCTGACGGATATTGTAGTCCACTTCGGCTTCCTTGACCGTATCCAGGGAATTGGTGGCCTCGTCCAGAATCAGGATGGCCGGGTTGGAGACAAGCGCGCGGGCAATCTCCAGGCACTGGCGCTGGCCGCCCGAAAGGTTGGCACCGTTTTCCAGCAGCGTACCGTCCAGGCCACCGGGCAGTCCGGCCACCACGTCGTAGATGACCGCATCCTGGCAGGCCCGCACCAGGGCCTCGTCACCCACCGTCGGGTCCCACAGGGTCAGGTTCTCGCGCACTGAGCCGGAAAAGAGAAATATCTGCTGATCCACCATCTGCACGGCATCGCGCACCACAAAGGGCGGCAGCTCGGCGCGCGGCGTGCCGTCTATGCGAACCTCGCCGGACCACGGCTTGTACAATCCGGCCACCAGCTTGGCCAAAGTGGACTTGCCCGACCCCGAACCGCCCACCAGCGCAACCCGCGCGCCCGGTGCCACGGACAGGGAAAAATTCTCGATGAGCGGCGGCATCAGCGGGCTGTAGCCAAAGGTTACATTGTCCAGCTCCAGGCCGCCGTTGACGGCGCTGGCCGCGAACATCACAGTCTCGCCATCGGCCATGAGCGACTCGGCGTCGGCCTCCACCGGATGGGTGAGCACGTCGTCCAGCCGCCGCAGGGACGCGCCAGCATCCTGCAACGATCCGGCAAGGGCGGTCAGCTGATTCACGGGGTCGAAGAGCATGGCCGCAAAGGCCTGGAAAGCCACCAGCTCGCCGAGGGTCATGTGCCCCTGCATGACGCGCACGGCTCCGGCCCCAAGGACGACCACCCCGGTGAGCATGGTCAGAGCCGAGGGGACCAGCCCCATAAAATTCGCCAGAGACCCCAGCCGCTGCGCCGACTGCACCGCCGTGGCATGGTGCCCGGCCCAGAAGGCGAAGACGTCCTCTTCCATCCCCTGGGCCTTGATGGTGTCCACGGTCTGGAGCACGGCCATGGACGTGGCGTCCACCTTGCCCCGCTCCTGCGCCATGCGCATGGACTCATCATGCCGTCGGGGCCCCGCCACCTTGAGCACCGCACCATTCAGCACGATGACCAGCAGGGCGAAGAGGGTGAGCGTCCAGTCGTAAAAGCACATGGCGATCACATAAAAACTCGCCAAAAAGAGATTGAGCGCCCCGGTGGTGAATTGGGCCGAGAGCAGCCCGGCCACAACCTCGTTGAGACGGCAGCGCTGGGTGATCTCCGGGGCGTAGCGTTGGGCGAAGAATCGGGCCGGAAGCCGCAGGACGTGCCACATGAACCGGCTGGACGAGGCAAGAGTCAGCTTGGTCTGCATCTTGAGGATGTAGTGCTGCTGAATCCAGGACAATGAGGATCGGATAAGCAGAGTCAGCAGCATGGCAAGCAGAAGTGGACCGGCCCAGTTGAGATGGCTGGCCACCAGAACCTTGTCCACGAACACCTTGGAAAATATCGGAATGGCCAGTGCGGGCATCACCAGCAGCAGCGAGAGGGCGATGATGAGCCAGAGGGCCTCGCGTTCCCCGGCCATACGCTCGCGCAGCCCCTCCCACAGCCGGAAGGGACGGCCGCCCTTTTCAAAATCCGGCCCCGGCTCGAACTCCAAAACAACGTCGGAGTAATCCCGTTCCAGCTCCTCCCGGGTAACCCGCCGGTGTCCGCTGGCCGGGTCATTCAGGTAGATATGCCTGTCATCCGCCCCTTCCAGAACCAGGAAATGGGAGTGACGCCAGAAAATAATCGCCGGGAAAACGGTTTTTTCAAGCAAGGTAGCGGCATCGCGTCGATATCCGTGTCCTTCCAGGCCGTGCATTCGTCCGGCCCGGAGCACATTGGCCGCGCGGGAGCCGTCACGGTTGACGCCGCACTCCTCACGCAGGGTGGAGAGAGGAATATAGGCGCCATGATGCCCGAGGACAGCCCCGAGCGCCGCGGCTCCACACTCCACGGCCTCCATCTGAAGCACCGTGGGCGTCTTCGCTCTTTTCGATTTTCCGCCGTTGTTCATTTTTTGTATTATGCCAAGATTTTATTAATTTGACATAAATTGGATCAGAGAACACTTTTTGTCAAACAACATTCTTTTTCTAGACTTGCCGAAACTTTTTCGGCAACCAACGCATCTATAGCGCTGACAACAGAAAAACCTTTTCTTTCGGGCGCAGCCCGAGAGCGGGAAGGCGATAGGATAATGGCACAGAATTTCAAGCAAAACATGAACCGGGAGCTCCTGGAGGAGTTGCTGCGGGATGTGGACGACCCCAATGAGGCCGAAGCATTGCGCCGCACATGGGAAGCCACGGCCTGCCTGCAGGGTGCGGCGCAACCTGCGCCGGCCATGTCCGGGGAGCTCGCCACCGCACTGGGACGGGTGGACGAGCCGCTCTCCGACGACGAACTGGACATGCTGGCCGCGGCAGGCACCTATATTCCGGGCTCCGACAACGACGACACGCTCTAGAGCGCTTCCGGTTTCCTGACGATCCGGGTCGAAGCAATTCGAACCAGTTCTTTCCGCCGTGCGGAACGCCACCCTTTTCACCCGGCCGCAATTTGCGGTACAGTGGCCGACATGACGTATCCCATCAGTATTCTCAAGCCCGAACAAGCCATTGCGTTCGACGCCATGACTTTTCCGGCCTATCGCCGCGTGCTGGCAGGCCCGTCCGTGGCCGTCGGGGCCTGGTTCAAAGGGACTCCGGCCGGTCTGGCCCTGTTCGGCGAGGGGCGGAACAACAACGAAGCAACCCTGCTCTCCCTGTTCGTGGCCATGCCCCACCGACTGGGCGGACTGGGCACGCTTCTGCTGGAACAGGGCGAAACCTTTCTCACCGCTGCCGGGCTTGAAGGGTTGCGCACCACCTGGACCCAGACCATGGCCGGAGCCGTCGCCTTCGAGCGGGTCCTGGCCAAGCGGGAATGGAGCCCCCCCAAAAAGCGGCTGCTCGTCATGCGCGCCGATATCGCCGGACGCTTCGGCAATGGCATCCGACGCAATCATCCGAAATACGAAAACGCGGACTGCCTGCCCAAACAATACACCCTCTCTCCGTGGGACAGCCTGACCCGGCAGGAACGGGATTTCATCAAGGGAAAGGCTGGACAACCCGGCTGGCACGCGCTCCGGGCCGACCCGTTTCGGGAAGAACATATCCTGGAGCAGGGACTGAGCATGGTGCTTCGCAAGCACGGCGAAGTCGTGGGCTGGCTGACGGTCCACCTGACCACCCCGGACACGGCGCGCTTCACCGACGTCTTCCTCCGTGAGGACCTCAAACGAGGCGGCGGAATCGCCATCGGCATGGTCGGCCACGGGTTCTGGAAGCTGATGAAGGCGGGCATACCCAAGCTGACCTGGGGGATTGAGGCGGACAATGGACCATTGCTGGCCATGTGCCAAAAACGGTTGGGGGAAATCGCCGACCTGAGCTGGACGCTGGGGTCGGACAAGGCCCTCGGCTGAAACTATTCCGCAGCTGGGCACATCAATAAATTACAGGCGCGGCATCAGCCCGCCGCAACCCACCTCTCAGCGAAGGCCGGTACCCGACGGGGGGTGCCGGTCTTCCGGTTTTCGGCTCGGACATAGCGTGAAATTAGGATGACGAGTACCTCTGCAATAAGAGGCTCAACAGATAGCTAGGGACTTTCGTTCTTCTAGGGAATGTCGGTACCGAGTGTGGCGGCCATGGCCAGAAGCCCCCGGCGCACCCGGGTTTTGACCGTGTTTTCCGGCACACCGAGCACTTCGGCGGCCTCGCGGAATTTCATGTTCTCCATACGCACCAGCAACACGGCCTCACGCTGTTCCTCGGACAGGGCGGCCAGGGCAGCCATGGCGCGGGCAAGCTCCTGCCGATCCGAGGCCTGCCGCTCCGGCGAAGGGCAACCGGACTCCGCATCCGCTGTTTCCGCAAGGACGGGACGCAACCGCCGCTTGCGCTGCCGCAGCACATTGAGGGCGATGGTGTAAAGCCATGATTTGAAAGCCGACTCCTCGCGCAGGGCTTCGCGCTTTTCCCATGCCTTGAGAAAGGCCTCCTGCACGATTCCTTCGGCCTCGGCTACATCACCACGCAGACAGCGCGTCAAATAGGCGCACAGCTGCCCGGCATGTTCGCCATAGAGCCGTCGGAACGCGGCCTGCCCCAGAAGGGCCTGTCCGGCATTCTTCTTCATCTCCGGCTCAACCCCAACATCTTGGAAAATTTCGGGAACAGCAGGTCGATGGGCCGATTCCGCTTCAGGACCACGTTACCAGTGCAGACGGTTCCGGCTTCAATGGAGGTGTCCTCCGGCCCCTCGGACGAGGACCACTTGAACCCCGAGGCCGTGTCCGGATCACGCAAAAGCACCACACGGACCATGATCATCACGCCCTGCTCCATTATAGCCTGCACCAGCTGCCGGGAACCAATGGACTTCATGAGCGATTCCGGGGAGGCGGGATATTCACCCACGGACGACACCAGACCGTAGATGCACCCATACTCCTCCTTGGACGCGGTGGAGGGATAGACATAGGCGACCATGCCCGGCTTGATCTTTTTGCCTACCTCGGCGGGGAAGAGAAGGGAGGCCTCCAGAGGGGAATCCACGGGCCGCAAGGTGACCACGGGCATACCGGGCGAGACGTAGTCCCCCAGCTCCATGCCCGTATCCACCACCACCCCGTCATAGGGGCTGCGGACCTTGGTAAAGACCTGCAAACGACGCTCGACGCTTTCCAGCGACAGTTCCAGGTCGGTCTCCTGCTTCCGGCTTTGCAGGGTATCCTGCTCGGCCTTGCTCTTCAGGTCCAGATCCGCGGCCTGCACATCGGCTATCTTGAGTTTGCAATCGTTGATGTCGGCCAGTACCGACTGCATGTTCTTGCGGGTGGTCTCGACTTCCTTGGGCGTGATGTACCCTTTGTGCATGGTGTCGAGACGTTTGACGTGCTGCTTGAGAAAATTGAAATATTCCTGGAGGTAATCCATGCGAAAACGAAGATGGCGGATGCGTTCCTCGTTGTTCTTGCCCTGCACTTCCATGGTCTGGCCGTAGTAGGTCTCGCGCTCGGCGGTCCAGAGTCTGGCACTCTTGAGACCGGCCAGAATGGACTGCCGCTCCGTCTCCAGCTCCGGCATGGAAACACGGGCCAGTATGTCGCCGCTCGAAACGGTATCGCCCGGAGCCACGTCAACTTCGGTAATCTGCCCCTGCCCCAGTGCGACCACATCCATCAACCCGTCGGGCGGCACCAGAATACCCGTGCCCATCACCATCTCAGGCACGGAACCGAAAACGCTCCATCCGATGAGCACGACAGCCAGGACAATACCCGTCAACACGGCGAACTTGCCCTTTGCATCAACAATAGTGATGCGCCGGGACAATTCCTCAGGAGAAGCCAGGGGATTTCCGCTCCGTTTCCGATCCTTATCGCTCATTTCGCAATAGTGCTGCTGACCCGCCGCAGCGTGGCTTAATGATGATTCTGATCGGTAAATTATGAATTATTGAAGAAAATTGCAAGAAATGAATAAATAAAGGGATGCAACCTGAATGGCGGCGCACCCCCCTGCCTCGACAAGACCGGCGCATCATGAAAGAGTCTTTTTTTCCTCACCCAGGGCAGGGAGATATCATGTCGCTTTCGCCATTTACCGAAAAGGCCATTGCCGTCATCCTGGCCATCCCACACGGATGCGTGGCCACCTATGGTCAGGTTGCCGCCCTGGCCGGCAACCGCCGTGCGGCCCGGCAGATATCCCGCCTCCTCCACTCCTCCTCCCATATCCATGGCCTGCCCTGGCATCGCGTAGTCAATCGCGAAGGGCGCATCTCCCTGCCCGGCACGGATGGAGACCGCCAGCGACAGCTCCTGCAACGTGAAGGCGTATGTTTCGACGCGTCGGGCCGTATCAACATGGCCGGGCATCAATGGCGACCCGAGGCCTAGCGCCGGAATCACATACGCCGGAACTATATCGTATCTAGTATTTATCTTCTTCTTTTTCTCCAAATATATCAGCAGGAAACCACTACCCTAGTGGTTCGAATGCCTTTTTCAATTTGTCGAATTTCAGACAAAATATTTTGTCAAATTGTTTGATATTTGGCATTGTAAAAACATTAAATTGTCAGTCATTTGACAACACAATCATTTTTCTTTAAGTTAAAAAACATCAAAAGCGAAACAGTGCTAATCTCTGTAGTAAAACACTACAACAGATACTATCTCTTAAAAAGTAATGTTGAATTTCATTACTGCATTGAAATTCTCAAATTATACACAAAAAGCACTGTTAAAAGAACTAACTGCATTGATGCAAAAACATCTTGTTTTTTCAAAGATGACGCGGTGCTTTCCGTCGCCATCCCGGTGTGTTTTCAGCACCGGAAATCCTTTCCCCAACGGGCAATGCGGGGCCCTTCGGTCCCTTGGGATGCGAGGGCGCATTCCCCTGTCCAAGGCCTAGCGCCATTTCATTGTTAGTGTCCCGCAATCCGTTGCCGGGACGTTCGAATTATTTACTGGAGTAGACTATGGAAAAAATACGAGTGGAAAACCTGTACAAGATTTTCGGCAACAAGCCGAAGCTTGCCCTCAAGATGCTGGAAGAAGGGCACGACAAGACTTCGGTGCTCGAAAAGACCGGTATGACCGTAGGGGTGAACAATGCCTCCTTTGATATTCATGCCGGTGAAATTTTCGTCATCATGGGCCTGTCCGGTTCGGGCAAGTCCACCATGGTACGTATGCTCAACAGGCTCATCGAGCCGACTGCCGGGCGCGTGCTGGTGGATGGCGAGGACATCACCGCCATGAATGCGGATGAACTGGTCAAATTTCGCCTGTTCAACATGAGCATGGTTTTTCAGTCCTTTGCGCTCATGCCGCATCAGACAGTGCTGGACAACGCCGCCTTCGGCCTCGAACTGGCCGGGGTGGAAAAAGCCAAACGCCACGAACGCGCCAGAGAGGCGCTGGAGCAAGTCGGACTGACCGGGTGGGAGGACCAGTATCCCTCCCAGCTCTCCGGCGGAATGCAACAGCGTGTCGGACTGGCGCGCGGCCTTGCCGTCGACCCCGAGATACTGCTCATGGACGAGGCATTCTCCGCCCTCGACCCGCTCATCCGCACAGAGATGCAGGACGAACTCCTCAAGTTGCAGGAGGAGGACCAGCGGACCATCGTCTTCATTTCGCATGATCTGGACGAGGCCCTGCGCATCGGCGACCGCATCGCCATCATGGAAGGCGGCAACGTCGTCCAGGTGGGAACGCCCGATGAGATTCTGCAAAACCCTGCCAACGACTACGTCCGCGCCTTTTTCCGCGGCGTCGATCCCACCGGCGTTATCAGCGCGGGGGACATCGTCCGCGACAGCCATCCCACGATTGTCGTTACCAAAACAGGCAGCCTGCGCGCCGCGCACGAAATCCTCAGTGGCAGCGAGCGTGACTATGGCTATGCCCTGGATGCCCGCCGCCGTTTTCTCGGCGTGGTCTCCACGGACTCCATAGGCGACGCCCTGGACGACGGAGAACCTTCCCATCCGCTGAAAAAAGCGTTCCTTGAGAATGCGAAACCGGTGCTCATGACCGACTCCATGCAGGACATCCTGCCCTTGGTCGCCTCCAGTCCCTGGCCCGTTCCGGTGATTGACGAAAACGGCGTCTACAAGGGCGTTGTCTCCAAGAACCGCTTCCTGCGCATCCTGCACCGTACCGAAACAAACCTCGAAGAAGGAGGAAACATATAATGTTTGACGGATATATCATTCCCCTGGACCAATGGGTCTCCTCCTTTGTGGAGTGGCTCGTGGACAACTACCGCGAGTTCTTCCAGATGCTCAAATGGCCTGTGGAGTATATGCTCAACGGGTTCGACCATATGCTCAACGCGGTACACCCGGCGATCATCATCGTCCTGGTTTGTCTGGCCGCCTGGAAATTCTCCGGCAAGCGGCTGGCACTGTTTTCCCTGGCCTCCATGCTGCTGGTCGGTTTTCTCGGCCTGTGGCCGGATACCATGACCACCCTGGCCATGGTCCTCTCGTCCGTGGTCATCTGCACCATTTTCGGCGTGCCTCTCGGCATCATGTCCGGCCGCAGTGACCGGTTCGAGGCCGCGCTCCGTCCCGTGCTGGATGCCATGCAGACCACTCCGGCCTTCGTCTATCTGGTTCCCATCGTCATGCTTTTCTCCGTGGGCAACGTGGCCGGCGTGCTGGCCACCATCATCTTCGCGCTGCCGCCCATCATCCGGCTGACCAATCTCGGCATCCGCGGCGTGCACCCGGAACTGGTGGAAGCGGCTCTGGCCTTTGGGGCCACCCGCCGACAGGTGCTCTTCAAGGTCCAGATTCCGCTGGCCATGCCCACCATCCTGGCCGGACTCAACCAGACCATCATGATGGCCCTGTCCATGGTCGTCATCGCCGCTCTTATCGGTGCCGGAGGACTGGGGTCCCCGGTCATCCTCGGCCTGAACACCCTGGACATCGGCCGTGCCGTTGTGGGCGGCCTGGGCATCGTGCTCATGGCCATCGTCCTCGACCGCATCACCCAATCCATGGCCCAAAAGAAGTAAATTAGAATACCAGGAGGTTTTATGAAAAAACTGCTGCAACTGACCCTGGCCGCGCTACTGACCGTGGCGCTGGCCTCCACGGCCCTGGCCCTGAACATGAAACCCGGCGAAGGTGTCACCCTGCGCCCCGCCCGTGCGACCTGGAACACCGGATTCTTCCAGGAGGCGATCATCCACAAAGGACTGACCGAACTGGGATATGACGTCCAAAAGCCCAAGGACCTGAGCAACCCCATCTTCTACAAGTCCGTCACCTTTGGGGATGTGGACTACTGGGCCAACGGCTGGTTCCCCATGCACAATGCCCAGCTGCCCAAAAACTTTGATAAAAAGGCCCAGAAGATCGGCTACGTGGCCAAGGCGGGCGGAATGCAGGGCTACCTCGTATCCAAACGGGACGCCGAAAAATTCAACATCAAGTCCCTGGACGACTTCAAACGCCCCGAAGTGATCAAGGCCTTTGATTCCAACGGCGACGGCAAGGCCGACCTGACCGCCTGCCCTCCGGGATGGGGCTGCGAAAAGGTCATTGCCCACCACATGGATGTCTATGGCCTGCGCAAGTACATCAACCCGGTCAAGGCCTCCTATGAGGCAGGCATGGCCGCTGCCATGGGCCAGTACAAGTCCGGCAAGCCCGTCTTCTTCTATACCTGGACTCCGAACTGGACCGTGTTCAAGTTCCAGCCCGGCAAGGACGTGGTCTGGATCAACGTGCCCGAGATCAACCCCACCGAGTCACAAGCCAAGGCCAAGGACCGCATGACCGTTTCCGGTGTCGAAGGCGCTGTTTCCGATCCCCTCAAGGCCGGATTCGTTGTTTCCGACATCCGTTGCGTGGCCAACAAGAAGTTCCTGGCCAAGAACCCTGCGGCCGCCAAGTTCCTGGAGGAATTCACCCTCAAGCTCAGCGACATCAATGCGCAGAACACCAAGATGAACGAAGGCGAAAAGTCCGACCGGGATATTGCCCGTCATGCGGACGAGTGGATCGCCGCGCATCAGGATCTGTGGAACAAGTGGCTCAACGACGCCCGAGAGGCCGCCGCAAAGTAGCTACCCCGCTTCACGCCCATCAGAGGGAGCCCGGCAACACCGGGCTCCCTCTTTTTTCCCTGGTGAGGTTCGTTCCATAAATATATGCAATGCACCTCTTCACGCCCGGGGGCGTCCTGTGCTAGGGACTTTGCTGTATCAAACAGCCAGGAGTACCGATGCCATCCCGCAAGCAACTGTCAGTTCTCGTCCTCATCCCACTGCTGATCACCGCAACTCTCGTCTTTTCGGCCACGGCCGCGACTGCTGCCGAACCGAGCTGGATGGAATCCTGCCGCCAGCTGGTGCTGGTCACCGCTCCGGACTGGGACAGCCAGACCGGCACTCTGCGCTGGTATGAACGTCGCCCGGATTCTCCCTGGAAAAAAGCGGGAGGACCGGTGCCCGTCACCCTGGGCGTGCACGGCCTTGGCTGGGGCATTGGCCTGCATTCCGATGACACAGGGCAATCCGGGGAGCCGGTCAAGATGGAGGGAGATGGCAAGGCACCGGCTGGAGCCTTCGGGCTGCCCATGGCGTTCGCCTACGAGCCCAACGATCTGGCTGGGACCAACATGCCGGTCATGGGCGTGGGGCCGGACCTGTACTGTGTGGACGACACCGCCTCCCCCTACTACAATTCCCTGCTCAGAATGCCCGGCAACGCAAAACCGTGGAAAAGCGCCGAGACCATGCTCCGGCCCGACGGCGTGTACCGCATCGGCCTGCTGGTGCCCCACAACATGAAACAGCCGGTGCCCGGGCGCGGCTCCTGCATCTTCATGCATCTGCTCAAAAAGGACAACGCCCCCACTTCCGGATGCACGGCCATGGACTGGGACACCCTCAAGGAGATCATCCTCTGGCTGACTCCGCAGGCCAGGCCGGTACTGGTACAGCTGCCGGATGCGGCCTACGGACGGCTGCAAGGTCGATGGAACTTGCCATGACCATGTCTCGAGATTTATTAATGGTACAGTAAAACGAAGATAACAACTCCAGGGTATTTATCCGTACGGGCCTACGCCCGGCTAGGGCGGCTCCCCTCACTGTAATCGCAACCCAAAGTTCACCATGCGAAAACACTTCACATTTCTGCTGCTCGCCCTGATGGCCATGATACTGACCGCCTGCGGGCCTTCCCTCCACCAGCCGACGCCGGTAATGCCGCTGCCGGAAGTTCCCAAGCCGGGACAGCGGCTCCAGGCACTCGAAGAACGTCTTCACCTGAGTGAGGCGCAGACCACGGCCATACGCCCTATCATCGAGGACGAATACACTCGGAAAACCAAGCTGGTGAAGGAGCTGGAGGCGGACAGTTCCCGAAATAGGCGGCAGGAGCTGGAAGACCTCGACTGGTCCGTCATCAAGCAGCTGTCCAACTATCTGGACCGCAACCAGCTCAACGAGTACTGTAACATTCTGGATGAAGACGCCAAAAGCGGCAAACCGGCAGGCACGAAACCGGATGATCCCGGCGGCGTGCACGGCAGAATAGGCGGCGGTTCCGGCCCGGCTCCGGGAGACGCAAGCCGGAATTTCTGACTCGGCGCAAGGCCGAAAAAAAGCCCGACAGCTACAATGCTGCCGGGCCTTTTATCAGCCTGAAAACAAACCAAGGCGTTACCGGCGCAACCTGCCGAGCAGGCAGAGCGCGCAGATGTCCAGCTCGTCGGGCGAAAGTATGGACGGGAAATGGTTAGCCCCGTGGCCATGGCGCATTCGCGACAGCAGGCAAACCGGCTGGCCGTACTGAAAACATTCCCAAGTGCGGCCTGAGGTGGAATCTGCGGCGCTTTCCGCACTGCCAAAGCTTTTTTCCTCCGCCTGGTTCATGCCCGGCTCCGTTCATTGCCGGACTGGCGGAAAAGGCCGAGACCGAAGACCCGCATCCGGGGTGGATACAGCTGGAAACAAGAAAATATGTAGACGAGGGAACACATCATCTGCACAGTTTCTAGCCGGAACAACGCCGGAATGTATTTCTTCGATGATAAAAAAAGTTAAAAGCTGTTAACGTTGCCGACAGCGACTTCCCCGGCAGCGCGTCAGAATATAAGGGAGAAGGCATGGAAAGTGATCACCATCTGTTGCTTGTGGACGACGACAAGGAACTCTGCGCCCTCATCCGGGAATATCTGGAAGGCTATGGATTTGCCGTATCCACACTGCCCTCCGGCGAAAAGGTGATCGAGACCGTCTGTGAGCTGAACCCGGCACTGGTCATCCTCGATGTGATGATGCCCGGCAAAAACGGGCTGGAAGTGCTGGCCGACCTGCGCACCCGTTCCATGGTTCCGGTCATCATGCTCACGGCAAAGGGCGAGGACACCGAACGCATTGTCGGCCTGGAGCTTGGCGCGGACGACTATATGCCGAAGCCCTTCAACCCGCGGGAACTGCTGGCGCGCATCAAGGCGGTGCTCCGCCGCCATGAACTCACCCCCGGCACCCAGACCAGAGAACGGACGGACCGGTTCGTGCGTTGCGGCGGACTGAAACTGGATACAGGACGCCAGCTTCTGATGGTGGAGGGGGACGAGATCGAAATTTCGGCCACGGAATACCGCCTGCTCAGGGTCTTCATGGAGAATCCGGACATCGCCATGACCCGCGACGAATTGATGACACGGGTCTGGGACAAGGACTTCAACGCCTACGACCGCTCCATCGACGTACATGTGCACAAGCTGCGCTCCCTGCTCAAGCCCTATGCGGCCCACTGCGAACGCATCAAGACGGTGTGGGGCACCGGCTACCTTTTCCTGGGGGAATAATGCGTTTCAGCAAGCTGTATTTCAAGATCCTCCTTTCCTTTCTGGCCGTGCTCATCGCAGCCGAAATCGTCGTGTACGCGATCATCGTCTGGGGCAGCCCGCCCACGCCCTTCATCCAATATATGGTCAGCGAGATGATCATGACAAACCGGCTGCTCAGCAAGGAACTGGCCGAAATCCCGCCCAACGGCAACGTCATCGACCGGCTGAGCCCGGTGGTCCGCATCCTGGACCGGGAACATCGCCGGGTCTGGCTTACCAACGAGGACGGCAAGGTGCTGGCTTCGAGCTTCATCGGGCTCCCGCCCGACATGAACATGCGAATGACCCAGGTGGCCACCACCGACACCGCCAAGGTCCGCATGTTCGAGGCGGACAGCCGCCGCCTCAAGGGTATCTACATGGAGTCGGACATCCTCGCTCCCAACGGCAAGCGCCTCACAACCCACGAATTCATCGAACGGCCGCACCACAACGAGGAGGAATGGTTCCTCAAGGGGCTGCTCCTGCTCACCGTGTTGGGAGCCCTCTTCATCCTGCCCGTTGCCATGCGCATTATCCGCCCCGTGCGCAAGCTCGCCGAGGCCACGGACCGGCTGGGCCACGGCGACTTCTCACAGCGGATGCCGGTTTCCGGCAGCGACGAGGTGGCGGACCTGGCCAACAAGTTCAACAATATGGCCGGAAGGCTCCAGAAACTGGTACTTTCCGGAAGGGAACTGACCGCCCATCTGTCCCACGAGCTGCGCACGCCCCTTGCCCGGATGCGCATCTCGCTGCAGATAGCCATGGAACGCACCGGCAGTGATGGCGGCCATGACCGCCACCTGGAAAAAATCGGCGACGAAATCGAAAACATGGACCGGATTATCGGCGCCATCCTGGACCTCTCCAAGCTGGACATGCGGGAAGCTCCGCCACGCACGGACCGGGTGGACGTATCCACACGGCTGCGCGGCCTTGCCGACTCCTACGGCCCCATGGTGGAGAGCAAGGGGCTGCGCCTGGACACGGAACTCAGCCCCACACCGCCGCTCCGCTGCAACGGCCACGGCCTGGACGTACTGTTGAACAACATCCTGGCAAACGCCGTGAAGTATACCGAGGAAGGCGGCGTCATCGGCGTGCGGGCAATGACGCTCGACTCGCATGTGGTGGTGGAGGTGTCCAACACCCATCCGCAGCTCTCGGACAAGGACCTCACGGGCATGTTCACTCCGTTCCACCGCCTGTACCGAAACAACGAGGCCGGCACCGGCTTGGGCCTGACAACGGCCCGTCGCGTGGCGGAAATACATGGCGGCACCATCGAGGCGAACTGGGCCGACGGACGCGTCTGCATCCGCATTGAACTGCCCCTGGAATAGGGGGCGGAAATAGGCGTAAGACAAAGGCCGACAGACTTTTTTCAAAAAGAATGATAGGCGTGACCAAACGGCGGTTGACTTTTATCTCGCGAGACCATAAATCGCCGATTCCACTTGGCGGTCGGGGGATAGGCCCCTCTTGCGCCAGTCACCCGGGTATTTCCCGAATCCGCTTTGGATATGGAGGATTTATGAGTGACCCCTTCACTGGAAAGATGGACTGTTGATCGGTCAAAAGAACTCTACGGCGTCCGCGAATGGGGCGCCGGCTTCTTCGGTATTTCTCCCTCGGGCGAATTGCAGGTAACTGCCGAGCCCAACAAATTCAAAAACGCGGTTTCCATCCCCGAAATCATCGAGGGCATCCAGGCCAGAGGTCTGGATATGCCCGTACTGCTGCGGATCGAGAATATCCTCGACACCCAGATATCCCTGCTCAATGAAAGCTTCCAATCCGCCATCGACATCCTGGCGTACAAGGGGGCCTATCTTGGCGCATACCCAATCAAGGTAAACCAGCAACAGCAGGTGGTGGAGGCCGTGACCCGTCACGGCAAGAGATACCATCACGGGCTGGAAGCGGGCAGCAAGGCCGAACTCATCGCGGCCATGGGCATGTTGCGCGACACCGAGGCCGTCCTGATCTGCAACGGATACAAGGACGAGGAATTCATCGACCTCGGCCTGCACGCCACGCGACTCGGATTCAAGTGCATTCTGGTTGTCGAAATGCCCGGCGAACTCCCGCTCATCATCGAGCGTTCCAAAGCCATGGGCGTGGACCCCATTCTGGGCGTCCGCGTCAAGCTCTCCACCCAGGCCGGCGGCCTGTGGACGGAGTCCGGCGGCGACCGTTCCATCTTCGGCCTCAACGCGGCCCAGATCATCGGCGTCATCGACACCCTCAAGGAAGCGGGAATGCTGGACCGGCTCCAGCTGCTCCACTATCACCTTGGCTCGCAGATTCCGAACATCAGGGAAATCCGCAATGCCGTGGCCGAAGCCAGCCGTGTTTACGCCGGTCTGGTGGCCGAGGGTGCCGGAATGCAGTACCTGGACCTGGGGGGTGGTCTGGCCGTGGACTATGACGGCACCCAGACCAACTTCATGAGCAGCCGCAACTATACGCTGGACGAATACTGCGTGGACGTGGTGGAAGGCGTCATGACCGTGCTCGACGAGCAGAACGTCCCCCACCCGACCATCATCACCGAGTCCGGCCGCGCACTGGTGGCCTACTACTCCATGCTGCTGTTCAACGTCCTGGACTTCGCCCGGTTCGAACCCGAACCGCTGCCCGAAAAGCTCCCGGACGATACCCATATCCAAATCCAGCACCTCTTCGAGGCGCTTCAGACGCTCAACCTGCGCAATATCCAGGAGTGCTTCAACGACTCTCTCTACTACCGCGACGAAGTCCGTCAGGCCTTCAGCAGCGGCAAGATGTCGTTTAGGCAACGCGCGCTGGCGGACAATGTGTTCTGGGAGATCATCCGGCGCATCGCCGTGCTCGCCAAGGACCTGCCCAACCTGCCGCACGACCTGGAGAATGTGGGTCAGGCCCTGTCCGACATCTACTACTGCAACTTCAGCGTGTTCCAGTCCCTGCCGGACGCTTGGGCCATCGGGCAGCTTTTCCCGATAATGCCCGTGCACAGGCTGGCCGAGGAACCCACCCGCGAGGGGTTGCTGGCCGACATCACCTGCGACTGCGACGGCAAGATCGACCGTTTCATCGACAGCCAGGGCGTCAAGCGCAGCATGCCGCTCCACGAGCTCAAGGAAAACGAGGAGTACTACCTCGGCGCCTTCCTCGTGGGCGCGTACCAGGAGACCCTGGGCGACCTGCACAACCTGCTGGGCGACACCAACGTCGTCACCATCAGGATTCGCGAAAACGGCCAGTACGACTTCGTGGGCGAGTTGGAAGGCGACTCGGTTGAGGACATCCTCACCTACGTCGAATACGAACCGAAGGCATTGCTGGCCCGGTTCCGCGAGACTGCCGAGAATGCCGTACGCCAGGGACGGATTACCCCCACCGAACGGCGCGAGACACTCACGGCTTATCGGAACGGCTTGCAGGGTTACACCTACTTCGAACGCTAAACCGCAGCGCCCTACGGGGAGCGGGCGGGAAGGAGACGTCAATGTCCAAGGTATTGATCATCGGCGCCGGAGGCGTCGGCAGCGTGGCGGTGCACAAGTGCGCCCAGGTTCCCGAAGTATTCGGCGAAATCCATCTGGCCAGCCGGACCAAGTCCAAATGCGACGCCATTGCCGCGTCCGTCAAGCAGCGCACCGGCCGCGATGTGGCCACCCACGCCGTGGATGCGGACAACGTGGCCGAGACCGTGAAGCTCATAAACGAGATCAAGCCCGACCTGCTGGTCAACCTGGCCCTGCCCTATCAGGATCTTCCCCTGATGGACGCGTGCCTGGAGACCGGGGTCAACTACCTCGACACCGCCAACTACGAGCCGCCGAACGAGGCCAAGTTCGAGTACAAATGGCAGTGGGCTTATCGTGAACGGTTCGAGAAAGCGGGGCTGATGGCCCTGCTCGGTTCCGGGTTCGACCCGGGCGTGACCAACGTGTTCGCGGCCCACGCCATGAAGCACCACTTCGATGAAATCCACGTCCTGGACATCATCGACTGCAATGCGGGCGACCATGGACAGCCCTTCGCCACCAACTTCAACCCGGAGATCAACATCCGGGAGATCACGCAGCGCGGCCGTTACTGGGAGCGCGGCGAGTGGGTGGAGACCGATCCGCTTTCCTGGTCCATGTCCTACGACTTCCCGGAAGGCATCGGCCAGAAGAAGTGCTACCTCATGTACCATGAGGAGCTGGAATCCCTGGTCATGCACCTCAAGGGGCTGAAGCGCGCCCGGTTCTGGATGACCTTCGGCGAGCAGTACCTGACCCATCTGCGCGTGCTGGAGGGCATCGGCATGACCTCCATCGAGCCCATCGACTACAACGGCCAGAAGATTCAGCCGCTCCAGTTCCTCAAGGCCGTGCTGCCCGAACCCGGTTCCCTCGGTCCGCTGACCAAGGGCCGGACCTGCATCGGCAACGTCATGCACGGCGTGAAAGACGGCAAGGAGAAGTCCCTGTACGTCTACAACGTGTGCAGCCACGAAGCCGCCTACGAGGAAGTCGGTTCCCAGGCCATTTCCTACACCACCGGTGTCCCGGCCATGATCGGTGCCATGATGATGCTCACCGGCAAGTGGTCCGGCAAGGGCGTGTTCCACATGGAGCAGCTCGATCCCGACCCGTTCATGGATGCCCTGAACAAGCACGGCCTGCCCTGGACTGAAGTGGAACTGTAGTGGACGGCCGCACCGAATACCGTTTTGACCCGAAAACGGTCGAAACACCTGCATATGTCATTGACGAGGGCCTCCTGCGCGACAATCTGGAGGTCCTCGCTTCGGTGAAGCAACGCACGGGCTGCAAAATCCTGCTCGCCCTCAAGTGCTTCTCCACGTACAGCCTCTTCCCTCTGATCCGGGAGACGCTCGACGGCGTGTGCGCCAGCTCTCCCCACGAGGCCCGGCTGGGCCGCGAGGAATTCGGGCGCGAGGTGCACACTTTTGCCGCCGCCTTTTCCGAGGCGGACATCCGCGAACTGTGTGAGACCAGCGACCACCTCGTCTTCAACTCCTTTGCCCAGCTGAACCGGTTCCGACCGCTAATAAAGGAACTGACCGCCGGGAACGGACGCGAGATCGAGCTGGGATTGCGCATCAATCCGGAGCACTCCGAAGGCGCGGTGCCCATCTACGACCCCTGCTCCCCCGGTTCCCGACTCGGCATCCGCCGGGCGCAGTTCGATTCCGACGACCTGGAAGGCATCACCGGCCTGCACTGGCACAACCTGTGCGAACAGGACGCGGACTGCCTGGAGCGGACCATCAAGGCCGTGGAAGCGCAGTTTGCCGACGTGCTGCCGCGCATGAGCTACGTCAATTTCGGCGGCGGCCACCACATCACCCGTCCCGGCTACGACGTGGACCTGCTGGTCCGACTCATCAACGGCTTCCAAAAGAAGTGGGACGTCCAGGTATACCTGGAGCCGGGCGAAGCCGTGGCCCTGAACGCGGGCTATCTGGTCGCCACCGTGCTCGACGTGGTCCAGGCGGACCTGCCCATCGCCATCATGGACTCCGCCGTGCCCTGCCACATGCCGGATGTCATCGAGATGCCCTACCGCCCGCTCATCTCCGGCTCCGCCGAACCCGGCGAACAACCGTGGACCTGCCGCATTGGCGGTCCCTCCTGCCTTGCAGGCGACGTGGCCGGGGAGTATTCCTTTGCCACCCCGCTGCGTGTGGGGGACCGGCTCGTGTTCACGGACATGGCCATCTACACCATGGTCAAGACCAACACCTTCAACGGCATCCAGCTCCCCTCGATCTACTGTTTCGACCCGGACGGAAAACGGATGACGCAGGTTTGCTCTTTCGGTTATCAAGATTTTAAGATTCGTCTTTCCTAGGGAGGAAAGCACAATGGCTACGCATTTTCTCGAAGGTGAAATTCCCAACGCAAAACCGGAGGACGCGGCATTCCACATCATCCCGGTTCCTCTTGAATCCACGGTTTCCTACGGCGGCGGCACGGCCAACGGCCCGGCCGCGCTCATCGACGCCTCCACCCAGCTTGAACTGTGGGACGGCAAGGGCAAACCGGGGCTGCTCGGCGTACACACCGCCACTCCCGTCGACTGTTCCGGCACCATGACCAAGAGCCTGGACCGCATCGAGGACGCTGTTTCCTATGCGCTGGAGTGCGATGCCACGCCTATCGTCATCGGCGGCGAGCATACCGTCACCCTCGGCGCCCTGCGCGCCATCAAGCAGCGCTACCGGAAGGTCGGAGTGGTCCAGTTCGACGCCCATGCCGACCTGCGCAACACCTACGAGGGATCACCCTACAGCCATGCCTGCGTCATGCGCCGGGCCGTGGATGATCTCGGGCTGCCCCTGTTCCAGATCGGCGTGCGCGCCCTGTGCGAGGAAGAGGAAAACTTCCGCAAGGAAAACGAGATTCCCCACCTGGACGCGGAAACCCTGTTCCGCAAGGGCATTCCCGGCCACCTGCTGCCCGGCGACTTCCCGGACCGTATCTACATCACTTTTGACGTGGACGGACTCGACCCCTCGGTCATCCGGGCCACGGGCACCCCGGTTCCGGGCGGTATAGGCTGGCAGGAAGCCATGGCCCTGCTCACCGCCGCCACCCAGGGCCGCACCCTGGTCGGGGCCGACGTGGTGGAACTGGCTCCGGTGGAAGATGACCGTGCATCGGATTTCGCGGCCGCCCAGTTGGCCTACGCCCTCATGGGACTGTCCCAGGCCGAGTAGCCGCAGTTCGTCCTCGCCGTACATTGAAGAATTGTCCGGCCTGAGGTAAGAGTGAAAGCCGGGGCGACAAAAGCGCCCCGGCATCCGCGGATGCCCCGGTAACGCCATGTCCGCAAAAAAAATATACTACCATACCAGCAAGTACATCAGTCACCGCAATGCGGGAGAAGCGTACATCTCGGCCATGCGCAGCGCCGGGGTCACACTCGTTTCCGCGCCCGAAGACGCCGACGTCATCATTGTCCACGACGATCCGGTCTACTACCCGGACTGGGTGAAGAATCATTCAGACAAGCAGATCATCGCCTACTGCGTATGGGAGACGAAAAAGCTTCCTGTTCCCTTTGCGCGCTGGCTGGCCGATGTCGACCGCATCTGGACCTGCTCCCCCTTTACCCGCCAGGCCTTCATCGACGCCGGATTCCCGAATGTGGACATCGTGCCCCACATCGTCGATCTGCCAACGCCCACACAGGCCGAGACCGACCGGGTTCTGTCCCTGCTTGGCCCGGACCGGGGAGATTTTCTCTTCTACACCGTCTGCGACAGCGTCAACCCGCGCAAAAACCTCCAGGCCCTGCTGAACATCTTTATCGCCACCTTTCGGGACACCCCGAGCGTACGACTGGTGGTCAAGCAGTATCGGGCATTCTGGGACATCGAACATCTGCCCGGCGTCATCAGCATCCGCGAGGATCTTTCGCAAGGCGAAATGGCGGCCCTGCACCACGCCTGTGACGCCTATGTCAGCACCCATCACGCCGAGGCATGGGGCCTCTCCCTCTCGGACGCCATGAGTCTGGGCAAGCCGGTCATCGCCACAGGCTACTCGGGCAACATGTTTTACATGAACGAGCGCAACAGTTTTCCCTCCAGATACGATCTTGTCCCGATCTCCGATGAAATGTGCGGCCTTGTCCCGCTGTTTACCAAGGAGATGCAGTGGGCGAACGTGGACCAGGGACATTTCGCCTACCTGATGCGCAAGGTCTCCCGAAGGTCCTACGCCCCGGAGATCACGGCAAACGCGGCACGCGAGATGCTCCAATTCTCGCCCGACGCCGTGGGGCACCACATCGCGGAACTCATCAACGCGCTCTGATCCGCGAAAAAAAGGAGGCAGCCATGTGGCCGCCCCCCTGTTTTCCCTCTGGTGTTTCGTCTTAGAAACGCTCGAACTCTTCGCTTCCGTCATTCCCCATGTCCATGTCTATACCCACGGGGTCTGCTTTGACGGATGCGGAACTGCTCTTCTTGCTTGTCCCACCTGCCGGCAGAGCGGCCGCTGTCCTGCGTTTAACAGTGACCCGTCCCCTGGACGAGGAGCCTCCGTCAATGGCGTCCACTTTGAAGAAGCCCATGGTGGACTGCAACTGCTCGCCCTGGGAGGAGAGTTCCTCACTGGTGGAGGCCATCTCCTCGGACGCGGAAGCGTTCTGCTGAATCACGGTATCAAGCTGGCCGATGGCCGAGTTGATCTGGCTCGCGCCCGCATTTTGTTCGTTGCTGGCTGCCGTGATCTCCTGGACCAGGGCCGCTGTTTTCTCGATATCCGGGACCAGCTCGCCAAGCATGCTTCCGGCCTTTTCCGCCACGGCCACGCTGTTGCTGGAGAGTTCGCTGATCTCGCCCGCGGCCGTGCCGCTTCGCTCGGCCAGCTTACGCACCTCGGCGGCCACCACGGCAAAGCCCTTGCCGTGCTCACCCGCGCGGGCGGCCTCAATGGCCGCATTCAGGGCGAGCAGGTTGGTCTGCCGGGCTATTTCCTCGATGATGGATATCTTCTCGGCAATGCTGCGCATCGCCTCTACGGTCTGGTTCACCGCCTCGCCGCTTTCCTTGGCATCGGCAGAGGCCTTGTTGGCCAGATGCTCCGTCTGGCGTGCGTTTTCCGCATTTTGCGAGATGTTGGCTGCCATTTCTTCCATGGAGGAGGAGACCTCCTCAATGGCCGAGGCCTGCTCGGTCGCCCCCTGGGAAAGGCTCTGGGCGGAGGCGGAGAGTTCCTCGCTACCGGCCGCGATATTGTCCGTAGCCCCGCCAACCTCGGAAACCACTCCCCGCAGCCTGACGACCATATCGTTAAGCGCACCTGCCAAGACCCCGATCTCGTCCTTTTGGTCGATGTCGAGAGTCCGGGTAAAGTCACCCCCGGCCATGCGCTCTGCAAAACGAACGCCCATATTGACCGGGCCTGTTATAGCCTTGGTCAGGAAGTAGGCGGCCACTATACCGAGGAGCAAAGCAATACTGGTGGTGACAATACTCCACAGATTGGCGCTGGCCATCTGATCCAGCATCTTGCCTTTCTGGTTGGCCCGGGCGGCACGGCAAATTTCGTCCGCCTTGCGAGCGGAGGAGACCATGACCTCCTCGGCCTTGTACTGGTCCTCGACAAAACCAGCAAAATTGGAGAACTGATCAGCATAAAAGGCCAGCCCCTTTTCAACAGCCTCCAATTGCTTAATATTTTGAGGATTATTAAAGCGCCCCTTTATATTCACAACCGATTCCTGCAACTTCTTCATCGTGCTCTCAACCAATTGAAGCGACTCCGCATCATGGTCGAGAGCATAGTTCAACACATCCATTCGAATCTGTAAGAACAACTTTATCATCCGGTTGGCGTCGTCCGCCTTGCTGATCTTGTCCTCGATCTCCGCGTGGGCCGCCGTTCCAGAATCCAGCAACTCCTGGAGTTGCGCCTTTTGTCCTGACCGCAGTTCCTCGGTAACGGCCAGGGCCTTACGCGCGGCTTCACCCATGGCGTCCATGGCTTTTACCTTTCCGTTTTCCGAATTATAATAGGTTTTGAAAGCGTTCTGGTAATTCTTGGCGGCCGCGATGACGTTGGCCATCTGATCCTTGTTCATCTTGTCAGTGAACTTGTCGCTGGTCTTTTGAGCCTGTTCCAGGAGTTTACCCATGACCGCGGCGTGTGCCTCGGCGCTTTTCTCATTACTCTTGAGCATGAAATTCTTCTCGTTTACACGTCCTTCAAGAATAAATCTGACCAAACGATTGACATCGTCAGCCTTATCCACCCTGTCCTGCACCCCGGCCATACTGAAATATCCAATACCGGATACCAACATGGTCAGGAGAATCACCAAGGCGAACCCCAATCCCAACTTCAACCCCAAACGCAAATTCTTTAGCATAACCCCTCCAAAGTACAGTATAAACAGCGCGAATCCCCCTCAAAACCTGTATTCGAACGTAAGCATGGAGACATGCCTTTGATATTATAACTTCCAGGACATAATCACTTTTACATTATTTTATCCATGACACTACAGACGCATATAGTGTATCTAAGATTGCAAATCTTTTTGAAACATAGGTCAAGGACACATATGTTTCTTATCGTAATCGCATCCACACTTTTGCAGTTTGCCGCAGGATTTCTCGCTTTGCGTCTAATTGCCGATTCCGGCAGAAACCGAGCGTGGCTGCTCCTTGCAGCAGGCATTTTCGCCATGGCCTTCAGACGGTTGCATAGTCTGATAACCGTATATCGAAGCGGAGAAACACTTTCGCCGGCCTATGAGCTGCTGGGACTTGCCATCTCCATTCTGATTTTCGCAGGCATCTATCACATCGCCCCCCTGCTGCGGGAAATGAGGCAATCTACCCACAAGCTGAAGGAAAGCGAAAAGCGGTACCGGACCGTAGCGGAATTCACCCACGACTGGGAAAGCTGGCTGACGCCGGACGGCAAGTTCGCCTATGTCTCCCCCGCCTGTGAACGCATATCCGGCTACCCTCCGGAAGCCTTCAAGGCCGATGCCGACCTGTTCATCAACATTATTCACCCGGAGGACAGAAAATCCGTCATCAAGCGCTTCTCTTCCCTGGAGAGCATGAGGAAGCCCATGCAGTTCGACTACCGCCTGCTGGACGCTCACGGAAAGGTTCGCTGGATCGGCTACCACAGCGTACCCGTAAGCGGTGACAACGGCGTTCACCTTGGGGTCCGGGCTTCGATCCGGGACCTGGACCGAAGGAAAAAACTGGAAAACGAATTGAGGGAAAACCGTGCTTTGTACCGCAATCTGGTGGAGAACTCACGGACCATGGTGCTTCGATTCGATACACGCGGCATCGTCACCTTTGCCAACAGTTGCGCCATAAACCACATGAAGACGGATCGGGAGAGCATCGTTGGCCGAAAGCTGACAGAAGTTCTGCAACTGGCCGAAAAAGAAAACGCGGCGGAACGAGCCGCCATTGCCGACTGCCTAAAAACCGGCGGGCCGCTGGAGCTGGAATCATGCCTGGTAAACCCGGACGGATCGGAGACGTGGCTGGAGTGGTCCGGTTCCGCCATGGCTGACGAGAACGGCATCGTCTGGGAATTCGTCTGCGTGGGCATCGACGCCACCCGGCGCAAGCACCTGGACAAGCTCAAGGAGGACATGACCCGCATCGTCAATCATGACATGCGCTCTCCCCTGACAGGCATCATTGGCATTCCCCGGGTTCTGCGCGAAGCGGAAAACCTCACCCCGGCGCAAAAGGAGATGCTTGAAGCCGTGGAAGAAGCGGGCAGCATCATCCTCGAAATGATCAACCAGTCGCTGAACCTGTACAAGCTGGAGGCCGGGACCTACCAGTTCGACTTGCGGGATTTCGACCTGCCGAAACTGCTGGAAGACGTGGCACAACACCTCCAGCCCAAGGGACGGGACGAGAACGCACTTCGCATCACACTGTCAGGCGCACCCGTGTCGCCGGACGATCGTCTGGCGATTCGCGGGGACCGGACACTTCTCTACTCCATGTTCTGCAACCTGATACGCAACGCACTGGAAGCACGGGAAAGCCAGGCCGTGGCCGTGGATATCTCGGCCAAGGGGCTGCTGCAAATCCGCATCACCAATGCGGGAGTGGTTCACCCACAGATACGGGAAACATTTTTCGACAAGTACGTGACGATGGGCAAGTCCGGCGGTACGGGACTGGGCACCTACAGTGCCCGGCTCATAGCGCGACAGCAGGGCGGCGACGTGACCATGAACAGCAGCGAAAAGAGCGGAACCACCGTGACCGTTACGCTGCCGACAGACTCACGCCAGCACTGAGACAAGAAACAGGGATCAGGCCGGAATGGCCTTTTTCCCTTCCAGACGGCAGCAATCCTTCCGCAACATCTGCAGATCCACTTCCCGAAAGAAGCCCTCACTGCAATGCTCGCAATAGCAATGGCCCTCCAGGGAACGGCTGTACCGCGCACCTTCGGGAATGACGGCGAAACAGACGGCGCAATGGCGTACGCCTCCCGAATCCGCGCAATCATCGCTTGATAGTTTCATGCACACGTTCATCATATTGCCTCCTCAAGGTCGGCCCGGCCCATTCTCAGGACAGAGCAACCGAACCTTACTCCCCGGACAACATTACCGTGTGACAGCCAGGTGACAATTCAACCGGCCAACGCACATAAAAGAAGACGTGCTTCCCAGTCGGCCCCGAGAACGAAACCACCCGCATTGCCCGCGCCGGATACCTGCCTAAATTCCCTTCATTTGTTACCGGTGCCTTGACACTATTCGACCACCCATGCTAGCTGGAACTCTCAAAAAATGACCATAGGTCACTTTTTGACCATAGGTCACACGCAGTAGTACCGCCGCTCTGCAAAGGAGTGGGCATTCAGACAAAAAAAGAGTGTAACATGGCAAAGAAACAGCAGGAAAAGTCACAGCAGACCATGGATGAACTCATGACCTCCGCCGTGGAGCTTTTCGGGACCAACGGGTTCACCCACACCTCGGTGGCCGAAATAACGGACCACGCCGGGTATGCCAAGGGCAGTTTCTACCGCCACTGGGACAGCAAGGACGAGATGTTCCTCCAGATAGTGGAACGCAAGCTGAAGGAATACCGGGAAGAACGCGACCCCAAGGTCTCCGGCGCGCACGATCTGGAAGAGGCCATGAACATCATCTGGGATTTCCTGGAGACCTTCATCAACGACAGGAACTGGTCGTCCATCTTCCTGGAGTTCACCATCCACTCCGCGCACAGCAAGGTGCTCAAGCAGCTCATGAACCAGTCCATCTACCGATTGTCCAACCAGATCTTTGCCGATCTGGTGCGCGACCATGTGGAGACTGATTTTCCGCCTGAGAAGATCGGAGCGCTGAACACCGCCCTGTTCGAGGGATTCCTCATTCACCGCACCCTGGGAACGCAGGTCCTCTCCATTGCCGATGTGCGCAAGGCGGCCATTGCCCTGGCGCTGAAAAACGGAACGAAAAACGGCTGACGCCCGGCGGCCCGGCCGACCGACACAACCAACCCGCAACCAGCGAGGCAACCAATGAAAAAAACGATCCTCATCCTGGCCGCCTGTGCCTGCATTCTCGGCTTTGCCGCCACAGCCATGGCCGGTGGTCCCGTCCGGCTGACCTACTCCAACTTCTTCCCGCCCACCCACATCCAGTCCAAACTGGCCGAGCAGTGGTGCCGGGAAGTGGAGAAACGGACCAACGGCCAGGTGCAAATCGACTATTTCCCCGGCTGCACCCTCTCCAAGGCCCACCAGAACTACGACGGCGTGGTCGAAGGCATCTCCGACATCGGCATGTCCTGCCTCGCCTACTCGCGCGGCCGGTTCCCGGTCATGGCCGCCATCGACCTGCCCCTGGGATACCGCACCGGCACCCAGGCCTCCCGCGTGGCCAATGCGGTATATGAAAAATTCAAGCCCGCCGAGTTGAAGGATGTGCAGCCCATGTACTTCCACGCCCACGGTCCCGGCCTGCTCTTCACCACGGACAAGCCCGTCACCACCATGGCCGACCTCAAGGGCCTCAAAATCCGCTCCACCGGCAACTCCGCCCTGCTCATCGAGGCCCTCGGCGGCACTCCGGTGGCCAAGCCCATGTCCGAAACCTATCAGGCCCTGCAACGCGGCATCGTGGACGGCTCCATCCATCCCGTGGAATCCAACAAGGGGTGGAAGCTGGCCGAGGTGGTCAAGTACGGCACAGACTCCTTTTCCGTGGCATACACCACCACCATGTACGTGGTCATGAACAAGGACAAGTGGGAATCCCTGCCGCAGGACGTGCAGGCCACCATCATGGAGATCAACAAGGAGTGGGCACCCAAGCACGGCAAGGCCTGGGACGAGGCCGACGCACTGGGCCGCCAGTACCTGCTGGACCAGGGCGGCAAGTTCATCACCCTCTCCGACGCGGAGTCCGCAGCCTGGGCCAAGGCCGCCCAGCCGGTCATGGACCAATATGTAACGACCGTTGCCAAGAAAAAGATCGACGGCCACGCCGTGGTCGACTTCATCAAGGCCGAGATGGCGAAGCAATAGCCCCCGACACTGCGAACGAATAGCAGGCGCGGGGCAGGCCATGCCCGTCCCGCGCCTTTCAAGGAAAGACAATGCCTGAATCTCCCAAGGGCCTGCTCGACCGCGCCGAGCGGGTCATGCGCGCCATAGCCTCGGCCTGCCTCATGGGCATGGCGCTCCTCACGGGCGCGGACGTCTTCATGCGCGGGGTGTTCAACGCTCCCATATTCGGCAGCGAGGAGATCGTGACCATCCTCGGCATCGTGGTCATCGGCTTCGCCCTGCCCTATGCCCATTACCAAAAGAGCCACATCGGGGTGGAAATACTGGTCCGCCACCTCTCGCGCCGCACGCGCCGTGGCCTCAAGCTGCTTACCAACACAGCCACGCTGGCGCTCATCGGCATCATCACCTGGCGCATGTTCCTCTACGGGCAGGCGCTGGAGGAATCCGGCGAGGTCTCCATGAACCTGGAGCTGCCGGAATACATGGTCGTCTATCTGCTCGCCTTCGGTTTCCTGGCCTACACGGTCTGCCTACTGGCGGACATCGTCAAATTCTTCAAGGGAAGCGAGGCGTAGCATGGACCCGACAATGGCCGGCATGACCGGCATCCTCATTATGGTGGTCCTGTTCATGACCCGTATGCCCGTGGCCTACGTCATGATGCTCGTCGGATTCGTGGGTTTTTCGCTGCTCACCTCCTGGAACGGCGGCCTGAACCTCATGAGCCGCAACATATACGACGCCTTTGCCTCCTACGAATTGTCCACCATTCCCCTGTTCATCCTCATGGGGCAGATAGCCTTCAACTCCGGCATCTCCAAGCGGCTGTACAACACGGCCTATCACTTTCTGGGCGGCATTCCGGGCGGCCTTGCCATGGCCACGGTCTCGGCCTGCACCGCGTTCGGCGCGGTCTGCGGCTCCAGTCCGGCCACGGCAGCCACCATGTCCACCGTGGGCATTCCTGAGATGAAGCGATACGGCTACGCCAATTCCCTGGCCGCCGCCTCCGTGGCATCGGGCGGCGGGCTGGGCATGATCATGCCCCCCTCGGTGGTGCTCATCATCTACGGCGTGCTCACCGAGCAATCCATCGGCGCGCTCTTCGTCTCCGGCATCCTGCCTGCCATCCTGCTGACCGCGCTGTTCATCGGCAACATCCACATTCAGTGCCGGTTTAACCCGGCCCTCGGCCCCAAGGGCGAGGGATTCACCCGCGCGCAGAAGCTCCGCTCCCTGCTCAACCTGATGGACACGATCATCGTCTTCGTCCTGGTCATCGGCGGCATGTTCAAGGGATGGTTCACGCCCACCGAAGCCGCGTCCATCGGCGTGCTCGGCGTGCTCGCCCTGGCCATCATCAAACGCCAGATCACCTGGCAGGGATTCGTCAACTCGCTCCACGAAACCCTGCGCACCTCCTGCATGGTCCTGATGCTCATTGCGGGCGCGGTGGTCTTCGGCAAGTTCCTGGCCGTGACCCGCATCCCCTTCGACATCGCCAACTGGGTTTCCGGATTCGATCTGCCGCCATTCGCCATCATGGGGGCGATCATCCTCATCTACTTCATCGGCGGCTGTTTCATGGATTCCCTGGCCCTGATCATGCTGACCATCCCGGTCTTCTTTCCGGTGGTTACGGGCATGGGCTACGACCCCATCTGGTTCGGCGTCATCGTGGTCCTGATCACCGAGATGGGCGTCATCACCCCGCCGGTGGGCATCAACGTCTATGTGGTTTATGGCATGTGCCGCAAGATCGCGCCCGACGTTGAGCTTGAGGAAATATTCAAGGGCATCTTCCCGTTCATGCTCTCCATCGTGGTCGGCATCGCCCTGCTCTTCATCTTCCCGCAGATCATCCTGTTTTTGCCGGGGCTGATGTACTAGGAAAGGCAGGAGGGGAACCGCCTGCGGCGGGGAGTCGGATGATTTCGTCTCCGACGGCCAAAGGGCTGAGGCCCTTTGGGATCCCGTTCTCGCCTTCGGCGAAGGGAGGATGGACAGCCAAGAAAAAAACGCCCCGGGAGTTTGGACTTCCGGGGCGGTTGTTATTCGTCGCTGGCCAAAGCGGGGCTACAGGAACGTCTCCGGCTCCCGGCGCGCACTGCACTTGGTGTACAGGAAATCGTTAATATCGGCGATCTTCTGGGAATCCCAGACCCGCGCCTGGGTGGGACAGGCCCGGATACAGGCCGCGCAGCGGATACAGTTGTCGCCGTCGGTCTCCACAGCCTCGTCGGTGACGGTGATGACCTGTGAGGGACACATCTTGGCGCACTCACCGCACAGGGTGCACAAGTCGGGCAGCGTGACCGGTGCCAGCCCGTTCGGTTTGGTGCCGTCGCGGTAGGGGAAATTACCGGGCACCGTCAGTTCAGGCATGGCGTCCAGGGCTTCGATCCCGCCCAGCTTGGCAGCCACGGCCGCGCCGAAATCACTGGCCTTGGTCGCGTCCACGCCGTCCGGCCTGCCCGGAGCCACCGGTTTTTCATCCGATGAATAAGTGTGCTGCCCGATAAACGCCCCGGCGGCCACAGGCACAAACCCCAGCTCGACAGCCAGATCGCGCAGCTCGATCAACGCATCCTCGTAATCGCGGTTGCCATAGACAACCACCAGCACAGCCGGACGCCCGTCGCCCCGCACCCGTTCCTTGAGCCGCTCCACGGCCAGCCCGGCCGCGCGCCCCGCATACACAGGTACCCCGATGATCGCCAGGTCTCCGGCGGCTTCGGCCACGTCCTCGGCCGGGAAGGTCAGGTCCAGGCGGGATGTGCCGCATCCGAGCCCATCGGCCACGTAATCCACAATCTGCATGGTCGTCTTGGTGGGGGAAAAGAATATCAACTGCGCATCATTACACTGCATGTCGGCTCCTTGAAGTTTGCGTCCGCCAGCCCTTCCCATTTGGCCTGTTCGGCAAAGGTCAATCTATGCGCAGACCGAAACTAAGTCAAAACACACCGCCAGAATTCCGACTTGCAGCTTCCCCTGTCAAGACGCCATGTCATACCGATTTTACCCGTTCTCCCGCATATTTTTGCTTTTCTCCCCGTTGGTCCAAACCGGGGCTATGCTGCCTGAAATCTTTGGGCCCTGGCCCACAATCATCTGAGGAGGAAAGTATGACTGCATTCACCATGCAACTGAGGCGCGACCCGAACGGGCGCATCGTTGAAAAATACGAAACCGTAGCGGGGAGTCCTACCACCTGGACCTACATCTACGACAAGACCGGACGGCTGGCGGAAGCGAAACGGGACGGCCGCACGGTCTGTAACATGGGCTACGACCGGGACGGCCGTCGATCGAACGACTACTTCCCACACCTGGGCGAGGGATACCGCAACTACCGGTATGCCATGGATGACAGGCTCCTGCTGGCCGGGAACAACCAGTACACCCATGACAAGAACGGATTCCGCGCAACCTGGAACCACGGTGGCAAACGAACCTGCTACCAGTACGCGCCGGACTGCCGTCTGCTTGAGGCCGCCGGGCCTGACGGATCGGAGTTGACCTTTGATCACGATGAACACGGTCGCCGATCAGCCAAACACAGAAATGGCCGCCCGGTGGAATCATACGCATGGCGCGATCTGGTCAGCCTGAGCGGTTTCCATGACGGCCGAAACGGATTTGAATTTGCCTATTCGCAAGGAGAACGCACGCCCTACGCCATGCGCCGGGACGATGGGGCGGCCTTCAGCCTGCACTACGATCAGGTCGGCTCCCTGCGGGTTGTTGCAGACCACGTTGGCAACGTGATAAAGGAAATCATGTACGATCCTTTCGGGAACATCTTGAAGGATTCCGATCCGGCTCTGCGCATTCCCATCGGCTTTGCAGGCGGCCTGTACGACCCCGACCTCGGCTTTGTCCGATTCGGTTGGAGGGATTACGATCCGTTCACCAGCCGGTGGACCGCACCCGACCCCATGGGCGATGCGGGAGGCGACCCGGATTGGTACGGATACTGTCTTGATGATCCGGTCAACGGTACGGACCCGCTAGGGCTGAAGGGAAAAAAAGAAGCCTTGGCACGAATTGCTAAAGATACTGCCATTGGAGCAGGTCTTGGGGCATGGAAAGGTTCTAACGCTGGCTGGCCCGGGGCTGCTGCGGGAGGAATCATTGGAGGAAGTGTAGGAGCCCTCCGTGGAACTATAAAAGAATACCCACCACTACGATCATGGCTAGATGTAACAAAGAAGAAAACTATTTTTGAACTGACAGATGGGAAAGCGAACCGAATGAAAAAAACTCGTTTGGAAGACTATGACCCTGAGTATTATCTGCAAACCCAATAAACAAAAATATAGAGTGGCGAGCCATTCTCGCCACTCAACCTATTGGAGACTTCCATGCACTATTGCCCCAATTGTGGTTCAATAATGGAGAAAAGATATAAAAAGAAAATCGGACTCTCCTTATTGGGAGCGGCACTCATAATATTCTTGATTGACTTGGCTACGAATTCACTCTCAATATTCCTATACGCAATCATAGCCGTTCTCTGTTGCTATTATTTTTTTAGCAAAGGTTGTTGTGTTTATATTTGCAAAAAGTGCATGTCAGAATTTCACGATTAACTTCCTGCTATATCACGAATAAAAATATTTCAAAAATGAAAAAAACTTTTGTCAGACAGGATAGAGAGATGTGAGGATGGGGAAAAAATCGGCTATCGCAATCCTTATAGCACTCATATTTTTTTACGCCGGGTATCGTATCTACAACAATATACAATTCCAGGCAGCTTTTTTCTCAGACTTTTATGATGCTATAGCTGATGTTCCTTTCGACGTGACAGAGAAAGGGGCATCGGTGACCATCCCGCTTGATAAGTACAAATATAAAACGTGTTATGATGTAGCTATTGCCATTCCAGATTGGTACCTGTTCGCAAACATGAAACCAAATGAAAAGGGACAGGTAAGATATGCATTCAAATCCAACGGACGAGTATTGAAAGAGGGAGTATCTCTGCCATTAAGCCGCAAGCACACTGGGGGAAGGAAAGGCCATGATTTGATTTCACTGTTTGTTTTCGATCTTCCTTTTCCTGAGGCAAAAGGGAACCTGACGCTGACAATGGAAGTCACTACCCCTTTTGCATTCCTGAAAGCGTATAGCAAAGAGATCAGATGCTGGATAAGCCCTGACTATAGCGCCAAGTTCAACAAATGCTACAATGAAGACTTGCACATATAAAATAATAGCTGCATTTATGGCACTCTTTGTTCTTTACGTCGCATATCGAGTCTACAACAATATACAGTTCCAGGCAGCTTTTTTCTCAGACTTTTATGATACTATAGCTGATGTTCCTTTCGAAGTGACAGAGAAAGGGGCATCGGTGACCATCCCGCTTGATAAGTACAAATATAAAACGTGTTATGATGTAGCTATTGCCATTCCCGATTGGTACCTGTTCGCAAACATGAAACCAAATGAAAAGGGACAGGTAAAATATGCATTCAAATCCAACGGGCGAGTGCTGAAAGAGGGATTATCTCTGCCACTAAGCCGCAAAAACTTTGGAGGAAGGGAAGGCCACGACTTAGTCGAGTTGCTTGTCTTCGATCTACCCTTTCCTGATGCAAAAGAGGACCTGACGCTAACGCTGGAGGTAACTACCCCCTTTGAGTTTCTGAAAGCGTATAGCAAACAGATCAGATGCTGGATAAACCCTGACTATAGTGCCAAATTCAACAAATGCTACAATGAAGACTTACACATATAAAATAATAGCTGTACTTATAGCACTCGTTGTTCTTTACGTCGCATATCGAGTCTACAACAATATACAGTTCCAGACAGCTTTTTTCTCAGACTTTTATGATACTATATTTTTATGCGCCACCATTGCCATTTGTTGCTGCTACTATTTTCTGAGCGACGGCTGTTGCGTCCACACATGCAAAAACTGCATGTCGGCTCCTTGAGGTTTGCATCCGCCAGCCCTTCCCATTCAGCCTGTTTGGCAGAAGCCAATCTATGCGCAGACAAGAATGTAGTTAAAATGGCCGCGCCCGGATCGTCCGAAATAAAAATCCAACATTTCTGCCCGATAGGTGATAATCGCATAAAAAAAGGAAGTGAAAAATGAAATCTGGAGACAAGCAAACAAACACCCGGCTACACTGCCCCGCTTGCGGAGGTGCGGAATTCTTCCTTGATCGGGAAATGGCCGGACGAGCGGCAACCGCGACGTGTGCTTCCTGCGGTCGCATTCTCGACCGCGACGAACGGAGCGGATCAAATGCCAAGTCCTCGACATCCAGACTGGACGCCCTGACCGAAGCCTTGGCCACGGAATACAAAATCGTATTCGATGACGGAGTGAAAAAAATAAAAGGAGATTGACGCCGGTACAGCCAGTTATCCCTCGGCCAACAGACGGCTGATGCTGCCGATGAGATCGCGTTTGAGTATGGGCTTCATGATGAAATCGCCGATGCCGATGTCGCGCAGGCGGTCGTAGGAAATAGCATCGGAAAAACCGGTGCACAGGATGATGCGCATGTTGGGGCGGATGTGCAGGATTTCCCGCGCCAGTTCCAGGCCGGTCATGTTGGGCATGGTCTGGTCCGTTATGACCAGATCGAAATCCGCAGCCCGATGGCGGAAGGCCTCCAGAGCCTCCACGCTGGAGGTGCGCGTCACCACCTCGAAGCCACAGGATTCGAGCATGTCCCGGCCGATGTCCACCAGCGGTTTTTCGTCGTCCACAAAGAGGATGCGCCCTTCCCGGAACACGAGATCCGCGGCGGCGTCCGCTGTCGGGCGTCCGGCATCCGAGCTTTTCGGCAGGAAGACATGAAAGGCCGCGCCCTCGCCCGGCCGGTTGTCCAGTTCCACATATCCGTCATGACGCTTGACGATGCCGTGGACCATAGCCAACCCCATGCCCGTGCCCTCGCCCTGCCGCTTGGTGGTAAAGAAGGGGTCGAAAACCCGCTCCACCACCTCCGGGGCAATACCCGCGCCGGTATCGGCCACTGTGAGGCGGACAAACCGCTTCGGACGGCCCAGCTCCGGCGGCGGCGTAAAAGGATCGCCCTCGGCCACGTCGGCCAGAGTCACGGTCAGCGTGCCGCCAGTTTCGGCCATGGCGTAGGACGCGTTGCCGCACAGATTGAGCAGAATCTGATGCATCTGGGTGGGATCGGCCAGCACGGAGTCCTGATCGGTCTCGATGCGGGTAATCAGCTCCACGTTGGCGGGCATACTGGAACGCAGCAGCTTGAGCGCTTCCTTTATCAGCGGGGTGAGTGTCATGGTATGCCGCTCCTGCGGCCCCTGGCGTGAAAAATTGAGGATCTGGTTGACCAAATCCCTGGCCCGCTTGCCCGCAAGGGAAATTTCGGTGATCCGCCGATCCAGGCCGGACCCCGATTCGGCCGAGTTCTGAATGATCTCGGCATAGCCCATGATGACCCCGAGGATGTTGTTGAAATCATGCGCAATGCCGCCGGCCAGGGTGCCGAGCGCCTCCATCTTCTGCGACTGCCGCAACTGCTCCTCCAGCCGCTTGAGTTCGGTGACATCGAAGAGATAGCCGCGCACTTCAATCAGCTCGTTGTCGGCATCGACCACGGCGTCAAAGTTGGTGATGAGGTGTCGCTTCACTGGACCGCGCGAAAAGATCACCTCGAGATTGGTCAGCCGCTTGTGGCGCCGGACTAGGCCAAGCAACGGTTCGGGCGCGCCCATGTCCTCCCACAGCTCGAAGACATCCGCACCGTCCGCGTCTCCGGGTGACGCGAACCCGAACAGCCGGGCAAAGGCCGCGTTGCAGTCCAGAATCCGCCCATCGCCGTCCGCCGCGAAGTTGCCGGAAATATCCTTTTCGAACAGCAGCCGGTAGCGCTCCTCACTGGCCTGCAACTCGTGCAGCACGCCTGCCCGCTTGGCTATGTCGAGCCGCAGCCTTCTATTGGCCTCGTTGAGCTCGGCAGTGCGCGCCTCAACCTTGCTGACCAGGGTCTCGTTGAGTTCCCGCAGCCGGTTTTCGGTGTCCCACTTGGCAACCAGGGAAGTGGCAATCTGTCGCAACTCAGCGGAACGAAAGGGCTTTTGCAGATAGAGGAGCTTGTCCGCCGGACGGATGCGCCGGTTGATGTCCCGAAGCGGGACCCCGGCGCGGGAGGAAAGAAGCACCAGTTCCATGGCGGGATCTGCGGAATGCAGGGCCTCGGCCGCGTCCAGCCCGGCCATGTCGCCCTGCCCGTCCTCCAGATGTATTTCGATGAAGGCCACGGCAAAGGGGCAACCCACGGCCTGCGCATTGCGGACCGCCTCCATGGCGGCCTGACCGCTGGTAACGGCGGAAACCTCGAAAACCGGCCGCTCCGGCTCGATTTCATCCGAAAAACATTGGGGCGCGTCGTCACGAATAAACGCTTCCAGGTCCGAGGCATCCTCGCACTCATAGCAGAGCACATCCCGGTACAGGGTTAGCATGTCCTCGGCGTGGTCCACCGCCAGGACGCGATAGGGTCGGATTTCTTCTGCCAAACGAGCGCTCCCGGTTCGTCCCCGCCACCATTGCCGGAACCGATACCTGCCGCCAACATATTGAACTCTGTCGGAAAAGGGAAGCTTGGCACCGGACTTCGGAGCGTCGGGCAGGTCGGCAACGGAGGTTTGTCCGGACTTCATGCCGGAACAGGAGGTCCGGTCGCTTTTCATGATGCGCCCCCCGCCACGGTGAAGGCGAGTGGCATCCGGTGTACGCACGTCCGGCAGACTGGCAAGAGTGTGCCGCAATGTCGGCCCGGGTACGATGAGTGCTGTTTTACTCGATTGATACGGGGCTGATCCATGGATGGTCTAAAGACCGACCATGCCGAAGCGCCCCTTAAGGGCCGCATCCGAGGCTGAAAGTACAGCCTCGGATGCGGAAGTGTATGGTGTCCCCTGTGCCCTGGCGTCCGGCAATGTGCCGGGCTTCTCCGGAAGGCGGACCTGCGGATGCGGGAGGTGCCGCAGGCCCACCGGGGGGAATTCTGCCCCGCTCCGGGGAATGGATTGCGGGGCAGCGGGTTCGGGGTGGAACCGCTTATTCTGGTTGCATCCATCAGAGTTCCGGCCTTGCACTCGGCAAACCGGGCAATCGTAAGGATGCATTTCAAATGGACCTCGGCCTTCGCTTGGAGACAGGTCCGAAATTTTATCAACGGGAGGGGGAACCTATTCTGTATGCGCCTGATGACGAAGGTTCGCATTGCGAACGCAAAGGTGGCGGCGATACTATACAATACATGGCTCCTTTCCCCTGCCGAAGCCAGGCTTGAATCCCGCCTTTCACTCCCCTGGAAAGACGGAACCGGGACTGGCAGGCTGCTTTCCCCCAAGTCCCGGTTCTGCTGCTCCGGCTGCTTCCGTTTAACGGAAGAAAATTGACCTAGATTGCCATATGGTGCTTGAGGACGGTGAACACGATGTTCACCAGACCGGCAAGCAGGAAAACGGAACCGGCGATCAGCCCATATTGCAAGGCAACTCCGCCGTTTTCGTTTCGGACTAGGTCCATCGGTTCGGTCATAAGCTGCTCCTTGAAAAACGATTTCGCCTTAAACTCGTGGTTTGAACGATTTCCGCTTTAGCCATGAGCCGAAGTAAGCAACCGATGTGCCACATGTGTGACCATATGGCTTTTTGTGTTGTATTTTACTGTAATAATTAATGAAAAAAATTTCCATGCGACGACTGCCAATACTTTCCAGCCCAAAGGAGCGGATAAAATACATTTTTTGTGGATACTCACTTCGACCCAAGAGAGAATTATAGCCGCAATATTAGTTGCTATTTCAACGTACTACGATGTTAATCCACAAATAATAGACACGGATAAACCCATAGCTCGTATTGCAATCCACACATTCAACAGCCGTAGCTGGAACGCGCTTTGTTGCGCAGCATAATATATTTTAGCGTGTTACAAGACAGGATGACGCTTGCAGACCAAGCAAATGCCCACGGTATTTACAGGAAGGCGATCGGGGATGGCAGGTTTCCGAAAGAAAGGAGAACGGCTGAAGCTACTTGAAAGAAGCGGGATCAATGCCGTGCTTCTGCAGCTTGTTCCAGAGATTCTTTGCAGAGATGCCAAGGGTTTCGGCCGCCTGAGTCTGGATGCCGCCCGCCTCGCGCAGGGCATTGGCGATCAGGGTGCGCTCATAGTCGCGCAGGGCTTCCCGCAGGGGCAGTCCGGCACCGGGCAGAGCCAGAGCATCGCTGGCCGATCTCGATTGGCGCTTGGAAAAAGCCTGGTCCACGTCCGCTTCCGTAATGACCGGGCCGGAGCAGAAGATAGCGGCGCGCTCCACCGCATTGGCAAGCTGGCGCACGTTGCCCGGCCAGTCATAATCAAAGAGAAGCTGCATGGCCCCGGCCGAAAGTGAATGAATGTCCGTGCCCATGCGGCGATTGGCCCGGTCCAGGAAAAAGGCCGCCAGCTCCGGCAGGTCCCCCTTCCGCTCACGAAGCGGAGGCAAGACAAGGGTGGCCACGTTGAGCCGGTAATACAGGTCCCTGCGGAACGCGCCTTCGTTCACCCGCGCCTCCAGTTCCTGATTGGTGGCGGCAATGATGCGCACATCATAGGAGACCAGCCGACTGCCACCCAGGCGCTCGGCCTGTTTCTGCTCCACGGCACGTAGCAGCTTGGGCTGTAGATTCAGCGACATGTCGCCAATCTCGTCCAGAAGGATGGAACCGCCCTCAGCCTGCTCGAACTTGCCTTGCCGGGCGGTGGCGGCTCCGGTAAAGGCTCCCTTTTCGTGACCGAACAATTCGCTTTCAATGAGGTTTTCCGGGATGGCCGCGCAGTTCACCTTGATGAACGGGCCCGAAGATCTGCCGCTCATGGCATGAATGGTATCCGAGACAAGCTCCTTGCCGGTTCCCGTCTCGCCCATGATAAGCACGTCCGCGTTCAGCTCCGCCACGCGCGTGATGCGCTTCTTGAGATCGACCATAACCCGCGACTGGCCGATGATGTTACGCAGCGGTCCCGCACCGCCCCGCCGCCTGAGTTCGGCCAGTTCGGCCTGCAACCGACGCTTTTCCAGAGCGCGGCGAACCACCACTTCCATCTCGCTTAAGGAAAACGGCTTGGTAAAATAGTCGTAGGCCCCTTTTTGCATGGCGATGACACCGGAATCCTTGGAGGCATATCCGGTCATAACGATGACATCCACGCCCGGCGCGGCTTCGGCCAGATGCGGCAAGGCCTCAAGCCCGGACATTCCCGGCAGCTTGATGTCATGCAGAATCAGGTCGAACTCCCCGGAAGCCGCCATGCGAATGCCTTCTTCGGCCGATGACGCGGCCTCCACGCCGTATCCCTTGTCCGTGAGCGCCTCGACAAGCATCCCTTGAAAAGCGCGATCATCATCCACCACCAAGACCCGTTCCGCCATGGGCGTCTCCTTGCAATTCTTTCTTTGTGGTGACCCTACATGGATTGCGGCAAAGACTCCATTCAAAATAGATAGTAAATTTCTATTCAACTTATCCGTTTACATTTGAATTTCTGATTTATTGCAAATTAGTTCTTTTATTACAGAGAAATAATTTTTAGCTGTCCCATTTCAATCGATGACGCAACTGTTGTTATTTTTATCACTGCTATAATCATAGGTAGGCTGTAGCAAAGAGGGTAGGTACTAAGGAGCATTGATGCGAAGAGTCGGCGAAATACCGTTTAGAAAAGTCCCAACACCTTAAACAGTGCCGTTTTATAATTTTCTTTATATTGCTTAATTCCGTATTTTCGGCTCCACATAATTACTATTCATTTGACAACATGGTGCGGCAAGGCCGCATATCCCCCCTCACAAAGGCTCCCATATGGGAGCCTTTGTCCTTCAAACACTCGTTTTTCCCTTAAGAATATTTGCTTTTATCTCCTTGCTGGGCTAAAGAAATCGGCAAGGTGGTATTTACTTCAGGCGCAGGGGAAGCGTCGGCAAAGGCTAATGATACGGAGTGAGTAGAGTGAGCGATTTCCCACAAATTCTTGGGGTGTACTCTCTGCAGATCGCTGCGGACATAGGTACCGGAGGCACCCAGTCAGTCCACGAGAACGTCACCTACTGGTATGCCCGTCAGCTTGGCGAAAACCAGTTTGAAGTACAGCCCCTCAATGCGCAGCATGTGCCTTCGGGAGTCCGCTCCGAACTCAAGGCCATGGACTTCCTCAAGCAATACACTCCGGAACCGAGCTACTACCGAATCCACACCGTCCCGGCACTAAAGAGCTTGGCACGCAAAGTGGAGATGGGCACCCAAGCCTTCAAGGAAGGAAAACTGGACGAGGCGGAAAACCAGTTCATCAAGGCCCTGATGATCGATGAAAAGAGCATCGACGCCAATTATGGGCTGGGTGAAGTTTACTCGGAGAAAAAGGATTTCGAAAAGCTGCGCAACGTGCTGGAAACCCTGCTCGGGCTCACCGAGGCATTTACCTACGAGCACCGGCAGCGGTTCAACCAGTTCGGCATCAGCCTTCGGAAAAACGGCCACTACGACGAATCCATCCGCTACTATGAAAAATCCCTGGAGATAGTGGACGAGGATGAAAACGTCTATTTCAACCTGGCCCGCGTCTATTTTGAAAAGGGTATGAGCGATCGCTGCATCTCCAATCTACAGCAGGCGTTGAGCATCAACCCGGAATTTATCGAGGCACAGAAGTTCCTCAAATACTGCCGGCGCCAGACGGCCTGATCCGCCATAAAAGACATACCTTCACCATTTCAGCTGCCGGTCATCACGACCGGCAGTTTTTTTCGTCATTTTCGCCCCCCTCTTGCCAACCCGGATTTGATTGTTACTATATATGATCATACGAAAGATCGAAATGAAACAGGCCAGACAAAAGGGCCTGTTGGTTCCCGACCAAGGAGGGAATTATGACCAACCGTGAAAGCAATGAACAAATCCTATCCTGCACTGAAGATGCCTGCGTATTGCAGGCCCCGGACAACACGGGGAGCCAGGACGAGCGTGACCAGGACAGTGGTGAAAATCGCTAGAACAACCGAATAGAGTGAAAGAGGAAGCCCCCGCCGATTCGGCGGGGGCTTCCTTTATACATCGGAACAGACGGACAGATTCCTGGCAGCAATGTCCGAAGACTACAAGGCGGGACTACAGCCAATCGACCTCGGCACTGGGGCGGGGCGGGACCGCGCTCCATTTCCGGGCCGGATATCCCAACAGCAACGCGCCGTGAGTCTGAAAACCGGAACCGATTCCAAGAACCTCCCGCACCGCTGGAGAATACGTCGCCGCAAGATAGACATAGCCTGCCCAGCAGGCGCCCAACCCGGCACCATGGGCGGCAAGTTCCAGCCAGGAGGCAGCAATGACCGCATCGGCCGCCGGGGTAATGCCCCGTTCGGGCGCGACGACCACAGCCAACGCCGGAGCATTGCGGCAGATCAGGTCCACGCCCTCATTCCACCGCCGGACAACCCCGGCAAGGTGCAGCCGGTTCGCTATTTCGCTGCCTGATTCCACAGCTTCCCGCATCCACTCGGCTGTTGCCACAGCCACGCTTTGCACCTTTTCCGCCCCACGGGCCACAGACCAACGCACGGGCCGGGCGTTGTGCCCGGACGGCGCATACTCGGTCAAATCCAGAAGCCGGGCGAGCAGATCCCGATCCACTGGCTCGGCCCGAAAGGCCCGGACAGAGCGGCGGCTCTTGAGAAACCGCTCCACCTGCCGCGCCGTCACCGGCTCGCCGATTTCGCCAAGCGGAACGGCCGGAGCGTCAAATCGGCCCAGCTGAAAGGCTCCTGTGGGGCAAATGGCCATACAATGGCCGCAATCAAGACAGTAGCCAGCCTTTTTCTCGTTGAGCACCGGCATTCCATCCCCGGAAATGTCGATGCAACCCACCGGGCAATCCGCCGCGCACAACCCGTCGTGGACGCACCGTTCTCCATCTATCGTAAACAAGGACATGGTTTCTCCCCCATCAGGCCAAAGCGGGTCGCCCCGGAATTGTCATTCCACGTGCGAGCGATGCGTTGACCGGCCTGACGATTTACCGTATTTCCTAAATCCACCGGAGCGAGCGACACCTGCCGCCGCTGCGGAGGGAACCCTATCAGCAAGGAACATCCATGAGCAACAAAGCCGAAGCCCCGGAAAAAGGCAAGGATTTCATCCGCACGATTATCGAGAAAGACATTGAAGCCGGTACCTACGGGGGCCGGGTCCATACCCGCTTTCCACCCGAGCCGAACGGGTATCTGCATATCGGCCACGCCAAATCCATCTGCCTGAATTTCGGCGTTGCCCGCGACTATCAGGGCAAGTGCAACCTTCGTTTTGACGACACCAACCCGGTGAAGGAAGACACGGAGTATGTGGACTCCATTCGCGAGGACGTGCACTGGCTCGGATTCGACTGGGACGCCAACTTTTATGCGTCCGACTATTTTGAAAAACTCTATTTCATCGCCGAGCTGTTCATCAAGATGGGCAAGGCCTACGTGGACCACCAGTCCGCCGAACAGATTCGGGAAAACCGGGGCACCCTCAAGGAGCCCGGCACCAACTCGCCCTACCGCGACCGTTCCGTTGAGGAAAACCTCTCCCTGTTCCGGGCCATGCGCGCTGGCGAGATGAAGGACGGCGAATGCGTGCTGCGCGCCAAGATCGACATGACCTCGCCCAACGTGGTCCTGCGCGATCCCGCCCTGTACCGCATCAAGCACGCCGACCACCATCGCACCGGCTCCGCATGGTGCATCTATCCCATGTACGATTTCACCCACGGCCTGTCCGACGCCATCGAGGGCGTGACCCACTCCGTGTGCACCCTGGAATTCGAGAACAACCGGCCGCTCTACGACTGGGGCGTGGATACGCTGATGGAAGGGCTGCATATGCCCGAACTCTTCGGCGAGAACGCGGACATATATAATGAATTGGCCACCCTCCCCGGTTTCAACCAGCGGCCCCGCCAGTACGAGTTCGCCCGGTTGAACATCACCGGCACCGTGCTCTCCAAGCGCAAGCTCATCCAGCTGGTGCAGGAAGGCCACGTCTCGGGCTGGGACGACCCGCGTATGCCCACCATCTGCGGTTTCCGCCGCCGGGGCTACACACCGGAGTCCCTGCGCGACTTCTGCGACCGCATCGGCATTGCCAAAGCGGATTCCACCGTCGAGTTCGCCCTGCTGGAGCACTGCCTGCGCCAGGACCTGAACGAGCGCGCCCCCCGCTATCTGGGCGTCATGGACCCGGTCAAGCTGGTCATCGAGAACTATCCCGAGGATCAGGTGGACGAGTTCGACATGCCGCTCCACCCGGAGGACGAATCCTACGGCCACCGCGTGGTGCCCTTCTCCCGCGAGTTGTGGATCGAGCGTGCCGACTTCATGGTTGATCCGCCCAAAAAATTCTTCCGCCTCGGCCCCGGCCGCGAGGTGCGTCTGCGCTTTGCCTACTACATCACCTGCACTGGCTACGAGACGGACGCCGAAGGCAACATCACCCTCATCCGCGCCACCTACGACCCGGAAACCAAGGGCGGCTGGTCCAAGGACGGCCGCAAGGTCAAGGGCACCCTGCACTGGGTATCGGTGAAGCACGCCGCCAAGGCCGAGGTGCGCAACTACGGCAACCTCTTCACCGTGGACAATCCGAACAGCGCGGAAGAAGGCAAGACCTTCATCGACTACCTCAACCCCGATTCCCTGGAAGTGCTGGACACCTGCTGGGTGGAGCCCGCCCTGGCCGAGATGCAGCCGGGCACCAACTTCCAGTTCGAGCGCACCGGCTACTACTGCGCGGACAGCCGCGACCACAAGCCGGGCGAGAAGCTGGTCTTCAACCGCACCGCCACTCTGCGCGACACCTGGGCGAAGATTCAGAAAAACGGCTGAGCCGTTTCTGCCAAGCGACCAAAAAGAGCCGCTTAAAGCCAAGACGTTTTCCATAAATGTTGAAAAAATAGCCCAGAACGACGTTCTGGGCTATTTTGTTTGAATCGTTTGATTTTACTAACGATTAACAAGGATGCTGCCCGGGGAGATGCCGACGCGACGTTACGCGGCTACTCGTCAAACATCCTCTGGGCGCACGCTTGGCTTTCGGAAGCCAATTCCCGTATCTCGGCGTATGCTTTTTCAAAATCTATGGTTTTTGCGTCGCCGGACAGGAATTGCAGAACCGCTGCATATGCGGCAGGCAAAAAGGCGCTTTGTGGTGGGATTCTGGCGGGTTTGCCGTTTTCCTTGGCAACATCGATCATCGCCTTCCGCTCGTTTATTGCCATTTCAAGCGCGAGTTGCCGAAGTTGCCGCCTGTTCTGCGCATCGTTATTCATTTTGGCGATAACAAGCGTGGGAAGTGCGCCGATCAGTGCGCCGATTACAACGAACCATCCACTTTCCATAGCGTCTCTCCTTGTTTGTGGGGGGAGGATAGCATAGAGACGCCTGTAAATAAATCTTGTTATCAGCAGTGGTTGGACGGCGCCACACATCGAAAATGAAGTGGAACCGGCAACCTGAGAAAATATTTTACCCATAAGAAGAACCCCCTGTTCGCCAAAGCAAATAGGGGGTTACGATTGATTTCAGGCGTTTTCGTCAACATATATGGAAAACGTCTTGGCCTAAAGCGGTCCTTTTTTTATGCCCCAAGCAGCCGATCAGGAATCCTGGGCCAGGACCAGCGAGACAGACCAGACAGCCGTCCACCATTTCATCGACTGCTTGCCGCTTCCCTGGAGCTCCCGCAAAGGCCACAAAAAAGACCGCACGTGGCGGCCTTTCCATTACTTCGGATGGGAAAGAACTATTCCTTGAGCGCTTCCAGACCGGCCGCCGTCATGGAAGGCATGAATTCCGTTATTGTGTAACATGCCAGACCGTTGCGTTTGAACGGGTCCTTGTCCAGCACCGACCGCAGCGCACTCAGCGAACGGCAGTTGGCCAGGATGACACCGCCGGTGCGGGGCTCCTTGCGGCCGGAAGCGACAAAGATGCCCTTCTCATATTGTTCTTTCAGATAAGCCACGTGCGCCTCAAGGTGCGCATCCACGGTCGACAGGGGAACGACGTAAGCGAGATCAACGATAAACATCAGGTTTCCTTTGGATATGATCGCATCACATCCGTTTTACACACAACGAATTCAGCTCGCTTACGGTAGGCCTGTTTGGTTGTCAAATGAAACATGCCTTTATTTCAGGGCACTGGAGCCATGTGAACAGCAGACAAGACAGGCGTGCTATTCCGTGTCTTGCTGCGCATCAACGCGCTGGCCGAAAATCCGGGTGACCAGCAGACCGGCCCCGGCGCACAGGACCGAGGCAAGAAACGCGCTGGCATACCCCAGCCCGGTGGCCAGCGCGCCGACCAAAGGCGCACTCACGGCATAGGCCACATCCTGAAATGCCGCGAAACCGCCCACCGCCGTACCCCGCATATGCGGCGGGACCAGCCGCACCACTTCCACACCTAGGGCCGGGAAGATCAGGGAACACCCAGCACCGGCAAGAGCCGCACCGGCCCAGGCCGCCGAGGGATTCCAGGCCAGCCAGAGCAGGAAGAGCCCGGCCGTCTCAAGAACAAAGGAAGCAAGAGCCACCCGGATGCCGCCGAAGGTATCGGGCCACTTGCCGCCGACAACCCGCATCAGGACAAACGCCCCGCCGAAAAAGGTCAGTATCAGCCCGGCATGGCCCCATCCCTTGTCCGCAAAGTAAAGGGCCGAAAACGTACCGATCACCGCAAACCCTACGCCTTGCAGCGCCAGGGCAACCCCCGGCATCCAGATCTGTCCCAGCACCCGGCGCATGGAAGGCCGTACGCCGGGCACCGGAGCCGTGGGCCGCACCGTGGCAATCAGGGGAATCGCAATCAGCGGCAAAAACAGGGTGGAACAACCGAGAGCGGCGAATCCCCACTGCTCGTAGAGCAATATACCGAGAGGCGCGCCCGCAGCCAAAGCCCCGAACATGGCCATGCCGTTCCAGGACATGACCAGCCCGGAACGCGCTGGGCCGAGAAGCCCGAATCCCCAGGTGAGGACGCCAGTCAGCATCCGGCTCTCCCCCAAACCCAGGAGCAAACGCCCGATCAGGAGCAACCCGTACAGACCGGTCCTGGCAGCAGGACAGCGGCGAGATAGAGCACTCCGGCCAATCCGCAGGTGCTCATTCCCACCAGAGTCGTGCGCTTGGCTCCGCGGGTATCGGCCGCGCGCCCGGCATAGCCCCGGGTCGAGACGGTGGCCAGGGACTGGAGGCCGACGGCCAATCCCACCAGGACATTCCCAAGCCCCAATTGCTGGTGAACGTAAAGCGAGATGACAGGTAACGGCAGGCCGATGGTAAGAAAACAGATGAAAATGGCGGTGGGCAGCCGCCAGAAACAACGCTCGTCCGCAGAGCAGCCGCTTGTAATCATGGACATTATGAATCTCCCTTAAAAAAACAAAAAACGCCCAACCGGAGCGAGCCACTACGGCTCCCGGGTGGGCGTTGGTTGACGGTAACGCTTACGGCCTATCCAAGTCGGACAGGCGGTATTTGTCTAGGCAGCATATCCCGGGATGTCAACCACAGAGGCGCATTGCTGCCCAACGGCAAAAAAAAATGAAAATTGCGCTTGACTTTGATTGTTCGATCAATCTACAAGAGGGGCGTCGACTGATTGTCCAATCAATCGATCGACACGAAGGGAACCGAGAATGACAAAAAAAGAAGCGATACTCATGGCAGCCCAACAGGCCTTCGGGCAATTGGGATTCACCGCAGCCACTGTCAAAGACGTGGCAGGGCGGGCTCAGGTATCCTTCGGTCTGGTCTCCCATTATTTCGGGAGCAAACAGGATCTTTATCTGGCCGCCGCATTCGACATGGCGGACAGACTGGTGGGAAAGCTCAGCAAAGCCACGGAAGGCGACGGCTCCGGCCTGGACAAGGTTCTCCGCTACATGGCCGCCTACTTCGACTTTACCGAGGAACACCGCAACCGCTTTCCCATCTTGCTCAGATGTTCCCCCTTCAGCCATCTGGAGCCGGGCGTGGACGCCCAGCGGGTGGCAGAAAAATTTGGCGTCTTCATCGATATCCTGAAGCGCTGTGTAGCATCCGGCATTGCCGACGGAACCATACGGGATTTGCCCATGGAAACCACTGCACTGATCATTTACGGCAACATCGTCGGCAGCGTGCGTACCAGCCTTCTGACCCCGTACGAAAGCACGGGAATATTCGAGGATACCATCGAGCACGTCATGCGCAGCCTGAAAAAGGATGCACTCATGGATGGTCGTTGGGCTCCCGCCCCGGGAATGTCAGATCAACCCGGCACCCGGGACCATTAGGAAGACGAGAACAAGGAGTTGATATCGTAACAGCGCCAATTGACACATGTTCGGAGTCTGAGATGAACGGGTGACGCCGTATCGCCTCATCCCCGGGCAGGTTGCTGGAACGACTTAATATAGGCACCCATTGCCGAACCAGACACACCTCCAAACGGCAGACTAGGAATGGACCGCAACCCACACCTGACAGCCTGTTTAAATGGTTCGGAAACCCGGTTAGCCGGGTCTCTAAAAGGGAGCCGCTTCGGCGGCTCCCTTCATTTTTGCCCAATTTTCAGAGCTGTCGCACAGTGTCTCAATGCGACACATGCGACACTAATGTCGCACAAAAACTGTCGCGTGCGACATTGACTTGCTCCATTAGAATAATCAAATAGCAATAGCTATCGTTTATAACAGGTAGTAATTGCAGAATATAATAAAAATACCCCCACACTGGCATGGCGGTTGCTTAATAGCCAACAGACAGTGACCGCATAGCCATTTCATCAAGCACCCAAGGGGGGTACAACATGTTTGAAAAGAACGTCACCAAAGTTGTCCAGGACTGCATTCTCGATAGCGGCATTCAGGCAAAGGCTGTGGCCGAAAAAATCAACAAGCCTTACTCTACCCTGATGCGGGAGATCAATCCCTTCGACACTAGCGCCAAGCTGGGAGCGGAAACGCTACTTGAAATCATGAAGGTCACGGCCGATATCCGGCCCTTGAAGTTCATGGCAGATGAAATGGGCTACGAGCTGACCGGCCTCGCTTAGGCTACAAGCCTCATTTTTCCCGGGCCGACCTTAGGGTCGGCCTTTTTTTTGTGCCCATTTTCCGAAAAATTATGGCATTCGCCACGCGTTCCGGCTATCATTCCCACAATGAAAATTTTGCCCGATAAATGGGATAGCACCCAATCCGAGCTTTCGCGACCGGATCATCCACTGGTTCGCCGGGCCGGGCCTGCCCTCAAGGCGATCATTACCGTCATCGTCCTGCCCTTTGCCGGTGCCGTAATCGCCTTCAATCTCTATTCGCAAAGCAGGCAACTCGATGAACGGATCGCTTCCATTTCCCAGCTTGCGGAGACCAGCCTTGCCACGGCCGTCTGGCAGGTCGACCACGCCTCGGCCAGAGATTTCATCAATGCCCTGGTGCAAAATCCCGGCGTGGCCTTTGCCCAGGTTGTTACAGGGAAAGAGGTTCTGGCGACAGGCACCAAAAATGATTTTACGGGAAAGTCATACCCCTATTTCAAAGATAACGGCGAGTTCCTGACGGCAAGCCGGGAAATCCGCCGAAATGGCGATTGGATAGGCACCTTTCATCTCGCCATGTCCAAACGCGGTATGCATCGGCAGATATTGATCAATGCGGCAGTGGTGCTGCTGCTGAGCGGCCTGCTGATCCTGATCATCGATCAAGCTATCCTGGTCAAGGCCCGCATCTACGTTTTCAATCCCCTGGAGCGGCTGGAGCAGGCGGCAAACGCCATTGCCGAGGGTGACCTCAGTACTCCCATAGAAACGGGATTGCCCGGCGAACTTGGGCGGTTGGCGCATGTTTTGGACGAAATGCGCATCTCCCTGCGCTCCCTGATAGGCGATCTGCGCGAGGCCAACACCCGGCTGCAACACCACAGAAACGAACTGGAAAAAACAGTACGCGCGCGCACAGATGAACTTAACCGCAAGAACGACTCGCTCAGCCAGGCTATTGGCGACATCCGCCGCGCCAAGCAGGAGGCCGACGTGGCCAATACGGCGAAGAGCCAGTTCCTGGCCAGCATGAGCCATGAAATCCGCACCCCGATGAACGCCATTCTCGGCATGGCGGATATTCTCTGGGAAACGGAATTGACCGGCGAGCAAAAGCGCTATGTCCAGGTTTTCCGCACCGCAGGCGAGAACCTGCTGGCCATCCTGAACGACATCCTGGACCTCTCCCGAATCGAGGCGGGACGGCTACAGCTGGAAGAGGCGAATTTCTCCCTCCGGGAAACAGTGGGCCGTGCCATGACCATTATCGAACCCAAGGCGGAGGACAAAGGGCTACAAACCTCGCACTCCTTTGCCCCGGATGTGCCGGACCAACTCAGGGGCGATGCCAACCGCCTTTTCCAGGTACTCATCAACCTGCTGGACAATGCCGTAAAGTTCACCGCGCACGGTTCAGTGCGGTTGGAGGTGGAGATGACCCCGGGCCAGGAAAAGCCGCCCCGCATTCAATTCTCCGTATCCGACACGGGCTGCGGCATTCCGCCGGGCAAACTGGCCGACGTGTTCGAGGCCTTTACCCAGGCGGACGGTTCTCCCACGCGCGAATTCGGCGGCACGGGCCTCGGCCTGACCATCAGCCGCCAGCTGGTGGAGATGATGCAGGGCCGCATCTGGGTGGAGAGTACCCCGGGCAAGGGTTCGGTTTTCCACTTTACCGCCCGGTTCGAGACTATTGAAAAGCCGGAGACCGAACGCGGGGAGGCCGAGGCAACACCCACGGCGCCGGTTTCGGCTGATGCCCCCCTGCCCAGCATCCGCATCCTCATGGTGGAAGACTCCAAATACAATGCCTTCGTCATCCAGACCTACCTCAAGGACACCCCGTGCAAGTTGACGATTGCCGAAAACGGAAGGGATGGGTTGGCGATCTTTACCGAAGAAGGCACCGACCTTGTTCTTATGGATATCCAGATGCCGGACATGGATGGCTACGAGGCCATGCGCGCCATGCGCAATTGGGAACGGGACAGGGGGCTGCAGCCCACCCCCATTGTCGCCCTGACGGCCCATGCCCTGCCCGATGAGGCCACCCGTTGTCTGGCGGCCGGGGCCGACGTCCACCTCCCCAAACCCGTCAAGAAAAGCTCACTGTTCGACGTTATCCGGCGGATGGCTCCCTCCAAGACCTGACCTTCCGCGCCCGGTTCGCCTCCGGCTCCTCCTTCCGTTAATTTTTCACGGAATACGTTGAAGGATGGGCCGGTGTATAATATAGACGGGGAATAATGGAATCAGGAAACAGGGGAACCATGCAACACGCGCGTCTGATCTGGTGCCACGGCTCGCTCAGCCATCCTTGGGGAGAAAAAAGCACGGCCCTGGCAGCCGTTGCAAAAGCCGCAGGAATGACCATGGAAGCGCCGGACTTCAGCGACCTGGACGCTCCGGAAGCCCGCATCAAGCGGCTGCGCACCCTGCTGGCGGACTCCGAAAGTCCGGTTCTGCTGGCCGGTTCCAGCATGGGCGGCTATGTGGCTGCAGCTCAGGCCGAAACAAGCGACGTGCGCGGCCTTTTCCTTCTGGCACCCGCATTTTACATGCCCGGCTATGAAAAAAGCGAATTTCCCGGCCTGCCGAAAAATCTCACCGTGGTCCACGGATGGGAAGACGACACGGTCCCCCCGGACAACGTCATCCGATTTGCCAGGGAGCATGACGCCCGGCTCCACATCCTGCCAGACGGCCACCGACTTTCGAACAGCCTGGACGAGCTAAGCGCGCTCTTTGCCCAATTCCTGTCACGGGCCGGAGGCCAATCATGATCCGACGTCTGTTCTCCTGCCTGCTTCTTGCCGCCTGCGCGGTTCTGGCTTCGGCCCCGGCCTCGGCCGAGGGATTCCCACTGCGCGCCTATTACCCGGAAGTGACGCCCATCACCACGGATGAGCTTATCCGGATTTACGACCAGGCCCTTATTCTGGACATCCGCTCCAGATTCGAATTCGGCGTGGCCAAAATCAACAAGGCCGTGCTGCTGCCACTGACCGACGAGCATTTCGCCGCCAAGCTGGAGAGGCTTCGCGCAAAGGACAGCACCACGCCGATGGTCTTCTACTGCAACGGCCACACCTGTGCCAAAAGCTATCAGGCGGCCCAGCTTGCGCTCTCCCTCGGCTTCGGCCATGTTTATGTCTACGACGCAGGCATCTTCGACTGGATCTCCCATGCTCCGGCCCAGGCCACGCTCATGGGAGAGACCCCCGCCCGGGTGGGGCGGATCATCAGCCCGGAGGCGTTTCGGCAGCGACAGGTGGACTATGCACGGTTCAAGACCCTGGCCCAAGAACCAGACACCATCGTCATCGACATCCGCGACCCCTTCCAGCGCGCGCTTATTCCCCGTCTCAATGGGATACGGAATATCCCCCTGGACCCGCTGCTCGATCTGGTCATTTCCCGCATCTGGACGGAAAAACGGCTTCTGTTCTTTGATGCCGTCGGCAAGCAGGTGCGCTGGCTGCAATATTTCCTCGAATCCTACGGGTACTTCGAATACGCCTTTCTCAAAGGCGGTGTCCGAGCCATCGCCGATGATCCGAACAAAATCCAACCGGTCATCGAGACCAATCGTTCCATTGTCAGCAGCCAGGAAATGCTTCTGACCATCACGGCCGATTCCCGGCTGGACAATACCGACCGCAAGGTGCTCAGCTACCTGCTGGCCAACGTCAAATTCAACAACTACATCGTGGTGGAAACGGCTGCTGCGGAAAGGGATATGGGGCTGTCCCATCCCCTGTTCATGGCCGCAATAACCAAACTGGACAAGCTGGGTTACATGAAACACGCCATTACGCAGGACAACATTGTCATCCAGGTGGACCCCCGTCTGGCCTGGAAGGGTGACATGGACGGACCGGCCTGGAAGGAAAAGCTGGCCGACTTCGGCGCAGCAGCGACCAAGGGGAAAAAATAGACATGCCCCGTTCCAAACACATCCTTCTCGCCGCACTCCTGACCGTGCTGTTTGCGGCCGCACCGGCGAGGGCCATCGAAAAGGCGACCATTGTCCTGCAATGGCTGCCCCAGGCACAGTTCGCCGGGTTCTACGTTGCCAAGGACAAAGGCTTCTACCGGGATGAAGGCCTCTACCTGCACATCATGTCCGGCGGGCCGGACGTGCTGGCCAGCGAGTACCTGGAGACAGGCCGGGCCGATTTCGCCACCATGTTTCTGGCCACCGGCATCCGGCGCCGCGCCAGCCTGCCCGTGGTCAACGTCGGGCAATTCGTCCAGCACTCGGCACTCATGCTCATCACCAAGAAATCCTCGGGGATAGAAAAGATCGAGGATATGGAAGGCAAGAAGATCGGCCTATGGGCCAATGAATTCCAGATCCAGCCGCGCGCGCTGTTCAAACGAAAGAACATGCGGGTCACCGTGGTGCCGCAGTCCGATTCGCTGGATATGTTCATGCGCGGCGGTGTTCAGGTCGCCTCCGGCATGTGGTACAATGAATACCACACGCTCATGACCTACGGGCTCAAGCCCGAAGACCTGAAAACATTTTTCTTTTCGGACTATGCCCTCAACTTCCCCGAGGACGGCATCTACTGCCTGGAAAAGACCGCCAACCGCCGTCCCGAGGTCTGCCGCGCCCTGGTACGGGCCACGGCCAGAGGATGGGTGTACGCCTTCAACCATCCCGAGGAAGCCCTTCAGTCTGTCATAAAACGCATGAAGGAAGCCCGTGTGACCACCAACCCGGCCCACCAGCGCTGGATGCTCGCCCGCATGGAAGACATCATCCTCTCCGATGATGTCCCGAAACTCGGCGTGCTGCGGCAGGCGGATTATGAACGGGTGGTCAAGACCCTCAAGGAAGAGGGCGTCATCGACAGCGCACCGCTGTTTCCGGAATTCTACAGGGGGCCTGTCCGATGAAACGACTCGGCATTGCGGCCAAGCTGGCCCTGCTCATACTCTCCTGCGTCTTCGTCATCGTCCTGGCCATCGTCTCCTACAACTATGTCTATTCCCGGAATATCATCCTCAGGCAGGCGGAAGAGAACTCCCGCCTGCTGGCCCAGAAAACGACCAGCCGCATCGACGCCGTGCTCTCCAGTGTACAGAAGATGGCCAACAACATCGCCTTCTCCCTGGAGGACGCAACCCTGAGCAAGGGGGAGATCCTCGACCTGGATCGCCGCGTCCTGGCCAACAATCCCGAAATCTACGGTATGGCCATCGCCTTCGAGCCCTACGCCCTGGAAAAGGACAAGCTCTACTTTGCGCCCTACCACTACCGCTCCGCGGGCAGGATCGCCTTCACCATGCTGGGCGGTCCCCAATACCGCTATTTCTACATGGACTGGTACCAGCTGCCCAAGGAGCTGGGCCACGCCATATGGACCGAACCCTACCACGACAGCGGCGGCGGAGGCGTGCTCATGAGCACCTATGCCGTGCCGTTCTATCGCACCGTCGAGGGGCGCAAGGTCTTTGCCGGCGTGGTCACTGCCGACATCTCTCTGGACTGGCTCACCGAGATGCTGCGCAACATCCACATCTACCGGACGGGCTACGCCTTCCTGCTTTCACGCCACGGTACCTTCATCACGCATCCGGACCGGAACCTGGTCATGAACCAAACCATCTTCTCCCTGGCCAATGAGCTGAAGTCTCCGGCACTGTGGCAGATCGGCCGCAACATGCTGGATGGCAAGAGCGCCTTTGTGCAGATGGACAACACCTTCTCCGAGGACAAACGATATCTGTTCTACACCGGTCTGGAATACGGCGGGTGGTCACTGGGCATTGTCTTTCCCAAAACAGAAATGCTGGCCGATGTAACCCGGCTTTCCAACGTCATGTCCCTCATCGGACTCTTCGGCTTTGCCCTGCTGGCCATGCTGATAATATTCATAGCCAAGCGCATAACCAAGCCGCTGACACGCCTCTCCGACGCAGCCCTGGAGATAGCGGGCGGCAACCTGGACCTGGTCCTGCCGGAGACGGACTGCGACGACGAGGTCGGCCAATTGACCGACTCCTTCTGGACGATGAAGAACTCCCTCAAGAAGCACATCTCCAATCTGACCAGCACCACGGCCGCCAAGGAGCGCATCGAATCCGAGCTGCGCATTGCCCGGGACATTCAGATGGGCATTCTGCCCAAGCTCTTCCCGGCTTTCCCAGACCGCACGGAATTCGAGATATTCGCCTCCATCGAACCGGCCAAGGAAGTGGGCGGCGACCTCTATGATTTCTTCTTTGTGGACGATACCCACTTCTGCTTCCTGGTGGGCGATGTTTCGGGCAAGGGTGTCCCGGCGGCCTTCTTCATGGCCGTCACCAAGACGCTGCTCAAGGTCGTATCGGAACGGGGGATGGCTCCGGGCCAGATTCTGTCCAAGGTCAACGACGACCTGGCGGCGGAAAACGAGTCCTGCATGTTCGTCACCCTGTTCCTGGCCATTGTCGACATCGAGACCGGCGAAGTGCAGTATGCCAATGCAGGGCACAACCCGCCCATATACATGCCGTGCGGCGGCACGCCGGAGTGGATTCCGCCCCTGGGCGAGCCAGTGGCCGGTGTGATGGACGGCATGGAGTACACCACAAAGACCATGCGCATGGCTCCCGGAGACATCATCTTCATATACTCCGACGGTGTTACCGAAGCCATGAACCCCAAGCAGGAACTTTACTCCGATGAACGGCTTCTGGCGTTCGTCAGTGCCGAGAAGGAACCTTTTGCGCCCAAGCTGGTGAAGGACCTGGACGACTCCATCAAGGCCTTTACCCTCGGGGCGGAACAAAGCGACGACATCACCATGCTTGCCATGCAGTTCACCGGCAAGTGCGAAAAATAGAAAGAACAAGGAGATTACCGTGGAATTCAAAAGCACCAAGAAAGAGGCAGCACTGCTGGTGGAAGTAGCGGGCCGCATGGACGCCATCACCACCGCTGAATTCGATGCCAAGAGCAAGGATTGGCTGGCAGCGGGCGAGAAAAAGGTCGTGGTAGACCTCTCCGGCCTGGAATACATCAGTTCGGCAGGGCTGCGCTCCATTCTTGCGGCAGCCAAAAAACTGAAGGCGTCAGACGGCCAGCTCGTCTTCTGCGGTCTTACCGGCATGGTCGAAGAAGTCTTCAAGGTCTCGGGATTTGCCGCCATGTTCACGCTCTACGCAACCTGCGACGAAGCCCTGGCCGGATAATCGCATGGCCGTGCTCAGCGTCACAGCCGAGCTGTCCAGCCTGCCCAAGCTCCGAGAATACATCCTGGAGCAAGCACGGCTGGCAGACCTCCCCGAAGGCACCGATCAGAAGATAGACCTCGTCCTGGAGGAACTTCTGGTCAACATTGCCAACCATGCCTATCGGCATCAGGGCGGTCCGCTGGAAGTGGATTGCTTTCAGCGTGGCAAAAGCTTTTGCTGCCTGCTCCGGGATTGGGGCCCCCCCTTCAATCCCATGGAGGCGGGCAAGCCGGATGTGGGCCAGGACATCATGGACCGCCCCATCGGCGGTCTGGGCATTTTTCTGGCCACCACCATGCCCGACCACTGCTCCTACGAACGGCTCGGCAACGCCAACGAGCTCACTTTCTGCTTTCACCTCAAAAACTGATCCCTTTTTTCGTCCCTTCTCGGTGACAATCAATCCTCCGACATTACTCACTATTCTATTTTTGTAACGGTTATTTTGCAAAAAAAATAGTCGTTCTATTCCAATTTCCGTTGACGCAAATTAAAAAAATGGGCTACCGATCAAACTAGGCATCACCATATAAAAACATGTGGGGGGACAAACATGTTTGAAAAGAATCTGACCAAGAAGATGCAAGATGTCGTGTTGGAAGGACGCATTTCCGCCAAGGAAGTGTGCCGCGAGATCAAGAAGCCGTATTCCACGCTTCTTCGCGAACTCAACCCGTTTGACGACCATGCCAAGCTGGGTGCGGAGACCATGTTCGAGATTGTGAAGGCCACGCACAACGTGTCCGTGCTCGAATTCATGGCCCGTGAACTGGGGTACACGCTAATGCCCATGGAACCCAGCAAACAGCCGTCGGTCCGACAGACAAAGGCGACAAAACGGATTCGTCGCCAGAGCGCCACGCTCTAACCCGCTCAGGCCTCAACCCGGGGCGCTCGGGTGCGCTCCGGGGCCGGCCTTTGCTCCGCACGTGACCTGCGGTTCATTTTTGACTTTTGATTGCAATCCGTTGTATTCCCTTTTGACGCGTTCGTCGCGTCACCGCTCAGCAATATCCCAAGGAGGAACGGGCATGTCCCAGGATGTATTCAACCAGGCTCTGGCCATCGGTCGTCCGCCGAACGTGGTCAATAATTTTCCCAATTCCAAGGCTCTCATCGTCAGCGGCAAGGTCATTGACCGGGCCATGATCGCCAAGGGCGGCTGCATGACCATTGCAGCCAACGGCCGCAACATTTTCGTTATCGAGGGCGCCCTGCGGGCTGCCCAGCGCGCCAATGCCGCCATCATCATCGAAATTGCCCGCAGCGAGTCCACCTACTGCCCCACCACCCTGTGGAACGTGGCGCGCCGTGTGGACTACCTGATGAACAAGCTCGGCATCACCGTGCCCGTGGCCGTTCATGCCGACCACTACTTCATGAAGAAGTGGGATGACGTGCCCGTTGCCAAGGCCGATATCCCGACGGTTTTCGATTCCGGCGTCACCTCCATTGCCATCGATGCATCGCACATGACCGATGACCTGAACCTGCTCGCCAACCTCGCTGTGTCGCCCTCCATCCCGTCCTGGGCCGGTTATGAGACCGAAATAGGCGAGATCAAGGGAGAGTTCGGCCTTTCCTCTCCGGTGGAGGCAAAGTTCCTCTGCCAGGGCCTCAACGCCCACGGCCTGTGCGCAGACTGGATTGCCCTGAACAATGGCACCACCCACGGCATCGAGGCTTCCGGCGAGGGCATCCAGGTTGACCTGACCGCCCAGATTCACGAGGCACTGGCCACCTACGGCACCTCCGGCGCCCAGCACGGCACTTCCGGCAATGACTCCCAGCGTCTCAAGGAGATCGCAGCCAGGACGCGCACCACCAAGGCCAACGTAGCTACGGCCCTCCAGATGATTTCCTGGGGCGTGCGGGTCAATGATTTCGGCAACGCCATCATGACCGATGACGGCAAGTTCGACAAAGTCCCGGGCGAAGGCCTGGACGACGCCCTGTGGACCGAGATGGTCGAATACGCCGATGCAAACGGCATTACCGGCGGCAACTACAAGAAGCTCAACCTGCCCTTCGAGCGCCGCTGGCTGGGCCAGGATGCCGCTGTTCGCGAACGCATGGCCGGTGCCGTTGAGGACTTCGTCCATCACCTGCTGGTCAACGTGTTCAACGCGGCGGACACAGCTCCCATCGCCATGGACATCATCTGCAAGGCTGGCTCCTACGATCTCGGCCCCAAGGTCGAAAAGTTCGAGGACGCCGCCGAATGGACCGAGGAAAAGATCAAGGCCCGCGCCGCCGCCATGGATACGGACAAGGGCCCCCACGGCAACTTCGACGACTAATCCAGCCACGCCAAACACGGCGTCCCATTCCAGACATAAAACCCGGCTCCTGCGCATCAAAGCACAGGGGCCGGGTTTTTATCTCCCCACCGCGCGAAGCGCACCAAAAGGTTTAGGAAGAAAGAGGGGATGGGGTTTCCTTCTCCCCTTCCCCCGACTTTGCCCCAGCTATGCCTTGCGCGCCTCCACGGTCATGCCGGGCTTCAGATCGTAGTGCTTTCCGAATATTTCCACGGGAACGGCCCGGTCGCCCTTGTGGTAGGCGGTCATGTTCACCCTGCCCGGCTCGATAGCCAGATCGAACCATATCTTCTGCCAGGTGAAGCTGAACTTCAGCTCACCCCAGTGGGCGGGCAAATCCGGGTCCACCCGAATGGGATCGGAGGAGAGATTCAGCCCGGCGAAGTCCTGCTTCACCACTTCGAGCGTTCCGGCCATGACGCCGGAATGGATGCCCTCGATGGTGGTCCCACCCTGGGTGTCCTCAATATCGCTCCGCATGGCCTCCATGAACCAATCCCATGATATTTCACTGGAGTAGATGTACCGTGAAATAACCGCATGCACCACCTTGGAAAGAGTGGAGCCGTGGCTGGTACGCTGCTCGTAGAAGTCGTAGTTGTCCTTGAGCAGCTTGATCGGGTCATCCACATGATGCCCCAGCTGGTTGAGGATGCGGGCCACTTCCTCCGGCTCAAGGACATACCAGGTCATGAGCGTATCCGCCTGCTTGGCTACCTTGTAGTTGTCCGGGGAATCGTTTTCGGCCTTGAGGATGCGGTCCATACGACCAATGGAATAGAACCGCTTGCGGTACCCATCCCAGTCCAGTTCCTTGAGTCCCATATAGCCGTCGAACTGGCTGATGATGTCGCCGTCCAGAATGACGTTAAGCCTGGTCAGCATGTCACGCCACTTGGAAGTCTCGGCATCGGTCAGGCCGATCCGGCGACTCACCCGCCTGCGAATCTCCGCCGGGAGTTCATCCAGCACCGCCAGCGCCTTTTCCAACAGCCAGACGACCATGATGTTGGTGTAGGCGTTGTCCCGCACGCCGGGCGTATTTGATCCGGGCAGGGCCTCATGGAACTCGTCGGGCCCCATGACGCCGTCAATGTGATACTTTTCCGAGTTATCGTCGTAGACCGCGATGCTGCCCCAGAACCGGGCGATGTCGAGCATCATCTCCGCGCCATAGTCGCGCAGAAACGTGGTGTCGCCAGTCCAGGAGACGTAGCGCCAGACATTGACGAACACGGCGATGGAGACATGCCGCTGGCGGCGCGACAAATCCTCGTCCCACTTCTTGGACTCCGGATTGTAGTGCACCTCCTGGGTTTCCTCAGTGCCGTCGTCCGCAGTCTGCCAGGGGAACATGGCCCCGGCGTATCCGTTTTCCTCCGCATATCGCCGGGCCGCGTCCAGCCGGTTGTAGCGATACATAAGCAGCGCGCGGGAGATATCCGGGAAATTGGAATCGTAGAACGGCAGAATGTACAGCTCATCCCAGAAGATATGGCCGCGATAGGCCTCGCCATGGAGTCCGCGGGCGGGCATTCCCGCGTCCCGATGCGAGTTGTGCGGCCCCGCCGTAACCAGCAGGTGGTAGGTATGCAGCCGCAGCACGCGCTGCACGAACCGGTCGCCGGTGACACGCATGTCCGCCTTTTGCCAGAGCTTTTTCCAACTCTTGGCATGGGGGCCGAACACGCCCTGGAAGGTACGCACCCCCTTCAGGGCATCCAGGCACATTTCCTTCAGGTCACCGGGCGTGCTGTCCAGAGATGTACGCACGCAGACGAACTTTTCCAGGGAATACCGATTGTTCTCCACGACGGAGAACTGCATTTCCTCGGAGACCTTGGCCTTGTCCCGGAGCGTCGTCTTTCGGACATCCACCGGCTTGCCGTCGTCCAGCAACACGGTCTTGGCGGCCATGACGATCTGATAACGGGAGTGGGTCGTCTCCACATGCAGGAAAATCCCATCCCCGCCCTTGCCCCCGGCCACCCGGGCAAGGTGGTGGGTATTCAGCTTGGAGTATCGGGCCACGCCATTGTTCTCCACATTGCCGTCGATGGACGAACGCAGCGTGATGCGGCCCGCATAGTTGAGGGGGGTGAAGTCGAACTTGAGCGCGCACAGATGCGCGTCGGCCATGGAGGCCAGCCTCCGGGAGGATATGCGGGTGATGCGGCCCACCTTGTCCTTGACGACCAGATGGCGCTCCATGCACCCCTCACGCATGTTCAGGCTATGGCAATAGCTCAATATCTCCATGGAGAGTGGGCTGGTGAAATCCCCGGCCCCGACCTTGAACTCCACGGGCAGCCAGTTGGGGCAGTTGACCAGATCGTTGTTCCAGATATCCCGCCCCTGCACCTTGCTCGGCGTCTTGTTGAACACGCCCGAGATGTAGGTTCCGGGATAAAAATAGTAGGACGAGCACTCGCATTCATAGGCCCCGCGGGTGCCAAGATAGCCGTTGCCCACGCAGGTCAGGGTTTCGCGCAGTTTCTCATCGCCGGGGTCGAACCCGTTATAGGTCAGGAACCAGTCGTCCGTAGCCATGCCGGATTCGAACCAGTCTTCCAGTTCCTCCACGGTGATTTCACCAAGGTCGGCCACCACCCTGTCTGCGCCAAAGCGCATAAGCATCTCGCCGCCCACATTGCGGGCCACGCCCAGCGTCATGCCGAAGTTACCCGCCCGACCGGCCTGGACGCCGGATATGGCATCCTCCACCACCACGCACTCGCCGGGATTGCACCCCAGCTCGCGGGCGGCCTCCACAAAGATATCGGGATCGGGCTTGCCCTTCAAATCCAGATCGGCAGCCACAACGCCATCCACCAGGGAATCAAAGGTCTCCTCCAGCCCGGCCAGTTGCAGCACCAGTTTGCAGTTCCGGCTGGAGGTGGCCACGCCGACCGCCACGCCGCGGTCCTTGAGCGCCTGGACCAGGGCCACCGAGGAGGCAAAGACCTCCGGCCCCTCGGCACGCAGGATTTCCTGATAAAGCTGGTTCTTGCGGTTACCCACCGCGCAGATGGTGGTCAGGCCCGGTGGATCGTCGGGATCACCGGCCGGCAACTGGATGTTGCGGGATTTCAGAAAGCTCAGGACACCCTCAAAACGGGGCTTGCCGTCCACGTAATTCTGGTAGTCGCTGGTCCGGTCGAATGGCGAGAAAGGAACACTCAGTTCGTCTGCCCGATTCTTCAGGAATTCATTAAACGCGGTTTCCCACGCCTGGGCATGGACGCTCGCGGTCCGGGTGATGACACCGTCCAGGTCGAAGACGACGCCTTTGAGGGTTATGGCGGACACGGTACCTCCTTGGCTTGAATTGCAAATCCGATCAGCTGGTGCCGAGAATGGCGACCAGCATATCCGGCTCGGGCACTATCAGGGCATTGGGAACAACGCCTTTCACCCGTCTGCTCAGTTCTTCCTTCTGTGTGACGTAGATGGCCCGCGTGTCCGGGGACATCTCCATTGCGGCCTCAAGCATGGGGACATCGCTGCCGGTATCGCCGCACACCAGGTGGGCGCCCCGGAACATCCCCAAGTCGAGTTCCTCGTTCAAAAAACGCACGCCGTCGCCCTTGTCGAAATCCTTGAGTCCGTCCTCGGCGGTCTCAATGGTCAGGATGATCTCCACGTCCAGCCCGGTATCTTCGATACGGAAGGTGTGGCCGTCCGGGTCCGCTTTGGCCACGATGCCCTTCAGCAAATCGAGAAAGGCCATGGACTCGGCCTCGGGCACGGATTTGCCGATATCCTGGCGGGCCACGGTGGACTGACCGAACTTGAACTGCAAACCCGACCCGATGAGCGAGAATTTCTCGTATTCTGGCCTGGCCACCAGCCGGGTCAGCCGGGTGTTGAGCGCGTCAAGCGCCTCCTGCTTTTCCGCCGGGATGGGCAGGCGGCGCACCCGCCCTTCCAGGTCCAGACACTCGCGGCCTTTTGACGCGGCATAGTAGAACGCGCCTTCCGGGGCCACACTGATCCGGATCAACCCATCCAGCGGAGCCGAGGTCAGGATGACCGGCCGGGTCACCCTGCTACGGGCGAAACGGGTCAGATATACGGCGTTGTACACGGACTGAATGGAGGTCAGATACCGGGCGCAGTAATTGTTGATGGTCCCGTCCCGGTCCGTGATCACGCAGCCCAGGTCCACTCCGGCCAGCAGGTCCCTCCCTTCGGCCACACGCGTGTCAAATCCCGGATGGAGATCGCACAGAAAATCCCAGAAGGCGGACTCGCCTTCCTCAAGGAAAAGCAGATCCTTGCGTGTCTCATTGATTTCATAATCCATGTCCAGCTCAATGGTCCGCTCCCCATCCAGGGAGAGCACTCTGCGCTCCCCCTGAACAGGTACGGCTTCCAGGCACTCCAAGGCATTGCGAAGCGACTGGATGATCTCCCCGGCCGGAGCATGACCATCCAGAACATTAGCCACAGCCTCCCGGCGGACAAGACGGGTCTCATCCATGAGTGCGTAGAAGTCCTTGAGTGTTTTCAGCTTACGGCACGGTATCTGCGACATGTTTTCTCCCGCCTAGTAGGTCACCTGAACAGTGTAGTTGATGAGGAACGGCTTGCCGTCCGGCGTGGGCGGCACGGTTACGTCGAACTGGAGGTTGGCGGCATCGGGCCGGGTATGTTCCCGGTCCGCATTGAGCACCTGCCACTCGCCCCGGTAGCTATCCACCAGACTGAGCGGCTGCGCCATGGGCCGTCCATTGGTCACGGCCAGCGTCCAGCCGATGCGGTAGGACTGCTTGCCCAGCTTGGTGAACTCGGTCTGGGTCCGCTTCACGCTTACGTCAAAGGAGGTGCCCATGGGCAGTACCACTTCGCGCCCGACGCCGATATGCGGCATGGCGGTTTCGCCCAAAAGCAACAGACTGCCGTCGCGGGTGGGACGAAATGCGCGAACCTGTCCCGCGGGCAGCGGCACCCCGAGTCCCTTGTCCTTGATGTTGGCCATATGCAGCGAGAGCTGAACCGCCTGCTCCACCGGCCGCGTGAGCTGCTGCAAGGTATTGCCGTAGCGGCTCTCAAGCGCTTCCGACACGTCAACCTTGGGCGAGGAAAGCAGATTGATCTGGCGGGTGACTCCGGCTGCCAGGCTGGTACGGCCCGGCACGTTGTAGACATGGTACTGCGAAAAGGATTCGGGCTGCCCCATGTTTTTGTCCCCCATGGCCGACATCTCCAACATGACGGTCTTGCGCATCATTGGCGCGGCAGGCTGGCGGACCTCACCTGCCACCAGCTTGAGGGACGCGCTCGTGAGGTCGAACTCCGAGGTATTGGAAACAACGGCCCATCCCTCAAGCGACGCGGTCTTGTCTGCGGAATCCAATATTACAATATAGTTGGCGCGCCAGGTGAGCCCACCCATGAGGTAGCGCAATTGTATGGTCCGTTTGGCGGCGACGGCGTTGTCCGTGCTCAGAGCCAGCGTGGGTTCGACCTCCACGCCCTCAGGCAGTTGCGGCAGCAGATATGCCAGGGCATCACCCAGATATATCTCGTTGCCCACCTTGAACACGGGCTTGTCCACATTGGAGAGAAGCACTGCCTTGCGCAGAATCCGGCCATCCGTACTGGCAGGATCGGGAAGAATGACGGAAAGTTCCTTGCCGACGTAACGATTCAGCAGCGAACGGGCGGTGATGTCCGACCGGCTGTATTCCAGCCCGGTGACGGCCATACCTTCGGCCTCGGCGCTGACCGAAGTCGGGTCCAGGGTGTCCGGGATATTCTTGAAAACCACCCGCGCCGGTCCCTTGGGCAGGGACACGGTGCGTGATTCGCTGACCAGTGCCCGGCCGGAATTGTAAACGGCAACGGAAGCGCCCTCGACGCCATCGGCCGCGCAGGGACGGACGGGCAGTAGAGCCAACAGGAACAAGGCAACGGTAACAACTTGCAATATGGAACGTTTCATCCATCCTCCGGATATCAAATCAGTGTGAAAGAGTTCAATGTGGGGTGTATCCATACTTTCAATGTACAATGGGGTCGGGCGTTTTGCAAAAAAAATGCAGAGATTATCACCTACCGTAACAGGATTGCGAAACACTCCCGCGAAACATGGCTATCACCGGACAAAATCGCCAGCACGTTTCCCTCGCAAATACACAGGAAACCTGCTACGCAAAACGCATATGCGAATTCTCATCATAGATGACTGCAAAACCACCATCCTGCACATCAGCAGGCTCCTCGAAAGCGCAGGGTACCGCGAGGTCTACTCAAGCTCAACTTTCGAAGAGGGCTTTCGCATTCTTTGTGATCTGCAAAAGGCTGGCCTGCCTATAGACCTGATACTCATGGATGTCAGCCTGCCCGGCACCGACGGTATTGCAGGCACCCTGACCATCAAAGGCCACCGGGACTTCGAGAACCTGCCGGTCATCATGGTCACCGGCCGAGACGACGAGGCAACCTTTGACCGCGCTTTTGCCGCCGGGGTTTCCGATTTCATCCTCAAGCCGGTAAACCGTGTCGAGTTGCGGGCACGCATACGGTCCGCCCTGCAATTACGGCGGGAGATGCTGAAGAGCCGGGAACGCGAGCGGGAACTTGAACGGTTGGCCCACAAGCTGGAACGCATGTCCAACCAGGACGGGCTGACCAACCTGGCCAACCGACGCTGTTTCGATGACACACTTCTCAAGGAGTGGGTCCGCAATGGCCGGGAAGACAAGCCCATTGGCCTGCTCATGATCGACATAGACCACTTCAAGCACTACAACGACACCCTCGGCCACGTGGATGGCGATGCCTGCCTCTGCACGGTGGCCCAGGTCATTCAGGGGGCGGTCCACCGGCCCGGCGATCTTGTCGCCCGATACGGCGGCGAGGAGTTCGTGGTCATCCTGCCGAACACGGACTACCAGGGAGCCTACGCCGTGGCAGCCAATATCCATGCAAGCCTCGCAAAGACAGGCATCAATCACCCGAACTCCAGCGTCTGCGGCACGGTAACCGTCTCCATCGGGGTTGCCGCAGGCATCCCAACCTGCCAGAGCGCGCCGGAACAGCTGGTCCAGACAGCTGACAAGGCGCTGTATCGGGCCAAGCAGGCAGGACGGAACCGGACCGAAGTCATTCCACTGGCCGGACCGGACGAAATCCGCCAGTAATCCCTCTCCGATCAACGAGACACTTTCAGGGCCAAGATTCTGCGCCCGACTCATGGCCTCCATTGCAAGAAATGGGAGCCGATCCATTTGCATACAAAAAAGACAGGCACGGCCGCGCGCTCCGGGATGTTTGCGCGCCGACCGTGCCGGACAGGGAAAAGCGAACGGGTGGGCGATCCCGTGGGGGTGGGATCCCGTCCGCCGGAACAGTAGTTTTACTATCGAAGAAAATGAATGCTCAGAAAAGCGCCGCAATGAGGACAGACCTTGACAGGGGAGGGATCTTCCTCGTCCTTGTTGATGACGGCTTCCCAGGGAATAAAACCATCCAGGGTGTACTGAACCATCAGCCGATGACCGCACTTGCAAAACCGTTCCTGCATGACTCTCTCCTTATCAGCGAATTGACGCGTTAACTTTTGTTACGAGCAATGTGAGCAAAAAGTAAACGTCATTCAAAATTATGTCAACTAATAATTTACATTTCCCGTTTACTCAACTTATATTGATTTTTAACTATCCGAAATAACAATATAAAAATTGGTATTCAACCGAACAACTCACATCGACTCTACCACACTAACAAACAACTTTTCGAAACATCGGCTTTCAAACCAGAAAAAAGGGAACGGCTCCGCGCCGCATATAATATAGAGGTATTGTATCCGCTCCTCGCAGTAAGGCTTCAATCATCCGACACAGCCATGAGAAAAAACGGCACGCTGAATCCTCACGCAAAAAATAGCTTGTCCGCTGAAAATTTTTCAGGTAAGAACTCCTTCCCCGGTCGGGACTACAGACCAAATACGGCGTTCCCGTTACAAATTTCGTCGTATGAGGCCCCGCAGTCTCCGAACCGTGCCTATATCGTATATGAAGTACGAGGGTTGACATGCGCCATTCTTGCGCGTAGACACCCCTCTCTCAGCTTGCTTTTTAAGGAGCACCTAAAATGAAGACATACAGCCCGAAGCCGGAAGACGCGAACCGCGAGTGGTTCATCGTAGACGCCACGGACAAGATCCTGGGTCGCCTGGCTACCGAGATCACCAATCGCCTGCGCGGCAAGCATAAGCCCGAGTTCACTCCTCATATGGACATGGGCGATTTCGTCATCGTCATCAACGCCGACAAGATCAAGGTCACCGGCCAGAAGCTTGATCGGAAAATGTACTACAAGCACACCAACCATCCCGGCGGGCTCAAGGAAAAGACCCTGCGCGAGATGTTGGCCCTCAAGCCCGAGAACGTGATCACCGCCGCTGTCAAGGGCATGCTGCCCAAGAACCGGCTGGCCGCCCTGCAGCTCAAGAAGCTCAAGGTCTACGCTGGAAGCGAGCACCCGCATGCGGCCCAGGCTCCCACAACTCTGGATATTTAATCGGGGATTATCATGAGCGATTTCACCTACGCCACCGGCAAACGTAAGAACGCCATCTCCCGTACCCGCATTTACGCTGGGACCGGGCAGATCACTGTCAACGGCCGTCCTTTCGAGGACTACTTCCCGCGCAAGACCCTGCAGATGGTCGTGCAGCAGCCCCTGAAGCTGGTTCGGATGCTCGACAAGTTCGACATCAAATGCACCTGCTCCGGCGGCGGCGTTTCCGGACAGGCCGAGGCCGTCCGTCACGGCATCTCCCGCGCCCTGTGCGAGATCGATCCCGAACTCCGCTCCATTCTGAAGCCCGCCGGTCTCCTGACCCGCGATGCTCGTAAGAAAGAGCGTAAAAAGTACGGTCTGCGCGGCGCCCGCGCCTCCTTCCAGTACTCCAAGCGGTAAGCCGCGAGCTGGATCGAAAGATCATTCAAGGCCGGAGCCCTTCAGGGCCCCGGCCTTTTTGCCTTGCACCGTCAAGACCGGAAAGATACGGACACCCTCTGCGCACCATTTCGGCAACCATTTCCATTCACTCCTTGCCCAAACGAGATCATTTCCCGTATAGATTTGCCATGTCATCCAAAAAGAAGCCTCAGCCTCACATGCTTTTCGCCGATAAGAACGGCGAGATATTCGACCACCCCGATCTTCTTCTCATGTGCCGACGCGGTGATGAGTTCGGCCTGCCACGACCGGACGAGATCATACCTCTGCCCGAGGAATCCGAGTTCTTCATGCTGCCGGGGCGCCATGCCATGGGCTACGACCCGTCCACCGGACAGGCTGACGTCATGGAAGAGCTGGCCGTGGCCGCCTTTGCCTGCCCCGGCAATACCGTGACCGGCATCGCAGCCTATGAGTCGGATGACGATGCGCCGGTTCTGCCGCTGCTCTCCTACGCGGCAATAGGCTATGCCGAAGGCCGGTTCTGGGTTTGCGCGAAGCAGGTGGACGAGGACAAGCGCCAGGTATTCAAGCACATCCCGCCCGACCGTATCGAGGCCGGAGCGCACCAGCTCATCAATGAACTTTCCGGCAACCGACTGGTAAGCCACCTGGCCGGATGCGCCCTGACCAACGGCTGCCCTGCGGCCAAGAACCTGGCTCTCGGCCGGTTCGAATGTCCGCTGCCCACGGCCCGCACCTGCAATGCCCGCTGTGTGGGCTGCATCTCCGAGCAGCCGGAAGATTCCGGCTTCCCTTCTCCGCAATGCCGCATAGCCTTCACCCCCACGGCGGACGAGATCGTACAGATCATGCGCCGCCACGAGTCACGTGAGCGCCGTCCCATCTTTTCCTTCGGGCAAGGATGCGAGGGCGAACCGCTCACCGAGGCCGAGCTTATTTGCGAAGCCGTGCGCTCCTACCGGGCGGACGGCGGTACCGGAACCGTCAACGTCAACACCAACGGCTCGCGGCATCAGGTCATCCCCGCCCTGCGGGTGGCCGGGGTGAACTCCATTCGCGTCAGCCTGAATTCCGCGCGCAAGGGGCCTTACGAAGCCTATTACCGGCCTCATGGATACGGCTTCGAAGACGTTCGCGAGACCATTGCCAAGGCGCACGAGGTTGGTCTGTTCATTTCCCTGAACCTGCTCTATTTCCCCGGCGTCACCGACACCGAGGAGGAATTCGACGCCCTGGTGGAGCTGGGCGAGTCCTGCCGCTACGACTTCATCCAGCTGCGCAACCTCAACCTGGACCCGGAGCTTTACCTGAAGCTCATGGCCCCCTTCGGCCATTCCCCCTGCATGGGATTCGTCAATTTCAAGAAACGCCTCAAAAAGGCGCTACCCTGGATCAACTACGGATACTTCAACCCCTACCTCGGGTAGGACAACTCAATCGGGCTTCGCCCGGTTCCGGAGCATTACCGAAACATGCTGTCCTTTCTCGGCAACGTCATCTGGTTTCTTTTCGGCGGGGTATTCCTCGCCCTCGGCTGGTTTTTCGCAGGCTGCATCATGGCCATTTCCATCGTGGGATTGCCCTGGGCGCGCTCGGCCTTCGTCATAGCAGGCTTTGCCCTGACGCCTTTCGGCCGGACGCTGATCCGTCGCGACCTCCTCACCGGACAGCCGGATATCGGCACCTCGGGCTGGGGATTCCTGGGCAACCTCATCTGGTTCGTCATCGCCGGCTGGTGGCTGTGCATCGGGCACATTATGTCCGCTCTGGCCTGCTTCGTGACCATCATCGGCATCCCCTGGGGGTGGCAGCACCTCAAGCTGGCGGCCATCACGCTGGCCCCGGTGGGCATGGCCGTGGTCCCGATCGATCACGCCGAACAAATGTACCGCCGCTAGCATCAAAACATGTGCAATGAGACGCTTTCCCTTGCCACAGTTCCAAAAGCTACTTACATAAAGGACAAAAGGCAGGGCCTATAGCCCCCTTTATTTCGCAAATTATCCTTACGGAGGAATATGATGAATCAGTACCAAAGCATGCAGCAGACCGGCGCACGGGCCGAATTGCTCAACGCCTTCATGCGCGGCGTTTATGGCTGGATGGGTGCCGGGCTCGGCCTCACGGCCGTCGTCGCCTTTGCCACCCTGAATGTCCCGGCCCTGTTCAACCTGGCCTTTGTCTACAACCCCCAGGCAGGCACCATTGCGCCTACCATGCTTCCGATGGTCGCCCTGTTCGTCGGCTTCGGCATGGTCTTCTTCCTGAGCTTCAAAATTTCGACCATGAACCCGTCCACAGCCACCGGGCTGTTCCTGGCGTTCAGCGCCTTGAACGGCTTTTCGCTGGCCCCGATCCTCATGGCCTACACCACGGCCTCGGTGGTCTCCACCTTCATAACCACGGCCGGCATGTTCGGCGCCATGTCCCTCTACGGCATGATCACCAAAAAGGATCTGACCGGCTGGGGCAGCCTGCTCTTCATGGGCCTCATCGGCATCATCATCGCCATGGTGGTCAATATGTTCCTGCAGAGCCCGGGCATGGATTTCGCCATCTCCGTCATCGGCGTCATCATCTTCCTGGGCCTGACCGCCTATGACACGCAGAAACTGAAGACCATGGGCGAGATGGTTCCCCAGGGCAATCAGGCAGCGGCCCGTCGCGGTGCCATTCTCGGCGCGCTGACCCTGTACCTCGACTTCTACAACCTCTTCCTCATGATGCTCCGATTCATGGGCGACCGCAGATAGCTGACCAACGGGGAGGCGCTTGCCTCCCCGTTTTTTTTATTATGTCGGATCGAGTTTCCTCGCTTCAGGATTCCTTCTCCTGGCTCCTTACCCCTATCTCCTGGTGCTATGCAGGCATCATGCGCTTTCGCGCCATGATGTATCGCAACCGGTTGCTTCCCGTCTGGGAGCCCGAAGTCCTGACCGTCTCTGTCGGCAACATCGGCTGGGGCGGTTCCGGCAAGACCCCCCTTGCAGGCTGGCTGCTGGAATGGGCCATCGCCAAGGGGCTTGAACCCATGCTGCTCACTCGCGGCTACAAGGCCAAGCCCGTGGTCTACCCCTATCTGGTCAAAAAAGGCGCGCTGCCCGAGGAAGCCGGGGACGAACCGCTCATGCTGGCCCGGGCCTATCCCGAAGCCCGCATCATCGTGGACCCGGTCCGCAGGCGCAGCGGCCGTCTCGGCATTCGCCGCTACAATCCCGGCCTCATCGTTCTGGACGACGGATTCCAGCACATGGCCGTGCACCGGCACGTCAACCTCGTGCTTCTCCGGCCCGAGGACCTGACCGAACAATGGGACCGCGTCATCCCCCGAGGCTCCTGGCGCGAGCCCAAGAAAGCGCTGGAACGGGCCGACGCCTTCCTCATAAAGACCGGCCCCAAGGGCTTCGAGCAGCTCCGTCCGCACATAGACAAATTGCTCGTCCGTTTCCGCAAGCCGGTATTCAGCTTTCAGGTGGTGCCCGTTGGCGTGGCCAACGTACTGACCGGCGAATCCCGCGAGAATTTCACGGAAGGCCGCTACATTTTGGTTTCCGGCACAGGCGACCCGCGTGCCATCATGCAGTCCGCCCGGCACCTGACGGGCTCGACACCGGCCAAGCACCTCATATATCCGGACCATCACGCCTACGCCAAGTCGGATGTGCTGGACATGCAGGCCACGGCCAAACGGCTGGAATGTGAATTTATTTTGTGTACGCCCAAGGACGCCGTAAAGCTCGGACCAATGTGCACGCCCGAGTTCTGGCAGTTCGAATTGCGTATGGCCTTCGGGCCGTCCACCATCGGCGCGAAGACACCCTTCAATATTTGGTGGAAAGGACGCTACGAGTCCGAATATCTCCGCCGGGTAGCCCCCGGCAAACGAAAGGAATCAAATGGCTAAAAAGAAAAAAGCGCAATCACGTCCCTCTCAGCCGCCCCTCTCGGCGGCCGCGCTGTTCCAGCTCTTCAAACAAGTCAAGCGCCCGCTCTCCCGGGCAGAAATCATTCGTCAGCTCAAGCTGAAAAAGAACGACAAACGCGAGGTCAAAGGCCTTCTCACCCAACTCGTCGAACAAGGGAAACTCGTCCGCATCCGGCGGGGCTACGGCCTGGCCGAAGCCATGCACTGCATCACCGGTCGGCTGGAGATCCAGCGCGGCGGGTTCGGCTTTGTCATCCCGGAAGACTCGCGGCGCAAGGACATCTTCATCAACCGGCGCGACCTGGGCGATGCATGGCACGGCGACACGGTTGTCGCGGCCATCATCAAGGAGAACAAGGGCGACCGGAACAACGAGGGCCGCATTGTTCAGGTTGTGGAACGTGGCCGCAAGACCCTGCCGGTCAAGGCCGTCAAACGTACGAACAACGGGGAGTGGCTCAGCCGCCCCACCGACCCGCGTCTCGGCTTTGCCGTAGCCTGCACCTTGAAGGACGAATCCCTCAAGGTGCGTCCCGGCGACATCGCCTTGTGTGTTCCCGGCAACCGGGTCGATCCCGCCCTGTGGGAGGGAGAAATTACCGAGGTTCTGGGACTCGAAAGCGACATCGGCGTACAGGAAGCGTTGGTCAAATCCGACCGCAACCTGCGCCTGCGCTTCCCGTCCGGCTCCATGAATCAGGCCGACGCCCTGCCACCGGAACCTTCCGAGGCGGACATGAAGAACCGACGCGACCTGCGCGCCAAGTCCTTTGTGACCATCGACGGGGCCACGGCCAAGGACTTTGACGACGCCGTGCTGGTGGAACCGCGCAAGGGCGGCTACCGCCTCTGGGTGGCCATTGCGGATGTGGCCCACTATGTGCCCGAGGGTTCGCCCCTGGACCGGGAGGCCTTTGAGCGCGGCAACTCCTACTATTTCCCCCGCTCCGTTGTGCCCATGTTCCCGGAAAAGCTGTCCAACGGCCTCTGCTCCCTGAACCCGGACGTCAACCGGCTGGTTATGGTGGCGCGCATGGACATGGACGAACGGGGCATCCCGGTCGCGTCCGAATTCTTCCCCGCCGTCATCCGCAGCCACGCCCGGCTGACCTACGGCCAGATCAAACGCGCCGTGCTGGAAAAGCAACCGGAAGAACGGGCTAAGATCGAGCACGTTCTGCCCATGCTGGAACTGGCCGAGGAACTGGCGCGCAAGATCAACAAGCTCCGCTCCCAGCGCGGCAGCCTGGACTTTGATCTGCCGGAGCCGGAAATCTTCTTCGACGACCATGGCGAGACCTCGGACATCCGGCCCAAGGAACGCCACTTCGGGCACCAGCTCATTGAGGAGTTCATGGTCTCGGCCAACGAGGCCGTGGCCCGGTTCCTCATCGAAAAAGGGCTGCCGTGTCTGTTCCGCATCCACCCGGCCGCGGACGAGGACAAGCTCAAGAATCTGTTCCGCCTGCTCTCCCTGACCGACAAGTCCATCAAGATGCCCAAGGAAATCACGCCCAAGGCATTGCAGGCACTGGTGGCCTCGCAAAAGGGCACGGACAAGGAATACGTTGTCAGCAGGTTACTGCTCCGTTCCATGAAGCAAGCCAAGTATTCCCCGGACAACGAAGGCCACTTCGGCCTCGCATCGCCCGAGTACTGCCATTTCACCTCCCCCATCCGCCGCTATGCGGACCTGGTGGTGCACCGGCTGCTCAAGGCGGCGCTGGCCGGAGAGGGCGAACGCCCTGTCCCCGGTCGCAAGCGGCTGCTCAACATTGCCGACCACCTCTCGTCCCGCGAACGGATCGCCATGGAAGCAGAGCGCGAGATACTCAAACGCGTCTCGGTCCTCTTCATGCGCGACAAGGTCGGCGGCACCTTTGGCGCGGTCATTTCCCATATCACCGACTACGGATTTTATGTCGAACTGCGCGAGGTCATGGCCGAAGGCATGGTCCGGCTCTCATCCATGGATGACGACTACTACACATACTGGTCCCAGCGCGAAATGCTCGTCGGCGAACGCACCGGCCGCGCCTTCAAGCTTGGGCAGGCCGTGGAGGTCGTGCTGGAACAAGCCAGTCTCGACCGGCTGGAGTTGCAGTTCGTGCTCAAGTCGGCAGCGGCGTCGGCCATGGATTACAAAGATCTTGTTTAGCCTGAAGCTACTCCGAAAAGCCCGAACAGACACTTTATGGTGTTTTATGCTTGACGAAAATGTATAGCAATACTATACATCAAGACAGCAAAACAACATTCGTCAACAAGGCGCTTTATGAAAAACGGATTCGAACCATTCTTCCATCGCCTGTGCAAGGAAACGGAGATCACGAACCAGGCACAACTGGCTCGCGAGCTCGACGTTGGTCGGGCAGCCATCTCCCTGGCCAAGCGAAAGGACACGGTTCCCCCCCGCTGGATTCTGGACCTCTCGGCCAAGTATGGCCTCAACCCGCTCTGGCTTGAGCAGGGCAAGGGTTTCCCCCGCCCGGAGGAAGCCGTGGAGCCCGAAGGCCAGGGGTATCTCGAAGTCCCCAAAGTCCGCGCCCGGCTGTGTGCCGGAGGCGGTTCCTTCGAAACCGAAGGCCAGGTGGAAGGCTACTATTCCTTCAGGTCGGACTGGCTGCGTATGCGCGGCAACCCGGCCAACATGGTCCTCATGGAGGTGGTGGGCAATTCCATGGAGCCGGAGCTCAAGGAAGGTGACATGGTGCTCATTGACGAGTCGCGCAGCGACGTGCTTGCAGGCGGCATCTACGCAGTCGGCGTCGAGGACACCGTCATGGTCAAGCGTGTTGAGCGTTTGCCGGGTACGCTGGTGCTTCGCAGCGACAATGTCGATTACTCACCGATCCATCTTTCCGGTGACGAGCTGAACAATGTTCGGGTCATTGGAAAGGTTTTGTGGTCGTCGCGGGAGTATAGATAGTTTTTAATTTGTCGTAGTTATAAGGGCTCGCATCCGACGGATGCGAACCCTTTTTATTGAATGTGTTACTGACGTTCAGAAATTGATCTTTGATTTGAAAATCTGGATGAACGAAAAAAAAAGGCAGAGAGCCGGGTTTGAACCCATTCGGCTTCAAAGTCCCCTCCATGCCCTGCGGCCGCTCAAGCCGCTTCGCGTCTTCCTGCCCATTCGGGCAGGTGCACTTCGTGCATCGCTGCATTCCCTTTGGTTGCGGGCGGCGGTTCTTTTTGCTGGGCCCAAAAGAACCAAAAAGGCCCTTGCGAGTAGCTTGTCCGCCTACGAGCTTCGTCGGAAGCATCCGATCCAAGCGGGACGACTCCATCTCAGGAAAAGTATAGTACCGTTTCTCCGCGAACAGATCGAGACTACCACCAACTTACCGGGTGGCCGACGGGAGCCGCCTTACTCGCTTGGTCGGTTGCTAACCGCCGAAACACAGGGCTGGTCTCAGCGAATTAGCTGCTACGCTTTCCGGGACCGAACGATTGTCTTCGGAGACTTCTTTTGCGAATGTTCAGTCCTGCTTGCTGCTACGACATAAAGACAAGTTCCCCTTATCTCAGCCCTGCGGGGACGCGGCTTAGAAGCTGACCAAACGGCCGGAGCGAATCTTCGCGGCCCGGCTTTTTCCCGCTTCCCGCCCTGGGTCGCGGGAGCGCAGGCCGTTTGGATCAGATTCTTGCCCGTCACCGGGGCGATGGGCATGGCACCCCAAGAGCGCTTTTTGGTTACTTTTGGGCGCTCTGGTCCAAAAGTAACTCGCACCTTTAGGGTGCGAAACACTCTGAAATGAATCCCGCCGGAGGCGACTCCACTGCTGTATTTTGTCTTTCGCTTCTGCTTTTGCCTTTAATACCAAGAGCAGAGAGCCGGGTTTGAAGCCGTTCGGCTTCAAAATCCCTCCAATGCCCTGCGCGGGCGGCGGTTCTTTTTGCTGGGCCAAAAAGAACGAAAAAGGCCCTTGCGGGTAGCTTGGCTGCCTGCGTGTTACGTCGGAAGCATCCGATCCAAGCGGGACGGCTCCATCAAATGAAAAGTATAGTCCCGTTTCTCCGCGAACAGATCGAGACTACCACCAACTTACCGGGTGACCGACGGGAGCCGCCTTACCCGCTTGGTCGGCTGCTAACCGCTGAAACACAGGGCTGGTCTCAGCGAATTAGTTGGAAGATGCTTCGGGACCGGAAGTGTGATTTCAAAAGTTTCTTTTGCGGATGTTCAGGCTTCTGCTTGCCGCAGCGGCGAATAGTCAAACTATTTCGAAGAAGCCCTGCGGGGACGCGGCTTAGAAGCTGACCAAACGGCCGGAGCAGATCATCGCGGCCCGGCATTTTCAGCTTCCCCCCTTGGGGCGCGGCAGTGAAGGCCGTTTGGAACAGATTCTTGGCCCGTCACCGGGGCGAAGGGCATGGCACCCCAAGAGCCCTTTTTGCTTACTTTTGGGCGCTCTGGTCCAAAAGTACGTCGCACCTTTAGGGTGCGAAACACTCTAAAGAGAATCCCGCCGGAGGCGGCTCCATTTCTGCTTCTGCCTTTCCTCTCTTTTCCTACTTTTCTTGCCCACATCTACACTGACAAAACAAAAAAGCGGCGCACGCCCATTCAGGCGTGCGCCGCACATTTTCATTCATATGCGCAGCTGGTCGCGAAAACTAACCGGCGATCAGCTCCTTCACCTTGGCGATGGCGGCCGGGATACCGGCTGCATTGGTGCCGCCGGCACGGGCCATGTCCGGGCGACCGCCGCCGCCGCCGCCGACTTCGGCGGCCACGGGCTTGATCAGATCGCCCGCCTTGAACTTGCCGTGCAGGTCCTTGGTGACGGCCAGGGCCACGGAGACCTTGCCGTCCTCATGGGCGGCAATCAGGCAGAGCACGCCGGAGTCGATCTTGGAACGCAGGGCGTCCATCTGCTCCAGCATGAGACCCATGTTCGGGGCATCCACCTGTATGGCCAGGACCTTGACCCCGTTGATTTCTTCGAGTTCGGAAAGCATGTCGCGACCGACACCGGAGGCGAGCTTGGTCTGGAGCGTCTTCATCTCCTTGCCCATGTCCTTCACCTGCTGCTGAAGGTCATGGACCTTCTTGGGCAACTCGGAGGGCTGGGCCTTGAGCATGGCAGAGGCTTCGGCAGCGGCGGCGCGACGCTCGTTCAGGTAGGCAATGGCATTGCCGCCGGTGGCGGCCTCAATGCGCCGGATACCCGCGGCCACACCGGACTCGCTCATGATGACGAAGGAACCCGCGATGCCGGTATTGTCCAGATGCGTACCGCCGCACAGCTCCATGGAGACGCCCGGCACCTCGATGACGGAAACGGTATCACCATACTTTTCGCCAAAGAGCGCAGTGGCGCCCTTGGCCTGGGCATCGGCAATGGACATGACCGAACGATCCACCGGAATGGCGTCGAGAATGACGTTGTTTACAAAGCTCTCGACCTGGGTGATCTCTTCATCGGAAAGGCCCTTGATGTGGGTAAAGTCGAAACGCAGCCGGTCCGGCCCCACCAGGGAACCGGCCTGATTGGCGTGGTCGCCCAGCACCTTGTGCAGGGCGGCGTGCATCAGGTGGGTCACGGTATGGTTGCGCATGGTGGCCAGCCGCTTGGACCGGTCCACGTTGAGGAAACAGGTTGCGCCGGTCTTCAGCTCGCCCTCGGCCACCTTGACCTTGTGGGCGGTCAGATTGCGGGAAGGTTTGACCGTATCGACGACAACGGCCTTGCCGGAAGTGGCGGCAATCTCGCCGGTATCACCCACCTGACCGCCGGACTCGCCGTAGAACGGAGTCACGGCCGCGACCATCCAGCCCGTGACGCCCAGCGCCAGATTGTCCACAACCGTGCCGGACTCGTCCAGCAGGTAGGTAATCTCGGACTGGTCGCTCATAAGCTCGTAGCCGGAAAATTCCGAGGTAATGCCCTGCTCCAGCAGGGTCTGGAACAACGAGGCCACGTCCTTTTCGCCGGAGCCTTTCCAGGCAGCCTTGGAGCGGTTCTTCTGTTCCTTCATCAGGACATCGAAGGAGTTCTCGTCCACATCAATGCCGCGCTTCTCAGCCACGTCGCGCACGATGTCGATGGGGAAGCCATAGGTGTCATACAGCTTGAAAGTAGTCTCGCCAGGAACGACCTTGGCACCTGCCTTTTCCAGCGCGGCCAGCTCCTCCTCCAGCATCTCAAGCCCCTTGTCCAGGGTCTTGGCAAAGGACTCTTCCTCGCCGCGGACGACCTCGACCATGAAGTCCCTGGTTTCCTTAAGCTCGGTGTAGTGGTCGCCCATGTCCTCCACAACCTTGGAAGCCGTCTTCCACAGAAAGGAGCCCTCAAGGCCCATCAGCTTGCCGAAACGATAGGCACGGCGGATGAGACGGCGCAGAATGTAGCCGCGCCCCTCGTTGGACGGCAGCACCTGATCCGGAATGAGGAAGGCAATTGCGCGCGAGTGGTCGGCAATGACCTGGAGCGCGGTGTCGATCTCGGTGTCCTGACGGTACTTCACGCCCGCCAAATCAGCGGTGTACTGAATGATGGACTGGAAAAGGTCGGTCTCGTAGTTGGAGTGCACGCCCTGGCACACGGCGGCGATGCGCTCAAGGCCCATACCGGTGTCGATGGACGGCCGGGGCAGGTTGGACCGGGTGCCGTCCTCGGCCTGCTCGTACTGCATGAACACGAGGTTCCAGATTTCCAGGAACCGGTCACAGTCGCACTTGCCGATGCCGCAGTTGGGGCCGCAGCCCACTTCCTCGCCCTGGTCGTAGTGGACCTCGGAGCAGGGTCCACAGGGACCGGTGTCGCCCATGGACCAGAAGTTGTCCTTCTCGCCCAGGCGGTAGATGCGAGAGGGGTCGACGCCCGCTACCTTCTGCCACAGCTCGAAGGCTTCGTCGTCATCCTTGTAGATGGTGATGTAGAGGCGGCTCTTGTCCAGCTTCAGTTCCTCGGTGAGGAACGTCCAGCAGAAGCGGATGGCGTCTTCCTTGAAGTAGTCGCCAAAGGAAAAGTTGCCGAGCATCTCGAAAAAGGTGTGGTGGCGCGCGGTGCGTCCCACGTTTTCGAGGTCGTTGTGCTTGCCGCCCACGCGCAGGCACTTCTGGCTGGTGGTGGCCCGGATATAGTCGCGCTTTTCCTGGCCCAGGAAGAGCTTCTTGAACTGGACCATGCCCGCGTTGGTGAACATCAGGCTCGGGTCATCCTTGGGAATGAGCGGAGCGGAGTCCACCACAGTGTGGTTGTTGCGGGCAAAAAATTCGAGGAATCGCTTACGGATTTCAGCGGCTTTCATGGTTTGAGGTTCTCCAGATAAAGTGATTTCCAGACAAAAGCGCCCCGGGCCGGATGCCCGAGGCGCCCTTTCCGGTGCTTGTCTAATTTATTCTTCGTCCCCTTCGGGCTCCACGTGTTCAGGAATCTCGCCGAATCCGAGATGCTCCATGAGCTGCGCCTCGATGGCGGCGGCTATGTCCGGATTGTCCTGCAAGAGCTGGCGCACGTTTTCCTTTCCCTGGCCGAGCTTTTCGGAACCGAAGCCGAACCAGGAACCGGACTTTTCGATGATGCCAAGATCCACGCCCATGTCGATGAGCTCGCCCATGCGCGAAATGCCCTGGCCGTAGAGTACATCCACGAGGGCTTCGCGAAACGGCGGAGCGACCTTGTTCTTCACGACCTTGATCCGGGCGCGGATACCGTAGGACTCTTCCTTGTCCTTCAGGGTCTGAATGCGGCGGATGTCCAGACGGCAGGAAGCGTAGAACTTCAACGCGTTACCGCCGGAGGTGGTCTCCGGGTTACCGTAGCCGGTCATGCCGATCTTCATACGGATCTGGTTGATGAAGATGACCACGCAGTTGGACTTGTGGATGGTGCCGGTCAGCTTTCTGAGCGCGTGTGACATGAGCCGGGCTTGGCCGCCCACCTGAGTCTCGCCCATCTGCCCTTCCAGTTCGGCCTGCGGGATGAGTGCGGCAACCGAGTCGATGACCACCACGTCCATGGCCCCGGAACGAACCAGCAGGTCGGCAATTTCCAGAGCCTGCTCACCGTAGTCGGGCTGGGAAATGAGCAAATCTTCGGTTTTGACCCCCAAGCGCTTGGCGTAGCCGGGGTCCAGGGCGTGCTCGGCGTCCACAAAGGCCGCATTGCCGCCCTGCTTCTGGGCTTCTGCAATGATGTGCAGGGCCAGTGTCGTCTTACCCGACGACTCCGGTCCGTAAATTTCAATGACGCGGCCGCGCGGCACTCCGCCGATGCCCAGCGCCAAATCCAGGCCAATAGAACCTGTAGGAATAAAAGGAATGGAGTGAGACGCCTCGTCGTCGAGCCGCATGATGGCCCCCTTGCCGAACTTGCGTTCGATGCTGGTCAGCGCGGTCCCGAGGGCTTCCTTGCGCAACGTCTCCTGGTCAACGGCTTTACGGGCCATGGTTTCTCCTTGGCGGTTTAAGGCGCATCAGCAAAACAACATGATCAAATACCAGATACGAGCCCGGCGGGCAACCGTCGTTTCAGGCATTGCAAGGGAATAAAAACATCTTTATCAAACAGCGGGATAGCTTCCATTCCGGTCACTCAGCCCCAGGAATATTAAGCTGGGTTGGCCCATTTTCCGGGGCTTGCCCTAGTCGGCAAACTCCCTTAAGGGTCCCACCCATGGCGAACAACGGAAAATACGACGCGCTGGCCCTGCTCTCGGGCGGTCTGGATTCCATCCTGGCCATGCGCACGGTCATGGATCAGGGACTTTCAGTCCTCGGGCTGCACTTTGTCACACCCTTTTTCGGCAAGCCGGAACTCATCCCCTTCTGGCGGGACCACTACGGCATCGAGGCCGTGGAGGTGGACGTCCGGCAACCCTATGTGGACATGATCCTCGACGGCCCCGGCGCAGGCTTCGGCAAGTGGATCAACCCCTGCATCGACTGCAAGATTCTGATGCTCGCAGCCGCCGTAAAAATGCTGCCCGACTACGGGGCAAAATTCCTGATATCCGGCGAGGTGGTGGGCCAACGACCCATGAGCCAGCGCGAGGACGCCATGAATCAGATCACCAAACGGGCCGGGGTGCGCGATGTGCTCCTCCGGCCTCTCTGCGCCAAGAAATTGCCGCCGACCCCCATGGAGACATCCGGGCTGGTAGACCGCGAACGCCTGCACGACTGGTATGGCCGTGGCCGCAAGCCGCAGATGGCTGCCGCCGAGGCCTACGGCTTCACCGAAATCCCCACCCCGGCAGGCGGCTGCTGCCTGACCGAAGCGCCGGGCGCCGCGCGGTTCGTCCAGCTCATGCGTCACAAGGACCGTCCCACGCCCAACGACTTTTCCATGGCACGGTTCGGCCGCCAGTACTGGGCGGGCAATCACTGGCTTGTCTTTGGCCGCACCGGTGACGACAACGAGCGCATCGGAGAGCTGGCAACGCCCGAGGACTACGTGCTCAAAACGGTCGGTTTCCCCGGCCCCCTGGCCGTCTGCCGTCCGGTTGCCGAAGACTGGAGCGAGGATGCCCTGGCCGACGCCGCCGCCTTTGTCGCCTCCTATTCCGGCAAGGCCCGCCGCCACACCGAGGCAACAGGCGAGCCGATCACCATCCGCGTCACCCGCCGAGGCGAAGAACGGACCATCAACGTCCACCCCACCCGAGAGACCAGTCTGGAATGGGCAGAGCCTCAGCCCGCCCTGGTCAAGGAATGGAAAAAGGAGCAGGTGCAATAACCGGTATTCCTTGCCCCGGCAGCACCCATATCCTATGCTCTCCCCCATGCTCATCGACGCCGTTACCTTTATTGCCGCCGCTGTTCTTCTCTGGTTCGGGGCCAACTGGATAGTCTCCTCCGCCGCGCTCATCGCCCGCCGGTGGGGCATCTCCGAGCTGATCATCGGCCTGACCATCGTTGCCCTCGGCACCTCCGCCCCGGAATTCCTCGTCACAGTGGACGCCGCCCTGCGCGGGCACAACGACATTTCGCTCTCCAACGTGGTCGGCTCCAATATCTTCAACCTCGGCTTTATCCTCGGCATCATGGCCATGATAAAGCCGCTGGTCTCCAACAGGACCATTGTCTACCGCGACGGCCTGCTCCTCTTCTTCACCACGCTGGCCATCCTGCTCGTCTCCTTCACCGGCGTGCTCGGCCGTCCCTTCGGCATCGCACTGCTCATCCTGCTGGCGGGCTACCTGATATATCTCGGGCGCAAGCGGGAAAGCCCCGGCGAGGACGAACTGGAGGAGCTGCAAGGGCAACAGGCGAGCTGGAAGCACGGCATTCTCCTGGTCGCAGGCTTCGTCGCCATCGCGGCCGGTGGCCACCTCATGGTCTCCGCCGCCACCAGCATCGCCACGGCCCTTGGCGTCTCCTCTTGGGTCATCGGAGTGACCATCGTGGCCGCGGGCACCAGCCTGCCGGAACTCGTCACCTGTCTGGCCGCGTCGGTCCGGGGCAAGAACGAAATGTTGCTGGGCAACCTTATCGGGTCGGATTTCTTCAACTTTGCCGGGGTACTTGGCCTGACCTGCGTGCTCAGGCCACTACCCGTCTCGGCCGAGGCCGCCAGTGGACTGCTGGTCCTTGTCGGCATGGTCGGGCTTGTCCTCATCCTGCTGCGCACCGGCTGGCGCGTCAGCCGCTGGGAAGGCGCCCTGCTCATTGCCCTCAACCTCGTCCGCTGGATGCACGACTTCACGAGCTAGAGGCGAAGGCCTCCGGCGGCTGGGGGAAGGGAAGAGGGGAACCTTTTGGAAAAGGTTCCCCTCTTCCCTTCCCCCAGACCCCCATCCCATCTTCCTTCCAAAACTTTTTGGTGCCGCTTCGCGGGGTGGGGGCTGTATATAGGGGGGGAGAATACTTTTGAAATAACAAAACGGGCCGTCCCTATGGGGCGGCCCGTTTTGTTTTGGCTTGGTTTTATTGGCTAGGGAAAGACGACTTCCACCTGTTCGTCGCCGGGCTTGCGCGCGGTGATCTCGCCGATGCGGTAGGCGTCCACGTCGTCGCGGGCGTCGAGCAGTTCGAAGGCAGTGTCAGCATCCTCGGGTGAGAGGATGATGATGTAGCCGATGCCGCTATTGAAAATCTGAAGCATCTCGGGCCAGGAGAGGTTGCCCTGGCTGCGGACCCACTCGAATACGGGCAGGATGGGCCAAGTCCCGAACTCGATGGTGGCGGTAACAGACTCGGGCAGGACGCGCGGAATGTTGTCGTAGAACCCGCCGCCGGTGACATGAACCATACCCTTGGCCGTAACCTTTTCCAGCAGCTCCAGCACGGGCTTGACGTAGATGCGGGTGGGTTCGATGAGCACTTCGGCCACAGTGCGGTCCGTACCTGGGAAGGTGTCGTCCGCCTTCAGGCCGGATTCGCCCAGAAGTTTGCGGACCAGGGACCAGCCGTTGGAGTGGACGCCGGACGAGGCGAGCCCGATCAGCACATCGCCGGGGGCCACGTTTTCGCCAGTGACCATCTTGGGCGTGTCCACCAGGCCAACGGCAAAGCCGGAGAGGTCATACTCGCCGTCCGGGTAGAAACCCGGCATCTCGGCGGTCTCGCCTCCCAGCAGGGCGCAGGCGGACTGGCGGCAGCCTTCGCACACGCCGGACACGACCTGCTCGGCCACACCGGACTCCAGCTTGCCGGTGGCGAAATAGTCGAGGAAGAAAAGTGGTGTCGCCCCCTGGACCAGCACGTCGTTGACCGACATGGCGACCAGATCGATGCCCACGCTGTCATGTTTGTTGAACTGGAAGGCGAGCTTGAGCTTGGTGCCCACGCCGTCGGTTCCGGCAACAAGCATGGGAGCTTCCATACCCGCGACCTCGGGTTTGAACAGGCCGCCGAAGCCGCCGATATCCGTGGCCACGCCAGGGGTGAAGGTAGACTTCACCATCTTCTTGATGCGGCTGACAAACTGATTGCCAGCCTCAATGTCGACCCCGGCTTCGGTATAGGCTTTGGAACGTTTGGCGCTCTCGCTCATAGTGCTCTCCTGGTGCGCTTGATGATGTTGTGGCGGTTATAAATGGTTGGCGCACCAAGTTCAAGGGACAAGTTGCTCCCCTGCATGGGAAAGGACGGACCGTGAATTGCATTGCCTTTTCCCGGGCGGATGCCTACATTCTATCATATGGGATAACCAGAGGGCTGTGAGGAGAAAAACATGAATCATCTCGGTAAATTGTTCATCATCGCCGCCACCGTTGTTCTGTTGACGTTCTCCCTGGCACTGGCCGGAGGAAAATTCGAGAACAAGGACACGGCCAAGAACCGACAGGACAACGCCTTCGGCACCAAGACGGGTGCGACCACAGGCAATACCACCTTCGGCACCAATGAGGCAGGGGACTCCACCATTGATGCCACCCCGGCACCCAAGCCCGAGGAAGTGGACTGGTACGACAAGGTCATCATCACCGTAAATCCGAACGTGAACTGGCCGTCCTCCAGCAGTTCGACCACGACCACCACCAGCTACAACAACAGCACCGATACCGAGACCTCCACCACCACGACACAGGAAAACAATTAGTTTCAATGGCAGGTGTGGAGCAGGGGGAAGCAGCCATGATGGAAGCGAGGCTCTGGGAGCCGCTGAAAAACGAGACGGTAACATGCCGCCTATGCAACCACTTTTGCGCCATCCGCCCCGGCGAACGCGGCAAATGCGGCGTGCGCGAAAATCGTAACGGCACGCTCTACGCCATCAATTATGGACAAATCGCCGCCGTGAACCTGGACCCGGTCGAGAAGAAACCACTCTATCACTTCCAGCCCGGCAGCCGCACCTTTTCCTTTGCCACCATGGGGTGCAACTTCCGCTGTACCTTCTGCCAGAACTGGACGCTCTCCCAGCCGCCGAGCGAGGACGGTCGCATCGAGGGCCGCGCTGCCACGCCGGAACAGCTGGTGGCCGAGGCCGTGCGCCTCGGGGCCGCGTCCATTTCCTACACTTACTCCGAGCCGACCATCTTCTTCGAGCTGATGCAGGACACGGCCCGTCTGGCCCGTGCCCAAGGGCTCAAGAACATTATGGTCTCCAACGGATTCATGAGCCGGGAATGCCTGGATGAACTCCGACCTGACATCGACGCCATCAACGTGGACCTCAAGTGCTTCACGGAATCCTTTTACGAGGAGCTGACCGGTGCCCGGCTGGCTCCCGTGCTGAATAACCTCAAGTACATCAAGCACACCCTGGGGTGGTGGCTGGAAGTGACCACCCTGCTCATCCCCGGCAAAAACGACTCGCCTGCGGAACTGGACCGGCTCACTGATTTTCTGGCCACCGAGATCGGCACCGACACGCCGTGGCACATCTCACGTTTCCACCCGGACTACAGGCTGACCGACTGCGGGGCCACCGGCCGGGACAGCCTGGAGGCGGCCTATGCCATGGGCAAATCAAAGGGATTGGAATTCGTGTATATCGGCAACCTGCCGGGCGCGAACAGGCAGCAGACGCTCTGCCCCGGCTGTGGGGCCATGCTCGTGGACCGCAGCGGCTTTACCGCTTCCGGCTCATTGGTTCGGGAGGGGCGCTGCCCCCATTGCGGACATACCGTCGCCGGGGTGGAGATGGGATGAGTCCCCTTGCCTTCGCCGTTCTTTTTCAGTAGACAGGCTCACCGATTTCATACGGGGCGTGGCGCAGACCGGTAGCGCGCCTGCTTTGGGAGCAGGATGCCGGGGGTTCAAATCCCTCCGCCCCGACCATGAAAAAAAGCAAGCAGATCTGGCACTTGACCGGATCTGCTTTTTCTTTTTCACAGACCCTATGCTATATTTTTTTGAGCTGCCCAATGATATAAAACCGTCAGTGGGAGCACACTATAGCTAAAAGCGTGGACAATCAGGAGGTCACGAGTGGCTCTTTTCAGAAACAAAAAGAACGGCAATCTCTATTTCGCCTTGGACACTGTGACCAATGCGACCAACGCGCAGGACGATCAGGAGATGATTCTCTACCGGCCGGTAAAAAGCGAACGACTTTTTTGCCGGGAACGAGAAGAATTCAATCAGAAATTTGAAAGTATAGACCCGGACGAAGTTGTGAATTTGCTCGGCCCGATGAAAAATCATTCATAGGTCGGGAAGACAGATCAGTTACCCACTGCCGCGCGGACATCTCCTGTAGGATCAATCCCCGGCAAGCCACTCCTCAACCGCTTTGCCGTCGGTAAATATCCTGATTTTTCCCTTGGCGACGAAAAATGCCGGAGCAAGGGGGAATTTATGTCCAGGCTGACGACAGCCACTCTCGGTTTTCGGGCAAAACGCTTCTGCTCCTTCAGCGCTCCGGCAAGCTCCCCCAGATCAAGGTCGGTATGCATGGCATTTCGTTTCATTGACCAAAAGTTTGTCCAGACCAAACTCTGCCAACTACCTGTGAATATTTTCAACGTGGCCAAGAACGTCCGCCACCGAATGAAACGAACCATTCTATCCATGTCGTTCAACATGTCACCGACGAAATCGACCGTTCCCTCTGCCGTTGCATAAAGACAATCCCCTATGACTTCCTGTAACCGGCACAATACCTGCCCATCACCTTTGCTTGTCTTGTTAATCACATACGCAGCTCCCCGGGAATACAATCGGACATTCAACAGGCAAGCCATCGCTCGGCTTCATCCGAATTAGAAAAAATCCGGTAAATTATGGATCGATTTTGACAAATGGTTTCCACCCACTGAAAGTTATTCACATCCTCTTGCGAGTAGACAGCGGCAATCTTTATTCCGCTCGGCGGCCTTTCGAGCCGCCACTGATCTGCATATACCATGTAGTCATGCAGATCCAACTTCCGACTGACCAACCGTTGATCAAGAATCAGTCGCTTATACCCTTTTTCTTCCGCACACTCCACAAGGGCTTTGGAAAAGGCTCGCATGTCCTCTATGGTCTCGACCTCGCCGGATACCACAAGCAACAGATATCTGTCTTCTTCCTTCACTTCGAATTCATACGGCATTTGTCAAACCCTGCTATAAGAGAACACTCCGATTGCACACCCATAAACCGCCAGATAGTCCCCGGCTATCAACCCGTTCCCGAAGAGGTGAAATAATCAATACATATCTCCTTTGATTTTAGTTTGTTTCGGAGATGTACCCGTCCCATTGCATAAAGACTACAGTCCGCACAATCCTTTTATTTTTCCCGGGAACGGCCATCACAAAGAAGCCGGACCGAAGGCAGTACATTGAAAGCGGTACCGGACTCTCCCTTTGACTAATTCGCCGGGCAGGCGATATCGTGCATTCCGAATATCCGTGCGGGAACCTACTCAACGGCAAAGGAGTTGCCATGTACTGTCTGTACGCGTTCAACGGTGAATTGATGTGTTTTGCCCATGTCCTGCTCAATGCGCTGGATATGGCCGACAAGGGAAGCGAGGTTCTCATCGTCTTCGAAGGCGCCTCGGTCAAACTCGTCCCGGAGCTGGAGAAGGAATCCAACCCCTTCCATGCCCTCTACAAACAGTGCAAAGAACGCGGCCTCATCGACGGCGCATGCAAGGCCTGCTCGGCCAAGCTCGGTGTTCTGGAAGCGGTGCAGGATGCCGGACTGAAGCTGCTGGAAGGCATGTCCGGGCATCCCCCCATCTCCTCATACATGGTTCGCGGATATACCGTGCTGACATTTTAGAAGAACCGGACAACCTTCAACAAGGTTGCTTCCATAAGCTCAGGGCCTCGCATACTTCCGTACGCGAGGCCCTGAACTTGCGGATGATCCGCCATTGGGTGCGGTCATTCCGATCGCCCTCCGTGGCTATATGAACCAATACATGAGCACGAAATGGCAAAAACTCCCGCCAATGACGAACAGGTGGAATATTTCATGAAATCCAAACTTTTTTGGCCAAGGGTCAGGCCGCCTGAGTGCATAGATCACCGCTCCGGCGGAATAGACCAGCCCGCCCACCGCCAGCCAGGCCAGCGCTGCGGGAGAAAGCTCCCGCACCAGCGGATAGATGCCCACCAGCACCAGCCAGCCCATGGCCAGATAGACGGCCGTGGAAAACCAACGCGGCGCATTCAGCCAGAACACCTTCATGGCGATTCCGCCAAGGGCCAGCCCCCAAATGACGCCAAAGATGGACCAGCCCCACGGGCCACGCAGCGGAATGAGACAAATGGGCGTATAAGTGGCCGCGATGTAGCAAAATATCATGGAGTGATCCACCCGGCGCAGAAAACGGACCCACTTCTCCGAGACAGGAAGCCAATGATAGAGGGTGCTGGCCGTATACAGCAGAATCATGGCCCCGCCGAAAATGGAGAAGGTGACAATGTGCCACGGCATGGCCGGGCTGGAAACTCGCACGACGAGAAGGACCGTGGCCAGAACGGCCAGGACCGCGCCAATGAGATGGGTCAACCCGCTTACCGGGTCACGCAATGATATGACCATGGCTCCTCCAGGGTACAGGAATGTGCCTAGGACTTCAGTCTACCTTTTCCCAACAAATCAAACAAGCGTTTGCCGACTGCCGGGATTGTGGCAGCTCGAACGTTACCGGGCTCAGTCCATAAGCAGGGGTTGTCCCTCACGCTCCCGGCACTGCCGGGCATCGTCAAGCAGGTCGGCCAGGGAATAGCTGTTCAGCCTGCTGTACATTGCCTCGGCAGCCTCCGCCCAAAAACGACGGGTCAGACATACGTCCACCCGGTCGCACTGCTCACGCCCGGTACGGCACTCCACCAGCGTTCCATCGCCCTCCAACACCCGCACGACTTCCCCAAGGGGAATCTCCGTGGCGGGACGAGCCAGGGAATGCCCTCCACGCGGCCCTCGCTTGCTCTTGACGAATCCCGCGTCCTTGAGCTTACGGATGAGTTTTTCCAAATACTTGACGGACACGCCCTGCCGCTTGGCGATATCCTGAATCCGGACAGGACCGTCACCGCCGTTCTGGGCGATATCCAACACCATCCGGGTACCATATCTGCTACGTGTAGTCAGACGCATGTAATCCTCTCAATGAAAGCCCGGCGAGTCTGAACCAATCAGAGATTATCTCCCGGTAATACAAATTATATAATGTTACCATCCGATATTGTTGTACTTCTGATAATAACGATACGTTTTGTAGGGAAATTACCACAAAACAGAAAGCTCTACAATACGTCGGCGCCCGATTCGAGAATCGGGCGCCGATAGTTTTAGAAAGATGAAGGAACAGCGGAAGAGTAAGGGTCAGGAACGGCGGGACTTCATGTAGGCAGCTACGCCGAACAGTCCGAAGATCCAGCCGATGCCGCCCACGATTTCGGTAATGCCGGGACCGGTCTGGTGCATCTCCAGCAGCATCTGCTTGATGGGTGCAACCTCTCTACGGACAACGGCCTCTATAGCGGCGGTATCGACAGGCGCCTGCGCCGGTGCGGCGGCAACCGCCGGGGCCGATGCTACGGAAGAAGCCGTCGTGGCCGACTCGGCCGGGGCAGCCGGTGTGGTCGGTACGTCACCGGCCGCGTATTCGTCATACTTGACGGTCCAGTGGCCCTGGTGTCCCACACCGGCATCGAGCAGCAGATGCAGATTCATCTTCGCTTCACGTGCCTTTTTCGGAATCGTGAAGCTGAAGTTGCCCTGCTCGTCGGTTGTGCCGGTCAGCAGCACCTCGCCCGTGGCCTCGTCGGAGACGGTTACCGTTCCGTGCTGGACCCGCTGGGAGCGGCTGTAACCGCTTTCCGTAACCACGGTATCGCCATCCACATAAGCAAAAATATTGACCTTATGCGCCCAGGCATGGGCGGCAAGGAGCAGACAGAGGACCATGGCGGAACAGACGACGATGAGCAGACGTTGCATTTTCATTCTCCCTTTTCGAAAAAGATCAGGCAGCCAGGGCCTCGGGTTTGACCTTGACCAGGAACGTGTAGACAAAGGCGGTAATCACGCCCTCGATGGCCATGACAGGCAGGTGTGCCAGAAACAGAACCTTGGCCGCGCTCAGGAACACATCACCGGAAAGCGCGAGCGAAGTCGCAGTCAGTACGGTGCTCAGAAACAGGGCCGAAAAACCACAGCAGAAAGCGGCGGCAAAACGACGGCTCCCCCCCCGGCTCAACATGGGCCGGAACAGATAGTAGGCAACCACCGCCGGAGCGGCCATGTTGAAGGTATTGACGCCAAGCGTGGTCAATCCGCCGTACTGAAAAAGAATGGCCTGCAGCAGCAGCGCGACCAGGATGGAAGGAAAGGCCGCCCACCCCAGGATGACCCCGATCAGGCCGTTAAGTATCAGATGCACGCTGGATGGGCCGATGGGCACATGCACCAGCGAGGCAATGAAAAACGTGGCCGAAAGAATGGCCACGCTCATGATGCGGTCGTAGTCTATCGACTTCAATCCCACGGCAGTGCCGACCACCGCCAACCCCGCGCCGCCTATGAGGACCGGTGCGGAAAGAACCCCTTCGGAAATATGCATGGCAGGAACTCCCAACCATCAGTTTGGATTTTCTACTTATCGTGTCAACAATCGAAAATCCGTATACACCCAGTGTCAGGCTTTTTCAAGCCGTGCGAATGAATAGTCAAAATTTACGGGTTAGGGAATTGACCCGGATTCCACTCGAACAAACCCAAAATCCAGATTCGTTCCGGCTGGAGAGCCTTTAAGGGAGAAAAAAAACCTTCGCAAGATCAAAGGCAAACACAAAACGGCAGCACGCTACCCATCGCGAAAGGATGAAAATCTCCGACGGCAACGACACAGGTTGCCGATTCCCACCAGCCTGTTGGTTAGTCGAAATCGGCAAGCAACGCGCCCACCTGGACCCCGGCAATGACCGGGGTTTCGTGATACCGGTCGCGAATGCGGTACAGGGCCTGATGCAGTTGATCCGATGCGATGCCGTTCTTGAGGGCGGTATGCGCCTCGATGTAGGCGGCAAGAGAATCACACACCTTGAGCAGGGGGCCGTCCTTGGGGTCCAGGGTGTCGTGGTTGCAATTCCCGGCCAGTTCCTCTTCCGTGACCTCCACCACCTGCCCGTTGCGCATGATGGTGGCCTTGAACTCGCTGCCCACGGCCAGCCCGAGGAAATATTCCAGGCGCTCCGCGATATCCGTGTACCCGCCCTGCTTGAGCGGATCGAGCACCACCCTGTCCAGCTCGCGATTCTCATACTCGTGGATCAGCTCCGCAATGTCATGGGACGCGCCCTTGACCGGCGAGATAATGTCCCGCGTCAGCAGCTCAGGCAGGTCATGGAACAAACCTGCAAAAAAGTTGTTCTGGCTGCGTGCCCGGCAAGCCCCGATCTCCATGCTGAAAAACCAGGAATATGCGGCCACGATGAACATATGACCCAACACGGATGTCTCCGGGACACGCGGTGTCTGCGACCATCGCTTCTGAAACCGCAACCGGCCGCACATACGGGCGAATCCGCCGAAAACCGTGCCGTCCTCGTCCAGCAGTTCATTCACGCCCACGACATCCCGCAGGTCCTGCAACCGATCCACGAAGCTCTCTTCGATCCCGATGAGTTCGTGGTCCATCCGGTTGATGGACTTGAGCAGCTTGAACTCGGAATAGCTGGCATACAGATGCGCGGCCATCAGGATACGGCGGGCCAGCCCCGCATCCTCCGGCTGCATCAGATAGGCGGCCATGCGGTCGCTGAACGGCTGGCCCAGAGGGCTGATGCGCGGCCGAAGCTGATTCAGCACCCAATTGGTCAGGGTGGTGTAGTCTGCCTTGTTTTCCTTGATACGGTAAAAAACCGGCGGCTTGATGTCTGTGATGATCAGGCGGTAGAGATAGTCGAAAATGCCGCCCTCGACGATGGATTCGCCCAGCGCGCGCTTGCGGACAATATCCATATCTCTGGAATTGAGCAGAAAGAGCAGCCAGGCCACAATCATCTTGTGGGCCTGTTTATCCACTTCCACCAGTTCCATGGGCCGCAGCTTGTCATTCCACCGCTTCATGAATGCGCCGGAAAAAACGAGTTCAAGCAGGCTCTTGCGAATAATCACGGACATAATATCGGCCCCCGTGGGTTTGCTGTCGGCCCAAGGGTGCCGGAATCACGAAGGAAAGGCAACGGAAGAAGCTCAAGGCAGGTCTACAATGCCTCCGGCGGCCAAAGAACCTCTTGAAAGAGGTTCTCTGGACTCTCCAGAACTTTTTGGCTGCGCTATCGCGCCGAGCTTGTAAGGGGAAAGAAGCCCCCTACTCGCCACCAAGATTACAATCGAATCTACCCCTATACCTTTGCAACCTGTTTTTCCCGAGAAACCAGTTGCTCCAGTTCGGCATGCATTCTGCGATGGGTGACATAATCTTCCAGATACTGCTCGTAGGTAAAATTCTGTCCCCACAAATTATACCGTGTGTCCGGGGTAACGTATGAAAGCCCAAGCTGTTTCGCCAGTCCGGGGTGAATCGGATGATGGTAGTCAACCTTATAAATCGGCCCGGCAAACGGTAATTGTCTCAAGCCGATTTTGGGCAGTCCCAATATTGCGAGCACTTGATTGGCTGCGACATAATAGAGAAAGGGCGACGGATGGCGAACGGTAAAGAATAAGGTAACCCGCTTAATGAGTGTTTGAATCACGCTGACGGTCTTGATATCAACCGTCTTCTCCTTATCACGCTGTAAAGACAAGCTCTCTTCCATTGCCTGAGCTGCGCTGTATTCCTTCTCGAAATCCAGAGCCATATAAATTTTTTTGATCCGATCCATCGGAAGCGGACTAGCAGCAAGCTCGTCCAGAACGACATCGGCATAATAGTGGCGCTCGCACGGGAACTGAGGTCCCGTATTTTTCCTGGAAGATCTGCGATGAAACGGCCACAGCCCATTGCAATACATATAGGGAAATGAAATCGCCCGACTACCGACGGGCAACATTTCAAGCATTCTCTCGGTGGAAGGCGCCCGCTCCCAGGCCTTTGTCGGCTGATAAAGAAAAAGGTCGCTTTGAGGGAGCAGATCAACGGGAAAGGTTTTATTCTCCCAGTTGGAAGTGACAACAACGTTATACGTGTTGGCGAACTCGCTTGAAATTGCGAGCAGCCGGCTCAGACCGCTCCCTTGGCAATTCCCGTAAATAAGACACAGTTTCTTCATACCAGACAGCCTATGACATTGAGGCCTGTTGATCTTCCCGCAGTTCGACAGCTTTCTCTTTATTGCGCTTGTAGGTCAGGCAATTCGCACAGGCTTTGGGCTCGTGATCCGTATTCAGATTTCGACGAAGTTCTTGGACCAACTCGGCATTCCAAACTTCGTCGAAAGACTGCGTCTTCAAATCACCTCCGCCGACACAATTTGAACAACACATGGCTACTTTGCCATCCTGATTGATGAGCATATATTCCCAAGGCTCATAGCAGGGTTTGTTATCAAAAGTCTGCATTGGCGTAGGAACCGCCTCTCTCTTGCCCGACGTTGAAAAGACTGGGAAGCACAAGATTAACTCCCAGACTGCGGGCTCTTTTGATGGCTTCTATCATGTAGTGATCACTTTCTTCCTTGTGGAAATACAAGGACTCTTCGGGCATCTCTACCTGAGTACGCTGCATTGCGGCGTGAGCAACTCGCAGTTCGCGAGAGCCGAGAGTATGAATAAGAGAAACCAAATCCGGCAGTTCGGCTATGTTAGATTTCATGGCCACCATGCTGAAGTTGATATTCGGCGATTTTTTATAATTCTGAATTTTCATTTTGAGCAGGTTCGTGATGTTGTGTACAACCTTCGAAAAATCACCGTTGCGCCGGATCGCCGCATAGGTGTCGGGAGTGGCAGCGTCGAGGCTGATCTTGACGGTATCCATATACTTGAAAGCGCACTCGAGACGTTTTCCGGTGAGCAATGAACCATTGGTGGACATAGAAGTGGAGATACCGAACTTAGCAAGGTATTCCAATGCACGCGGCATTTCCGAATACATGAGCGGCTCCCCACCCGTAAAATACACGGATTGAACAAACGGAAAGACGTCTTCCAACTGTTCATAAATGGAAAAATCGATTTCCTCTTCCAGCTGATGGGATTCCTCGGACTGAAAGCACATGGTGCAGCGATAGTTGCAACGCAAGGTGGGAATGATTTGTATACGCCGAGGTACGGTATCGACTACTGGAACATTGTTTTGCCCATAAATATCAATCAATCTGCTGTTCTGCGTTTTTGCCCTGACGATGGAATTCATAGCGGCTCCCCTCCAAGGAGATGACAATATACTGACATATTTTTCCGTCCGGGGGCTACACAGCAAAAACTTTGCCATCTTTTTCCGGCAAGGATGCCTTGCCCAAAGCCTCTTCCCTGCTCGTCTACAAGCTAAAAGGTCGCAACAGCTCAAGGCAATCCAGCATTGGCGGATTATGCAAAACAACAAGACGGCTTGCGGGCATTCACCTGCAAGCCGTCAAAAGGAAAGACATAGATTAACCATGACCACCAGGGAATATCAGTTTTCCTGGCCGCCGGAGGCAATCGTATTTTTGCCCTATCGGCGCACCAGCAGGGCGACGGTCTCGATGTGGTGGGTGTGCGGGAACATGTCCACGGCCCGCGCCCGTTTGAGTTCGTAGGCGTCCGACAGGCGCTCCACGTCTCGGGCCAGGGTGGTCGGATCGCAGGAAACAGCCAGAATTTTCTCCGGCTTCAGGGCCAGGATGGTTTCGGCCATGGGGTGGCTCATGCCTGCGCGGGGCGGATCGACCACGACCACATCGGGCCGGGGCACGCCTTTGAGTCCTTCAAGCCCGTTGTCCAGGTTGGCAGCATGAAATTCCGCATTGGTCACACTGTTGAGCTTGGCGCTGGCCCATGCCTTGGAGACGGACTCCTCACTCAGTTCCACACCGACAACCTTGGCGACACGGTCCGCCAGATAGACGGAAATGGCTCCGATGCCGCAGTAGAGATCAAGCACGGTTTCGGTGCCGGTGAAATCGCCGTATTCGGCCACGGTCTCGAAGAGCTTGGCAGCACCGGTGCTGTTGGTCTGGAAAAAGCAGTTGGGCGAAAGATGGTAACGAACCTCACCCTCGCCGCGCGGCAACCGTTCCTCGATCTGCTTGGGTCCGAGCCGGAACTCCATCTGATCGCCCACGGCCAGGGGGGCGCGGCGGGAACGGGTGGAATGGACGAACGAGGTCAAGATACGGAACTCGGAGACCAGGGTTTCGGCCAGGGCTTCCACTTCCGCATAGTGCGACGGGTCCTCGGCGGTGATGAGGTGGGCCATGATCTCGCCGACAGTGGTATGGCGGATCACGAGATGCCGCCAGAAGCCCTCACCGGTGTGCGGGTCATAGGCGGGGATGCCGGTGGTGCGGCAGGCCTGGCGCACCCGTTGCAGTATGTCCATATCCCGACCGGGGCAGAGGTGGCATTCGTCCACATCCACCACGGGAGGCAGGTCGCGGGAACCGCGCACGGCATTGCCGCGCAGGCCGAGGTGCATCTCGCCGTCCCGCTGCTCAAAAGCGAATTCCATCTTGTTGCGGTAGCGCCAGACCTCGGGCGAGGCAACGGGCTGATCCATGGTCAGCCCTTCCACGCGGCCGATGCGGGCCAGGGCACTCTCCACCTGCGCCGCCTTCTGGGCCAGCTGCTCGGCGTAGGCAAGGTCCTGCATGGCGCAGCCGCCGCAGGTACCGAAGTGGGGACACACGGGCTGGACCCTAAGCGCGGACGGCGTGACGAGCGACACGGTCTCGGCCTCGGCAAACCGCTTTTTGGCCTTGAGGACACGGGCGTTGACAACATCGCCGGGCAAACCGCCCGCCACGAATACAGCCATGCCGTCCACATGGGACACCCCCCGGCCGCCAAAGGCCAGAGATTCTATGGTACACTCGACAACATCGTCTTTACTAATGGACATACTGCGCTCCCGGTTACGGTGAGTGGCCGGTTTGACACGAAACGTTCCCCCTGTCTATCTCTATGTATCATGATCGACAAGGCCACGGCCATACCCGCCATTCTTCGGCGGCTGGACAAACTCCCCGTGGGGCACGCCATTGACCTGCGCACCTACAAACGCAACCGGTCCGTGGTCATCGCCCGCGTCGGCGCGGATGCTTTCGAGCTGCTGGAAACGGGATTTCATCAGGAACGGATCACCAGCACCGCGGCAGAATTGCGGCGCTGGCTGAAGCTCCTGCTCAAGCGGGAATTCCCCCGCTCAACCAAAATCCGGGTGTACGATCTGGGGCCTTCCGGAGCGGAAAGCCCGATAAAGAGAAAAACACTGTGATCGACAAAGCCCGCGCCCTGCCCGACCTGGTTGCACGGCTGCGCAAACTGGGCGTGGGCAGGGAACTCGTACTCCTCACCTACAAACGAGACCGGTCCGTGACCGTTTCCCGACTGACCGAACAACGGTACAGAATAACGGAAAACGGGTTTGAAAAAAACATACAGGAAACTGGACCGGCCGGGCTTAAGGGTCGATTGAAATCGCTGCTCAAGCGTGAATTCCCGCGCAGCAACAAAATTCGCGTGCGGGAGCAGGCTGCTGAAGAGGCGGCGGAGAACTAGGAGTCGGGTTTGGCGCGAATGTGATCCAGCATTTCCGCCACCCATTCCGGATCGTTGAAGACCGCCCGCCGAATAGACTCCGGCACCTTGCCGCTCATAACCATAAGCAGCTCGGGATTTTCTCCCAATTCCTCAGCCAACGCCAACACCCTTTTTTCGCTCAACGAGGCCGGCTCGCCACGTTCTATCTTACTTAGGTAGGAATGGTGAATGCCGATCCTCTTTGCTACTCTCCGTATGGAAAATTCGGGGTTCCCCACACGAAGCGCTTCGCGCTTTTCTCGAATATAGTCACCAAAAAGCTTGCTCACACCAACCTCAACATGGATATGGGGATAGACTCGTCGTTACTTATGTCTACTATACAGTAGCCAGCAAACTACTGACAAGATTGAAAAAGTAACCGATACAAATGAAGAGGTTCCACGACACACCAAACCACTAGGCTGGTGGAATATGTCTACATTTCACCAACCTGTGGAAAAGTACACGGCCTCGGATTATAGATTATACTATTAATGATTCCGGTCTGGCTGTATAGAATCTGGAGGTTGATAGTCCACCAACTCCATAGTGAAGTGACCGACAACAACCTTTGAACGGACCTTCACCGGGATACGCCGATTGTCGGCCGAAAACCAAACCAGCAGTTCGGCATCACGGCTCTTCCGAAACACGCCGGAAAGGTGTTTGACGTCAATTCGGACACGATAACAGGGAATAATTCCCAGAGGCGTTTTCACATCCTCCTTGCCCTCCACAAGCGACTCGCCAACCACGCTGACCTTGCCGTCGGTAACGTTGGCGGCAAAACGCATTGTTTTGTAAAACGGCTGCTTGCGGAACCCGAAGAGAATGGACATCGGGTCGAACACTTGCGCTGGCTGGTCCAGGGTATGTTTCAACTCGCCCCAAACATAGCGACGCGTCTGTCGCGCCTCGGGATCAAATTCCAGATCGACCTGCTTGTGGTATGATCCCTCGTTCTGTTCCTTCTTGTAGCGCAGGGAGTGGTTCACACCAGGGTCGGTCCAGGACTCCAGCGTGTCACGGACTTTGTAGAACTTGTCCACCCAAGGCACAGTCCGGGCCGTGGCCCGGAAGGCGCAGGCGGGCACCCCTTCCAAATCCGTGTCGGGCAGCACTTCGAGCACGGCGTCACCAGCATGGACAAATGTCCAATAAATACGATACGTAAGCCGCTCACCGGGACCAAAGGGGACCTTGATCCCGGCATATGCGGGGACGGCGGCCAACAGAAGCAGCAGTGCAATAAAGATCAAACGTTTACTCATGGTTGAGAACTGACTATTGTTCAGCTTCAAGTCAAGAGTCGTGCAATTCGAAGCACACGCCTGTGGACAAAAAGGGATGGAGCAGCTAGTAGGAATCTGGAAACAAACGAAAACGACGTATATACCCAAGGAGTTACCTTCATGATGCTCAGAAAGCGCGCATGGGATATGATGCGGGACGATTTTCCGGTCGTCCATGAGGACGCAAGTCTGGCAGAGGCCATTCGCGTCATGCGCGAAGCCATGGTCGAAGCCCCGGACTCCCAGGTGGTGGTGGTCCAAAACAAGGGCGGCAAGCTGGTAGGCGCCATCAATTTGTGGAAGCTCTTCAACGCCGTCAAGCAATCCGTGCTCAAGGACGAAAACCTCAAGGCGGCCGGCGAGGTTGACTGGGATCAGCAGTTTGCCAACGCCTGCCTGATCTGCACCCAGATGCGGCTTGGCGAACACCTCATAAAGGACCCGCCGACCCTGCGGCCCAACGAGCCCATTCTCCTGGTGCTCGATACCTTCCTGAAGACCCGGCGGGACTGGGCCCTGGTGGAGGAAAGCGGCAAGGTCATGGGCGTGGTCTACGTCACCGATGTCTACCGGGAGATGACCCGCGACATGGTCACTTTCTTCAACAAATAAACAGGCATCTACAGAAAAAGTACGGCCCGCACCGGAAATCCCGGAGCGGGCCGTTTTTCTTTTCTGTTTACCGGGATTATTCCTTGAGCTTCAGGTCCAGGAACAGCAACGCCTGCAAGGCCTTGGTGATTTCCGGATCGTAACGTCTGTCCCCGGCAAGGTCGCCTGCGGCCTTGAGCAAGGGCAACCCCTTGGAATAGGGCCTGTCCGCAATCATGGCACAGAACGAATCCACAACGGCGCAGAGCCGCCCGGCAAAGGACTGCTTGACCGTCTTCATGGGGTAGCCGGAGCCGTTGAGTCGCTCATGGTGCTCGGTAACGCACTGCTCTATCTCGGGGTAACGCAGGTCGAGCTTGGTCAGCATCTCGTACCCGATCTTGGTATGCACGCCCACCTTGGTCCGCTCGTCCGGGGTCAGGGGCTTGTCCTTGGACCGGATGAACGCGGGCACCTTGGCCATGCCCAGATCATGCAGAAAGAGACCGGCACTCAGCCTGTCGAAGATCTTGCGCTGAACCTGCTCTTCGAACGGCTTGGCCTTGAGCCTGCCCAGCAGGGCAAGGCCGAGAAAACCGCAGTTCACGGAATGATTTTCCAGACTATGCTTCTTGTGAAGCCGTCGTACCAGGGCTCGTGTACGGTTGATATCCTTGTACAGGTATTCGGACAGGACCATCAGGTCCACCCAGAGTTTTTTGAGCATCAGCGGAACCGGCTGTTCCAGGAACTCGCCCATGCGCCGGGTCAGCGCCTGGGCAAAGATATCCGCAATCTCCCGTTCCTTCAGGTTGGAGTCCACCAGGACGAGATCAAGCTGGAAGCTGATGTGTTTGACGTAGACCGAATGGTCGTCCCGGGAGACGAAAATCAGTCCCTGCGCCGTCAGATCGGCCAGTTCCTCTATCCGCTCGTTGGAAAGACGATCACCCACCTTGTAGTAGGGCATAATCCTCGCCTTTTCCTCATTGAACAGAAACATGTTCAACGGTGGGCGAAACTTATTGAAACTGCCCAAAATGTCCGGGCTGATCTGGTAATATTCCTCGTTCAGTCCATCGGGAATGGTTTGCTGCTGCTTCGAACTCATGTCTCCTCGCTGTCGCTGTCGCTAGGGGGGGGCTGATGCCCTTCTACTGATTTTCCTTGGGGAGTTTCTCGTAGAGTTTGACCACGTTGGTCTGGGTCAGGGCCTTGCCCTTTTCCGGCTGGCCTGCCGTGATGATGACGATATCCCCTTCCAGGAAGGCGGGAGACTGGCGCACGAACACCTCGGCCCGTTCCTGGTGATCATCAATGGCGTCAAGCGGCTCCGCCGGAATAACGCCCCAGGAGAGGTTGGTGAAATGGCGTACAATGGAGTCCGTGCTCAGGGCATAGATCGACTGTGCCGGACGGCAGGACGAAAGCAGCCGCGACGTCGCTCCGGAGGTGGAGTGACAGACGATGGCCTTGGCCCCGGTCTTGCCCGCCAGCATGGCGGCGGCATGGGCCAGGAAGGTGGAGGGAGGCAGCTCGCGCTCGTCCACCTCCATTACAGGGATGCGGGTTTCGAAGAGATACTGCTCGATCTCATAGGCTATCTTGCGCATGAAGCGGACGCACTCGCCAAAGTAGCGGCCAATGGCCGTTTCCTCGGAGAGCATGACGCAATCAGCTCCGTCCAGGATGGCGTTGGCCACGTCCGTTGTCTCGGCCCGGGTCGCCATGGGCGAATTGACCATGGAAAGCAACATCTGAGTGGCCACGATGACCGGTTTGCCCGCCTTGTTGCATGCCTGAATGATGCGCTTCTGTGCCACGGGCAACTCAGCGAGGTCGAGTTCCAGGCCAAGGTCGCCACGGGCAACCATGATGCCGTCCGCCTCTCTCAGGATGTCGTCCAGGCACTCCAGGGCTGCCGTGCGTTCCAGCTTGGCGATGATGGGCACCCGGCGGCCGTACTGGATCATCTCCGCCCGCAGGTTGCAGATGTCCTCCGGCTTCTGGACAAAACTCATGGCAACCACATCCACTCCGAGTTCCATGCCCACGGCCAAGTCAGCCTTGTCCTTATCGGTCAGCGGCGCCAGCGGGGTCTTCATCCCCGGGAAGGTAATGCCCTTGCGCGGCGGGCACATGCCGGAGTTTGTGGCCTCCAGCCTGATGAGGTTTTCTGCTTCGACCTTCTTGACCTTGAACCGGATCATGCCGTCCGAGAGGGACACGGGGTCCCCTTCCTTCATGGACGACAGCAGTTCCGGGAAATCCAGGCAGATGAACGGCTCTTCCACGTCCTTCACCTTGTCCGGAGTGCCGAGCAGGACCTCGCTCCCCTTGGAGACCTCGAAGGCACCGAGCCCGACATCGCAGGTGCGGATTTTGGGACCGGAAAGGTCCTGGAGTACGGTCAGTGTATAGCCGGTTTCCTTTTCAAGCCGCCGGATGATGCTGACCATCTCCTCGAAAAATTCTCTTCCGCCGTGAGAAAAATTGAGCCGAAATATTTTGGCTCCGGACGCCACCAGTTCCTTGACCGCTTCGTAATTGCCGGTGCCCGGCCCCAGCGTTGCGATGATCTTGATGTGTCTGTCCATGCTACCTCCCTGCCCGGCCGACGCTTCAGAAGCTCCAACGGCCCGGATCAATACACTATATTATAACACTCCCGCCCTAACCCATATTGACAACTGCTATGGAGCTTAGGCGTGCGGCTATGAAAAAGCAATAATGGTCGCAAATATTTGCTCATAAATGTCGGCCTGACGGTTGACATTCTCTTGATTTTCCAGCATCGGTGGGAATAAGTGGATTTTCGTGTAAAAATTGGGTAAGAATGTGGAACAAGGAGGGAGCGGCAGGGTCGCTCCAGGGAAAAGATGAAATTCAGAGGTCACGCACACAGAAGCCTGGATGACAAGGGACGGCTTATCCTGCCGCCCGATTTCCGGGATACGATCCGCGCCGGCAACGACGACGCGGTCATCGTGCTGACCATCTATCAGAAGCATGTCATCGGCATTACCCCGGCCCAATGGGACCGTCTTGAAGACGAGCTGGAAAAGGTTCGCGTCCCCAGCCCGGCCCTGAACAACATCAAACGCATCCTCTACTCCGGCTATACCGAAACGCCCGTGAACAAGCTGGGACGGTTAGCCATCCCCGCACACCTGCGCAAGAGCGGAAAGCTGGACAAGGACGTGGTTGTCATGGGTGTGGGCAAGCACTTTGAAATCTGGCCTTCCGACAGCTTCGAGCTCCTGCTCGACGAGGACTACGACGTGTCCTCCGAGCTGGCGGAAAACAACGTCAGCCTGCCGTTCTAGTCATGGCAGGCGGGATGGACCCGGCGTCCGTTCATACCACAGTTCTTTTACAAGAAGTGATTGACTGGCTCCGACCCAGACCGGGCGGCCGTTATCTGGACGGCACCCTGGGCATGGGTGGGCACAGCCTGGCGCTCATGCGAGCGGCAGGCGAAGGTGCCGAGCTGGCCGGGCTGGACCGGGACGAGGAGGCATTGGGGCTTGCGAGCGCACGACTTGAGGAATTCGGCGACCGCGCACACCTCTTCCACCTCCCTTTTTCACGGTTCAAGGAAGCCCTGGACGAGCTTGGGTGGGAAAAGGTGGATGGCGCGGTCTTGGACCTCGGCGTCTCCTCACTCCAACTGGACGAAGCGGAAAGAGGATTCAGCTTCATCCATGACGGCCCGCTGGACATGCGCATGGACAATGCGTACGGACCATCGGCCGCAGATCTGGTCAACACGCTGAAACACGGTGATCTGGCGCGGATCATCCGGACCATGGGGGAAGACCCCCTGGCTGGTAAAATAGCGTCTGCAATACTGAGGGCACGGGATAAGGAAGCGATCACGACGACGCTTCAATTGGCAGAGATCGTGCGGCTGGCGTATCCGCCCAAGATGCGGCACACCGCGCGCAATCATCCGGCAACCCGGACCTTTCAGGGACTGCGCATCGCAGTCAACAGGGAAACTGAGGAACTGAACAGCTACCTGGAAAACATCGTCGAACGCCTGAATCCGGGCGCGCGAGTGGCCATCATCTCGTTTCACTCCCTGGAGGACAGGGCCGTGAAACACGCTTTTCGGGACAGTGCCAAAGGGTGTAAATGCCCCCCGCACCAACTCCACTGCACCTGCGGCGGAAAACCGGAACTGCATGTACTGACGAAGAAGCCACAACTGCCGTCCGAGGAAGAAATGGCCGGGAATCCCCGCAGCCGTAGCGCCAAGCTGCGTGTGGCGGAACGACTCGGCCCCGACGGAGAAAGAGCATGAGCAAAGCCGACAAGACACTCTTGTGGATGATCCTCACCCTGCTGGGTGGGGCGCTCGCTCTGGGCCTGAGCACTGTATGGCTGAACATCGAACGCATGGACCTGGCATACGACCTGCGCACGATGGAAAAGAGCCTTGGCCGGAAAGAGGATCTGGCCGTGAAACTTTCGGTTGAGAGGAACAACCTGGTTTCACCTTATCAGCTCAGGAAACTCGCGGACCGTCTCGAACTCGGGGTGGCCGCGCCGGGGCAGATCCGGCGGATAGCGGATACGAGGTAACGCGGCGCTTACATATCGCAAGCGCCTGAGTGGGATTACAGGGAAAAAACATGGTTAAGGGAAGCCAGGGGCGCAAAGACCGCAGCAGGGTAAAGATCGGGTTCGTCATGAGCCTCTTCGCTATTGCCCTGGTGGGACTTTGGGTCCGGACGGGCTGGGTGCAGATCTATGAAGGATCCGCCCTGCTCGAAAAGGCATCAAAGCAGAGCCGCGCCGCCGAATGTGAATACGGCGAGCGGGGACGCATTTTCGACCGCAACGGACAGATGCTTGCCACCAGCGTGGAAGCAAAGTCCGTTTTTGCGCGTCCCTTTGAAGTGGTCAACGTCGACGTTGCCGCCGACACCCTTTCCCGCGTCCTCAAAATCTCCCGCCGGACAATATACAAGAGACTGAAATCGCATAAGAAATTTGTTTGGATAAAACGCCAGGTCAACGACCGCGAAGCAGCTGCCGTCACCGAGGCAGGCCTGCCCGGCGTCCGGCTGGTCAGCGAATTTTCCCGCATCTATCCCAACGGCCACCTGGCAGCCCAGACCATCGGATTCGTCAACGTGGACGGCCGGGGACTGGAAGGCATCGAACGCGTCTACAACGACCGCCTCAAGCCGAGCAAGGCGCAGTTTGTGGTCCAGCGCGACGGCAAGGGCCAGCGCAGCTATACCGATGCCCAGGGTCGCGAAATGGACATCAACGGCCTGGACGTGCGGCTGACCATCGACACCCAGATCCAGCACGCGGCCGAGCAAGCCCTGGCGAAATCCATTGCCAAGTACGGCGCCAGAGCAGGTATCGTCCTGGTGGTGGATGTGGACTCGGGCGATATTCTGGCCATGGCCAACCAGCCCTTCTTCAATCCCAACGACGTCAGCCAGTCCAAGGCTTCCCAGCGCCGTCTCCGCGCCCTGACGGATATCTATGAGCCGGGTTCGACCATGAAACCTTTCCTCTTCGCCGCCGCACTGCAGGAAGGCACAATCACTCCCGACACGCTCATTTTCTGCGAAAACGGCCGGTGGAAGCTTGATGGGAAAACCATCCGCGACACGCACAAGGAAAAATGGATCCCCGCGCGCAAGGTACTCCGCTACTCCTCCAACATCGGCTCGGCCAAGATCGGCCTGGGCCTCGGCGCAGGCGTCTACCATTCCTATCTGACCAAGCTAGGTTTTGGCGAAAAGACGAATATCGGGCTGCCCGGCGAGGCCTCCGGCATCCTGATGCCGCCGGACAAATGGACCAACGTGGACCTCGCGGCCATCAGCTTCGGCCAGGGCATCGGCGTCACCGCCTTGCAACTGGCCCAGGCTTTTCTCTGTCTGGCCAACGGCGGCGTCACCAAGGAATTGCACCTCGTTTCCATGCCGGAACCGCCCAAACGCAATGCAGCCCGGCAGGTTTTCTCCCCCGAAACCGCCGCCACAGTGCTCTCCCTGATGAAGGAAGTCGTCGAGGAAGACGGCACTGGCCGAAGCGCGCGCATCCCCGGCATCTCCATAGCCGGCAAGACCGGCACGGCGCAGAAGGCATCCCGCACCGGCCGGGGCTATGGCGACCAGTATCTTTCCTCCTTTGTGGCCCTTGTTCCGGCGGACCAGCCGGAACTGCTCGTGCTGACCATGATCGACGAACCGCAGAAGTCCAACTACGGCTCCATGGTGGCGGCGCCGGTCTGCCGCGAGGTGACGGTGCGCACCCTGGCTTACTACGGCAAGCTCTCCGAGACCCTGCAACCGGTCGCGGTGGAAAATGTTTCCGGCGAGGAGGCAGACGCTGCCTCCCTGGCCGAAGCCGTGGGTGTTCCCGCACCCCGGCCCGATACGGGCAAGGTGCCCGACATCACGGGTATGCCGGTACGGCGCGCCCTGGAAATGTTGACGAAAAAAGGAATCGTTCCCGTGCTCAAGGGCCGGGGCATGACGGTCAAGAACCAGAAGCCCGTAGCGGGCCAGCCCTGGCCCGACGACCAAAAGAAGGAGGGGACGGATGTTTTTGTTCTCTGGCTCTCCTAGTGAGGAAAAGGCAGGCGTTATGCAATTCGAAACGCTTCTGAAAAAAGTTGCCAAAGGGCTCATGGTGCGGACGGATTCGCGCCAGGTGCAGCCCGGCGAGTGCTTTGTGGCCATGCCCGGCACGCAGGTGCGCGGCATCGACTTCATCCCGAGCGCCCTGGATAAAGGGGCGAAATACATCGTTGCGCCCGAGTCCGACCGCGAACAGCTCGCGCCGGTCATCGAAAAACGCGCCCAGGTCGTATATCACGAGAATCCGGCCGTTGCCCTGGGCGAACTGGCCCGCCAATATTTCCGAGTCATGGACCGCGACCTGAAGCTGGTGGGCATCACCGGCACCAACGGCAAGACGACCACCACCTATCTGCTGGAGCATCTGCTCCAGTCGGCAGGCCTCAAGGTCGGCGTCATCGGCACGGTCAACTACCGCTGGCCCGGTTTCGAGATTCACGCCTCCCGCACCACCCCGGACTGCTGGATGATCCACGAGCTGCTCTACAACATGAAAAAGGCGGACGTGGACATTGCGATCATGGAAGTATCCTCCCACGCCCTGGTTCAGCACCGTGTGGCCGGACTGGAATTCGAGGCCGCAGTCATGACCAATCTGACCCAGGACCATCTGGACTACCACCACGACATGGAGACCTACTTCCAGGCCAAGCGGATGCTCTTCACCTCCTATCTCAAGGAAGGCAAGGCTGGGATCTTCAACTACAATGACTCCTTTGGCCGCCGCCTGCTGGCCGAATGCGATGGGGGTATTGGCTACGGCATCGGCCAGACCGGCATCGTCCGCCAGGAAGTGGGCGACAAGCCCATGGTCCAGGGAACCATCCTGGAAGCGAACGGCAAGGGCATGCACCTCAAGGTCGACTTCAAAGGAAACTCCTGGGAAATCGAATCTCCGCTCATCGGCGGCTTCAATGCCATGAATCTGCTGGGCGCACAGGCCGTTGCCCTCCAGCTGGGCCTCGGCAGCAAGGACATGCGCCGCATGAAAGACTTTCATGGCGTACCGGGACGCCTGGAGCGAGTGCCCAACGACAAGGGCCTCGACATCTTCGTGGACTTCGCCCACACGCCGGACGCGCTGGAGAACGTGCAACGCACCCTCAAACAGCTCGACTTCAAGCGTCTTATCACCGTCTTCGGCTGTGGCGGCGACCGTGACAAGACCAAACGGCCGATCATGGCCCAGTCCGTGGCCAAGTATGCCGACGTGGCCGTGCTCACCTCGGACAACCCCCGCTCCGAAGTGCCGGAGGCGATCATGGACGACGCGCGCCCCGGGCTGGAAGGCGCGAAAGAGATCATGGAAAACCCCAACCGCCGCGCGGCCATCCGCATGGCCATCAACGAGATGAATCCCGGCGACGCCGTACTCATCGCGGGCAAGGGGCATGAGGACTATCAGGTCCTCAAGGACGAAACCATTCATTTTTCCGATGTGGAAGAGGCCGCCAAGGCCATCGAGGAACGGCAGTGAAGCTGACATTGGCAGACGTACAGCGTTGCCTGGGCAACGGGGCCGATGAGGGCCAGGAAAACGTCGTCATCACCGAGGTGCAGACGGACAGCCGCGCCGTACAGGCGGGTGATCTTTTCGTCTGCCTGCCCGGCGAGCACTTCGACGGGCACGAGTTCGCGGCCCAGGCTGCGAAAAAAGGGGCCGCCGCAATCCTCGCCTCCCGAATGCTGGACGAAATGGACACCCCCGTAATCATGGTGCCGGACACCGTGGTTGCCCTCGGCCGTCTGGCCGCGGGCTGGCGGGACATCTGCGGTGCGCGGCTCATCGCGGTCACCGGCACGGCAGGCAAGACCACCGTCAAGGAGATGCTCGCTTCCGTGCTCTCCCAGAAATTCAACATAGCCAAGAACTACCGCAACCTGAACAACCAGATCGGGCTGCCGCTCTCCATGCTCCGCGCGAATGCCGACCAGGACCTGTGGATCATGGAGCTGGGCATTTCCCACCAGGGCGACATGGAAGAGCTGGCTCCCATAGCCAGCCCGGACCTGGCGGTCATCACCAATGTCGGCCCCGGCCATCTGGAAGGGTTGGGCGACATCGAGGGCGTGGCCAGGGCAAAATCCGCCCTGCTCCGCTACCTGCGTCAGGGCGGCGCTGCGGTCGTGGGCCGCGACTATCCCGAGCTGTGGACCGCAGCCAGGGAGATCGTGCCCGATCCCGTCGGCTTTTCCTCCAACCCGGCCAATACGGACACGGCATTTTCCGCCACTTTCCTGGGCACTGCCGGAGCCGAGGGCTGGGGCCGGTTCAATCTCCGCACCCCGGAGGGCGAAGGTGAATTCGACGCTCCGTTCTGCGGCGACCACTACGCGGCCAACCTCGCCTGCGTCGCCGCCGTGGCCCATCAGTTGGGCATGAGCCGGACGGACGTGGTGAAAGGGCTGGAAACGCTGGTTCCGGACCGGCAGCGGTTCTGCTGCCGCACCGTGGCCTACTGCACCATCATTGACGATACCTACAACGCCAACCCACTCTCCATGGCCAGCTCCATCCGCACGGCGGCCTCCATGGCCGGGGACAGGGAACTGGTGCTGGTGCTGGGCGACATGCGCGAACTGGGCGCGGAAGCGGCCATGCGCCATGAGGAACTGGGACGGCTGCTCAAGGATATCGAGCTCAAGGCGATTTTTTACAAGGGCGACCACTACGGGGATGTGGCGCGGGGCATGAAAGGCGGCATGAAACCGGTCAAGGTGGCCGGTCCCGAAGATTTCATAGCAGGCTGGCGCGAGCTTTCCCTCGACCGGTCCATGGCCCTGTTCAAGGGCTCACGGTCACTGGGCATGGAAGCGTTCGCTTCCGCCCTGTGCCGGGAACTGGAAAAACAGGCGGGAGAGGAGGCGTAACCTTGATATACAATCTGCTCGTACCGCTCAGTAACGAACTCAGCGTCCTGAACGTTTTCCGATACATCACCTTCCGTTCGGTCTGGGCCCTGCTCACCGCGCTGATCATCACCATCATCTTCGGACCGGCCATGATCCGCCTGCTGCACCGCATCAAGTGCGGCCAGTATATCCGCGAGGACGGCCCCAAGCATCAGGCCAAGCAGGGCACCCCGACCATGGGCGGCGTGATGATCATCATCTCCGTCTGTATATCCTCCCTGCTCTGGTCCGACCTGACCAACGTCTATGTCTGGCTGACCCTGCTCGTCTTCGTCGGGTTCGGTGCCGTGGGCTTTGCCGACGACTACATCAAGGTGGTCATGAAACGGAACAAGGGACTCTCGGCCAAGGCCAAGTTCCTGTGCCAGTGCGCAGTGGCCGCCACCGCCCTGTACCTGCTCATTCAGGAACCGGCGTATTCCACCGAACTGTCCGTGCCGTTCTTCAAGAACATCACCCCGGACCTGGGCTGGTTCTATCTGCCCTTCGCCATGGTCGTCATGGTGGGCGCGTCCAATGCCGTCAACCTGACCGACGGGCTGGACGGACTGGCCATCGGCCCCATGGTCGTGGCCATGGCCTGCTTCGCCATCTTCATCTACGTCTCCGGCCACGCCAAGATGGCCGAATACCTGGCGGTACAAAACATCCAGGGCATCGGCGAGGTCACCGTCTTCTGCGGCGCCATGGTCGGCGCGGGACTTGGATTCCTGTGGTTCAACGCCCACCCCGCCCAGGTGTTCATGGGCGATGTCGGCTCCCTTTCCCTCGGCGGCGCCCTCGGTTTCGTGGCCGTGCTGGCCAAGCAGGAACTGCTGCTCGCCATTGTGGGCGGCGTATTCGTGTTCGAGACCCTCTCGGTCATTCTCCAGGTGGGCTACTTCAAGCTCACCGGCGGCAAGCGCATCTTCAAGATGGCGCCGCTTCACCATCATTTCGAGCTCAAGGGCATCCCGGAATCCAAGATTATTGTCCGGTTCTGGATTCTTTCCATCCTGATGGCCCTGATGGCCCTTTCCACACTCAAGTTGAGGTAGTGCCATGAATCAGATCGTAAAAGACTTCATCGACCAGGCGATCCTGAAAGGAAAACAGGGTGTCGTCGTGGGCGTGGGCAAATCCGGGCTGGCTGCGGCCCGTCTGCTGCGCGTGCTCGGCGCGCGCGTCCGCATTGTGGACCGCAACGAATCCGTTGCCCCGGAAAAACTCGGCGACCTCCAGGGGACTGCGGAGCTGATTACCGGCGAGCACAGGCCCGAACACTTCGCTGACGCGGACATCATCGTCCTCTCCCCCGGCGTGCCGGTCAAACGCATGGCCGACGCCCTGCGCGGCATCGAGGAACGCAAGATCGTTTCGGAACTGGAGTTCGCCTCCTGGTTCATCAAGGCCCCTGTCCTGGCCATCACCGGCACCAACGGCAAGACCACGACCACCACGCTGGTCAGCGAGATTCTGGCCCATGCCGGGAAAAAGGTCTTTACCGGCGGCAATATAGGCACCCCGCTGTGCGACTATCTGCTGGGCGAGGAACCCGCCGACGTCATCGTGCTCGAAGTCTCCAGCTTCCAGCTCCAGAACTGCCGCCTGTTCAAGCCCAGCGTCGGCGTTCTTCTGAATTTCTCGGCCAACCATCTCGACTACCATGAAAACATGGCCGAATACCTCGGGGCCAAGCTGACCCTCTTCGCCCGTATGACCGCCGAGGACACCGCCTTGATCCACGAATCCGTGCGTCCGGTGCTGGACAATGCCTTTGGCGGCCGTCCCTTCACCGAGGCCAACGTGGAATGGTACGGCCCCACGGACCGGTTCGAAGCCCCGAACCTGCCCGGCGAGCACAACCGCTCCAACGTGGAAGCCGCGTGGCAGGCGGCCCGACACTTCGGCGTGACCGAGGAGCAGGCTGCGGAGGCCATCCGCAACTTCCATCCGCTCCATCACCGCATCGAGCCGGTAGGCGAGGTGAACGGCGTGCTCTACGTGGATGATTCCAAGGCCACCACCCTGGACGCCGTGGTCGCGGCCGTCCATTCCTTTGACCGCCCGGTGCGCCTGCTCATGGGCGGCGTATGGAAGGGCGGCGATGTCGAGGCCTTTGCCGAAACAGTGAAGAACCGGGTCGTCACCGTGGGTTTGTTCGGTGCCAGCCGGGATATCCTGGAGCCGCCGCTGTCCCGGGTCGTGCCCGTCACCTGGGACGAGACCCTGCCCCAGGCGGTGAAGCGGCAGGCCGATGCGGCGCAGGCCGGCGAGCTGGTTCTGCTCTCCCCGGCCACCTCCAGTTTTGATCAGTATGCAAACTACGCCCAGCGCGGAGACGACTTCCGCCGCGCCGTGGAGGAGTTGGGATGAACAAACTGAAGGCGCAGAACGCACCTGCGGGAACCGGACGCATTGATCCATGGCTGCTGCTCGGCACGCTTGTGCTGGTCGGCTTCGGCCTGATCATGGTCCTGTCCTCCAGCGGCATCACTGCCGAGCGGGACTTCGCCGACAAGTATTTCTTCTTCAAGCGCCAGCTCATGTTTGCGGGTGTCGGCATCGCGGCCATGCTCGCCTGCATGCAGATGCCAAGGCGGCTGCTCTACGGCCTGACCTATTTCTGGGTCATCGCCGCCGCGGTCATGCTCGCCCTGTGCATCACCCCGCTGGGGCTGAACATCAACGGCGCCAGCCGCTGGGTCCGTCTCGGCCCGGTGAACATCCAGCCCCTGGAGTTCGCCAAGGTTGCGCTGGTCCTCTATCTGGCCTACTTTTTTGCAAAGAAACAGGAGATGGTGCGCACCTTCTCGGTCGGGTTCCTGCCGCCCTTCTTCGTTACCGGCGTGCTTTGCGGCCTGCTGCTGCTCCAGCCCGACTTCGGCGGGGCCGTGGTCCTGGCCGGGCTGCTCTTCTTCATGTGCATGGTGGGCGGCACCCGCATCAGCTACCTGCTCCCCACCATGATCTTCGGTGCAGGCGCGGGCTGGCTGCTCATTTCCTCCTCGCCCTACCGGCTCAAACGGTGGACCGCGTTTCTCGATCCCTTTGCCTCGGCCCGCGACGAGGGCTACCAGTTGGTCCAGTCGCTCTATGCCTTCGGTTCCGGCCGCATCTTCGGTTCCGGCCTGGGCGCGGGCAAGCAGAAGCTCTTCTTCCTGCCCGAGGCGCACAACGACTTCATCATGGCCGTGGCCGGGGAAGAACTCGGATTCGTAGGCATGTCCATTTTCTTCATTGCCATCGCCTTTTTCCTGTGGCGCGCCTTCCGCGTCACCCTGCATCTTGAGGACCTTCAGGACCGCTTCACCGCCTTTGGCGTGACCTGCATCCTGGCCTTGGGCATGATCCTCAATCTGGCCGTGGTGCTCGGCACGGTGCCGCCCAAGGGCGTGGCCATGCCCTTCATCAGCTACGGCGGTTCCAGCCTGACCGTCTCTCTCATCTGCGCGGGCATCCTGCTCAACCTGTCGAGGAGGGCCACGGCATGACGCTAAACAAGGTCATCCTCTCCACCGGCGGCACGGGCGGCCACATCTTCCCGGCCCTGGCCGTTGCCCGCGAGTTGCAGGAGCGTCATCCCGGCGTGGAAATTCTCTTCCTCGGCGGCTCCGGCCCGGAAGGCGATCTGGCACGGCGGCACGGCCTCCAGTTCCGGGAGCTGCCCGCCAAGGGCATCATGGGACGCGGCCTCTCCGGTATGCTCTCCGGCCTGGGCTGGCTCGGCAAGGGACTGCCGCAGGCCATGGGCGCGGTGCACCGCTTCAAACCGGACGCGGCCATCGGTTTCGGCGGCTATGCGGGCTTCTGCCCCATCCTGGCCGCCCGCCTTCTCGGCGTGCCCACGGCGGTGCACGAACAGAACTCCGTGCCCGGCGTGACCAACAAGGTGCTGGGCAAGCTGGTCAAACGAATTTTTCTCAGCTTCCCGGATACGGGGAGCGTGTTTCCGGCCCACAAGTGCGTCATCACCGGCAACCCGGTGCGCCGCCAGATAGTGGACGCCGCGCAGGCCCGCGAGGGGCGCGCCCACGGGCGGCGGCTTCTGGTGCTGGGCGGCAGCCAGGGCGCGCGGCCCGTCAATGACGCGGTCATCGCGGCCCTGCCACAACTCATGGCGGCGGGCGTCACTCTGGTGCATCAGGCCGGAAAAGCGGATTTCGATCGCGTCCGGGCCTCCTACGAGACCGCCGGAGCGGACCCGTCCCAGGTGCACGGGTTTATCGAGGACATGGCGGCCGAATATGCGCGCGCCGATCTGGCCCTGTGCCGGGCGGGCGCAACCACGGTCTTCGAGGTGGCTGCCGCCGGGGTTCCGGCCATCTTCGTGCCCTTCCCCCAGGCCACGCACGACCACCAGACGAAGAACGCCAAGGCCATGGCCACACTCGGTGCGGCCGTGCTCCTGCCGCAGGCCGAACTGACCGGAGAACGGCTGGCAAAAGAAATACTCTCCCTGCTCGATGCCCCGGCCGAGCTTAACAAAATGGAATCAGCGGCGCGCGGCTTTGCCAGAGAGCGGGCGGCGGCCGATATCGCGGCGGGACTCGAAGCCCTGGCCGTGAAGGAAGGATAAAGAATATGTCTGCAGCGCAAGGTCCCTACCTGACCGTAGGTGGCGAAGCCTGCCCCGCCATGCGGGCGCGGGTGAACAACATTCACATGGTCGGCATCGGCGGTTCCGGCATGAACGGCATCGCCGAGGTGCTCATCAACATGGGCTTCAGGATTACCGGGTCGGACCTCGCGGCCTCGGCCCCGGTGCGCCGTCTGGAAAAACTCGGTGCCACGGTCTTCATCGGCCATGGGGCGGACAACGTGGGTGATGCGGACGTGCTCATCAAGTCCACCGCCATCCCGGACAAGAACCCGGAGCTGGTGGCTGCGCGCGAACGCGGCATCCCCATCATCCCCCGGGCCGAAATGCTGGCCGAGCTGATGCGCCTGCGCACCGGCATCGCCGTGGCCGGCACCCACGGCAAGACCACGACCACCTCGCTGCTGGCCACCATCTTTACCGAGGCCGGGCTCGACCCCACCGTCATCATTGGCGGCAGGCTCTCCATTTTCGGCTCCAATGCGCGACTGGGCGAGGGCGACTATCTCATCGCCGAGGCCGACGAGTCCGATGGCTCGTTCCTCCTGCTCTCGCCCATCATCAGCGTGGTCACCAACGTGGACAAGGACCACCTCGATTTCTATCAGGATCAGGATGCCATCGACGACTCCTTCGCCAATTTCATGAACTCCATTCCGTTCTACGGCATGAACGTGGTCTGCGGCGACGACGAGGGTGTGCAACGCCTCCTGCCCCACATCAAGCGCCCTTGCCTGACCTACGGGCTGGGCGAAAACAACCGTCTGCGCGGCGAGATCCTCTCCGCCGGTCTGCGCTCCCTGTTCAAGGTCTACCTGGACGGCGAGGAATGGGGTGAGGTCACCGTGGCCCAACCCGGCACGCACAACGTGCTCAATGCCCTGGCCTGCATCGGTGTGGCCCTGGAGGCGGGGCTGGACAAGCGGGACATCATCAACGGTCTGGCCGATTTCGGCGGCGTGGGCCGTCGGTTCGAGCGCAAGGGCGAACGCAAGGGCGTGCTGGTCGTGGACGACTACGGCCACCATCCGGCGGAAATCCTGGCCAACCTGAAAACCGCCCGGGCCTGCTACCCGGACCGTCGGCTGGTCGTGGCTTTCCAGCCCCACCGCTTCAGCCGTACCCAGGCCCTGTTCGGCGAATTCTGCAAGGTGTTCAAGGAAGCGGACCTGCTGCTGCTCACGGAGATCTATCCGGCCAGCGAGTCGCCCATTCCCGGCGTCTCCGGCCTGTCGCTCGCGCAGGGCATCAAGCAGGTCAGCGACACCAAGGTCCAGTTCTTCCCGGACTTCGAATCCATGGAAAAAAGGCTGAACGACATCCTCACCGCAGGTGATCTGCTCATGACCCAGGGTGCCGGTTCCATCTGGCGCGTGGGCGAGAACTGGCTCAATCAGGACCTGGCAGACGAAACGGCCAAAAACGGAGAAGAGGCATAACATGGCACTGGAGCTGATTCGCAACCCCTCGCTTTCCGAGCGGACCACCCTCGGCCTCGGCGGCACCGCCGAAGTCGAACTGGTCGTGCGCGAAAAGGGTGACCTGGACGCCGTGGCCCAATTCCTGAGCCATGAGAATCTGCGTCCCTTCGTCATCGGCAGGGGGAGCAATCTGCTGGTGCGCGACAGCCATCTCGATCTGGCGCTCATCCGGCCCGACATGCCCTCCGGCCCCACCCGGGTGGAGCGCAACGGCGACGGACTCGTCGTCCGATGCGGCGCGGGTCAGCGGCTGCCCGGCCTGCTCGGCTGGGCACAGCGGGCAGGGTTCTCCGGCCTGGAGAACCTGACCGGCATTCCCGGCACCGTGGGTGGAGCCGTGGCCATGAACGCGGGCTCCTACGGCACCAGCTTCGGCGACCTGATCACACGCGTCCGGCTGTGGTCCCCGGCCCAGGGGCTCGTCTGGGTGGATGCGGACCAGTGCCATTTCGGCTACCGCCATTTTTCCTGCCCGGCACACCCGGGCAAATCCCTGGTCTGGGAGGTGGAACTCCTCCTGGCCGAGACCTCGGCCGACGAGGTCCGCAACGCCATGCGGAGCGTATACAAGAAAAAACAGGGCACCCAGCCGGTGACCGCCGCCAGCGCGGGCTGCATCTTCAAGAACCCCGAAGGCGAATCCGCCGGACGGCTGCTGGACAAGGCGGGCTTCAAGGGCATGCGACTGGGCCACATGGCATTCTCCGACATGCACGCCAATTTCCTGATCAATCTCGGCGGCGGCACATCGGCCCAGGCCCTGGACCTGATGGAAGCGGCCAAGAGCGCCGTGAGCGAAAAATTCGGCATTACTCTCGAACCGGAGGTCATCCTGCTATGAGCACCCTGACCATGAACAAGCAAAACCGCCTCGCCCTGAACAACATAAACGGCAAGCGCGGCAACACCCGGCGCAAACAGAAACGCTCCGTTCCCCGGCTGACCGGCACGGGCCGCATGGTCATGCGCTCGGTGCTCCTGCTGCTCACCCTCTCCTTTGTGGCAGTGGTAGGCGTCGGGCTGCTCTTCGGCTACCGCTACCTGACCACCAGCAGCTACTTCGAGCTCAAGGATATTTCGGTCACGGGCAATTCCCGCCTGACCTACGGCGACATCCTCAAATCCGCCAACGTTCGCCTCGGCCTCAACTGCCTGGAAATGAACGTGGGCAAGGTGGAGGACCGGATTTCGGCCAGCCCGTGGGTCGCCGCCGCGACCGTGCGCCGCGAATGGCCGAACAAGCTGCATATTTCGATCAAGGAGAAGGTTCCGGCCTTCTGGATCCGCCAGGGCGACGGCCTCTACTTTGCCGACGCCAAGGGCAAGGTCATCGCCCCCATGCATCCGGGCGAGACCGGTTCGCTGCCCGTGTTGCAGATAGCGGACTCCATCGATGACGGGTCGCAGGTGCTGACCGGATTTCTGCAGAGCATGGCCGAGCACAAGACGCCTTTCACCCAGGCGCAGACGGCCTGGATCCGGCTTACCAGCGCTCATGAGCTGGAAATTTACCTGGATGGGCATGACGGCGGCAAAGGCCTGACCGTTCTGCTCTCCATGGACCGCTGGCAGCTTCAGCTGGAGCGGATCAAAATAGCCTGGCGCGATTTGATGCGCCGGGACGAGTTCAAAAACACCGCCATCATCGCCGCCAGCGGCGACAAGGTCTGGGTCAAACGCCGGACCGACGGGTAACGAGGAATACCAAGCGAGACGCTTGAACATACAGGGAATTCAATGAGGAAACCAAGGAGCAAATCATGGCCAAAAGCGATCTGATAGTGGGCCTGGACGTGGGCACCACCAAGATCTGCACCGTGGTCGGCGAGGCGAGCGAAAACGGCGTCGATATCATCGGCATCGGCACCGCCCCTTCCACCGGGCTTCGGCGCGGCGTGGTCGTCAACATCGAAAAGACCGTCCAGTGCATCCGCAAGTCCCTGGAGGAGGCGGAACTCATGGCCGGTTGCGACATCCGCACCGTGTACGCAGGTATAGCGGGCAGCCACATTCAGGGCTTCAATTCCCACGGCGTCATCGGCGTCAAGGGCGGCGAGGTCACCCAGCGGGACGTGGACCGCGTCATCGAAGCGGCGCGCGCCATCGCCATCCCCATGGATCGCGAGGTGCTGCACACGCTGCCTCAGGAATTTATCGTGGACGACCAGCGCGGCATCTCCGACCCCCTCGGCATGGCCGGGGTTCGGCTGGAGGTGAAGGTCCACATCGTCACCGGCGCGGTGACGTCCGCGCAGAACATCATCCGCTCGTGCAAACGCGCGGAGCTTAACGTGTCCAACGTGGTCCTGGAGTCCCTGGCTTCCAGCAAGGCCGTGCTCTCGCCCGAGGAACGCGAGATCGGCGTGGCCCTGGTGGACATCGGCGGCGGCACCACGGACATCGCGGTGTTCTCCAAGGACTCCATCAAGCACACGTCGGTGCTGGCCCTGGGCGGTCACAATCTGACCAACGACATCGCCTACGGCCTGCGCACCCCCATGCAGTCGGCCGAGGACATCAAGATCAAATACGGCTGCGCCCTGGCCGACCTGATCACCGACGAGGAAGTGCTTGAGGTGCCCAGCGTGGGCGGCCGCGAGTCCCGGGCCATGAGCAAGCGCGTACTGGCGGAAATCTGCGAGCCGCGCTGCGAGGAAATCCTGGCCCTGGTGGATCAGGAGCTCATCAAGTCCGGCTTCAAGAACATGATCGCGGCGGGCGTGGTGCTCACCGGCGGCACCTGCCTCATCGACGGGATGCAGGAGCTGGCAGAGCAGATATTCGACCTGCCGGTGCGCATAGGCGTGCCGGGCGACGGCCTGGGCGGCCTGCGCGAAGAGGTCATGAGCCCCAAGTACGCCACCGCAGTCGGCCTGCTCCTCCATGGAGCGGATGAGGAAGGCGTGCGCGGCCGCGTGACCATCGAGGAAGAGTCGAGTTTCGACAAGATCTTGGGCCGCATGAAGAAATGGTTCACGGATATCGCTTAGAGGAACTGAGGAATCGAGGAACATTCAACAGGGAAACCGAGGAATCGGCCCGCTTGGAAGGCAGGGCCGGATGAGGAGAAGACGCCATGGAATTTTCGGAAATCGTCCATGAAAGCAATGCCAAAATCAAAGTCGTGGGATGCGGCGGCGCAGGCGGCAATGCGGTAAACAACATGATCATGTCGGCCCTCAAGGGGGTCAAGTTCATCGTGGCCAATACAGACCACCAGGACATCGACAAATCGCTCGCCGAGCACAAGATCCAGATCGGCGAAAAGCTCACCAAGGGACTCGGCGCGGGCGCCAATCCCGAGATCGGCCGCAACGCCGCCCTGGAGTCCGAGGACCGGATTCGCGAGGCCCTGGAAGGCGCGGACATGGTCTTCATCACCGCCGGAATGGGCGGCGGCACCGGCACAGGTTCCGCTCCCGTGGTGGCGGAAATTGCCAAGGACATGGGGGCGCTCACCGTGGGCGTGGTCACCAAGCCCTTCTATTTCGAAGGCAAGCAGCGCCTCAGGCAGGCCGAAGAGGGAGCCAGCGCCCTGGCCGAGGTGGTGGACTCCATCATCACCATCCCCAACGACCGCCTGCTCCAGCTTGCGGCCAAGAAGGCCAGCTTCTCCGACATGCTCAAGAAGGCCGATGAAGTCCTGTACTACGCGGTCAAGGGCATCGCGGACCTGATCACCGTGCACGGCCTGATCAACCTGGACTTCGCGGACGTCAAGGCCGCCATGTCCAGCTCCGGCATGGCGCTGATGGGCACCGGCATCGCCTCGGGCGAGGGCCGGGCCAAGGAAGCGGCCATGAAGGCCATCACCAGCCCGCTGCTGGAGGACGTCTCCATCGAGGGCGCCAAGGGCGTGCTTATCAACATCACCTGCGGCCCGGACATGCTCATCGACGAGGTCTCCGAAGCCGCCGACATCATTTACAAGGAAGCGCACGACGACGCCGAAATCTTCTTCGGTACCGTCTTCGACCCCGACGCGGGCGACGAGATGCGCATCACGGTCATCGCTACCGGTATTGAGAGCGCCCTGGCCGAGGCCGAGCCCGTCATGAGCAAGGCCGAGGAGCAGAAGCTCCGCCTGCTGGGACCCCGCGGCATGAAAGCCCAGGCCCAGCCCAAGCGTGAAGGCCACCAGCGCGTCATTGCCCAGGACCGGAACATCCCGGCCTACCTGCGCAAGGCGGGCGGCGACCTGAATACCACCGAACTGCCCCAGCAGACCATGTCCAAGCGCGTGGCCGCTGGCGCGGGTCCCGGTGAAGAGGAGTTCATCTTCGACGACGGAGAGGACAGCCTCGATGTCCCGGCCTTCATTCGCAAGAATGTCGACTAGAGACCAACAGTAGCGTGTGGAGGTGAGCGTCATCGGCGCAAGAACCCTGTATTATGGCGTGTCGGAGCCACAGGCCCCCGACCTCGGTGGACGCTTGCCAGTGGCAATGACCGTCCCCGGTGGGGCTAAGGCCGCCATCTCAACCCTTGGCTGGCAGGCGGTATACCGCATGTTGGCGGAGGAACCCGGCTTGGCCGTAGAACGCGTCTTCCCCGACAAGCTGGGGCAGACCGATGGCGACGCACCAAAAACACGCGAATCAAACAGCCCACTATCCTCATTCCCTGTAATCGCCTGGAGCGCAACATTCGAGGAGGATTTCCTCAACCTCCCTCGGATGCTCCAGGCGGCGGGCGTTCCGCCCCTAGCGGCGGAACGCCCGTGCCTTCCCCTGATTGTTGCCGGGGGACCACCCGCCTTCCTGAATCCGGCTCCCATCGCCCCGTTCATCGATGTCTTCTGGGTGGGCGAGGCGGATGAGCATTTCGCCCCTCTTTTTCTCAAGATCCGGGCCATGGTCTTCGATGGAGCGGACAAGGACGCCATCCTCGAAGCCATCAAGGACGATCCCGGCATCTGGGTGCCAGGCCGATCGAAAACGCCGGTGAAGCGGCTGCATACCGGCACCCCCGGCGTGCTGTCCGATCCCGCCTTCTCCTGTTTCGTCTCCGGCCACGCCACATTTCGCGATACCCTGCTGCTGGAGGTCAACCGGGGCTGCCCCTACGGTTGCCGATTCTGCGCCGCAGGCTACATCTACCGCCCTCCCCGCCACGCGGAAATGGCCGAACTCCAACGCATCGTGGAGCTGGCCGATCCGCCCAAGGTCGGTCTGGTAGGCACGGCCCTGACAGACTGGGCCGACCTGATCCCCTTCCTCAAGTGGCTGCACGGCAAGGGCAAGAAATTTTCCCTCTCCTCCATGCGCGCGGACGGCATTACCGAAGAATTGCTCACCTACCTGCGCGAACGCGGCATCCGCACCATCACCCTGGCGCTTGAAGGCGCGAGCGAACGGCTGCGGCGCATGATGAGCAAGAAGCTCAAAATAGAGGATTTTCTGAACGCGGTTCGCCTCTGCGCCCGCCACGGCGTGAACCACCTCAAGCTCTACCTCATTGCGGGCTGGCCCGGCGAGACGGACGAGGACTACGCCGAACTGGCCGAACTCCTGGCCGAGGTCGTACGCATCCGCTCCGAGGAACCCGGCGGCCGCAAGAGCCATTTCATGCGCATCACCATCGGCGTCAGCTCCCTGGTGCCCAAGCCCTTCACCCCGTTCCAGTGGGCCCCCATGGCCTCGGAGGCCGACCTCTCGGCCCGCATGAAGCAGCTCACCAAAATGGTCAAGCCCTACAAGGGCATCACCCTGCAACACGACGACCCCTTCCAGGCCCGTCTCCAGGGCTACCTCTCCCGAGGCGGCGCGGAACTGGCCGACTTCATCCTCCTGGCCGCCGAACAAGGCGGCTGGAAAAAGGCCCTCAAACTGTGGAACGGCGACCCGTCGGAGGTCCTGGACCGCGAGCGAGGCAAGGACGAGCCCTTCCCTTGGGAGGTCATCGATGTGGGCGTGCGCCGTGACTATTTATGGAAGGAATGGGAGCGCGCCAAGGAGGCGCGGGTCAGCGGAGGATGTTCGAAGACGGGGTGTGAGAATTGCGCCGGGTGTGGGGTGGAGAAAGGGTAATAACTTTTTTTGATAAACAATATCAAGCAGCAAGAAGGCCCTGTTGGACAGACTGTCCAACAGGGCCTTTGTTTACCCTACTTCGACAAGGTATGAGCTAAACGGAATATTCTGTTTAGGGTATACTCCAGATGGACCGTAAACAAGCAACAACAGTTTCCCGATAGATTGTCTTTCAAAATGCAGCATGGTATATCGTATTATTCGATATACACCCTTAATAGTGAGACAGGAGACTACAAGTGGGCACTGAAAAAAAAATGGATGTTGCAGTCATTAACATTGTCACGCACCCCCACTCTCCCAAGGGATATGTGGACTTGTTCAATGATGCTTTTGCGTTGAAACACCCAACGGATTACCGAGGCGTTGAAAAATTCATACTCAACAAGCCAATCGCCATAACTAAAGAGAACCCCTTAGAAGGTCTCTCTGGCTTCTTTCACAAATTCACTGAAATTGACCTACGCGCACCGTGGATGAACCTTGACAAGCTGGAAACTGTTGAATCCGAAGACGGTGAACCAGTTGTCAGCATCCCAGAAGAAATGAAGCCGAATTGCAGAACTGCCCCCTTCATTTTTTTCCCACGTGGACACAGGTTCTTTTTCCCTACCAACCACATGGAAAAAGGGGTTAGGATTACGTTTTCATCAGCCTTGGTCGCCAATGCACTGATGAATCTTTTTGCTCATGAGTTAATCCGTGAAAAGTATGGGGAAGTGACTGTAACCGTTGAGAGTAGTGAAGAATCTCTTGAAGAAATCTTGCGAATCCCTTCTTTGACAAAACTCATACTGGATGTGAACCTGCCGAACCCTGACGATCTTTCCGGCGAAGAAGCTGAGGCTTTGAAAAGAATGCAGGATCAGCATGCAAAAAAAATGCACACAGTGTGGACGGGAAGCAAAGAAAAAGGAATTGAACCTGACGCTGACACTAAAGGTTTCATGCAACTCTCCCTTTCTAACGGTTACGTGAAAGCGGAAGGTTATGATGCGCAAGAACAAAAGGTCGAGAAAAAGACATCAGAACATCCAGTTCAACTCAAAGGTATCTACTCAAAAGGCAAGAGTGCACTTGCCTGCGTACTTGAAGTTGCCAAAAGCAACCTGCCCAAATTCACCCAGAAAATGATAAGACGAACAGCCCCGATTAAACGTAAAAACCAATGAAAGAGAAAAAAAGTCCCTTACTAGATTGGCCCATTAAGCCACTTAGAATTTACTGGGAAGCCTATGGCGGGTGGTCTGCCCTCTTTCGATCAGGCTTCTTTTGGGCTTCACTGTGTGTGGCACTTGTATGTACCGCATTCATGACAGAAAAATTTTCATGGCACGAATTAGCAATTTCAATTTTGCCTGACCTTTTGGGCTTCTCCCTTGGGGGCTACGTTATCATGGTCGGCTTTGGGGATGTGGAATTCCTCGAAGCGCTACGAGGTCGGACAAGCAGCAGTCCCTCCTCCTACATGAAAATGAACGCAGCTTTTGTTCATTTCTTGGTTGTCCAAACAACCACCTTACTTTTGGCGATTATGAGTAGTTCTCTGGGACTATCGGACATTGTCAGCACATTCATCGGTATGTTTTTATTGTTTTACACGATTGGAACTCTATTCGCAGCTATCTTCAATGTGCTCACTGTGTCCAATTGGTATGACCAGAAACCTAAGTAGTCTAGGACTGGCTGAAATTTATAAGCTAAGGAATTTGCTATGACATTCACCAAAGCAGACATTCAAAGAGTGCTGAATAATGAACCAGAGCTTGTTGATAGAGGAATTGGCGTTTACGTCGAAAAAGGTGGCAATCGAGACGAAGCATATAACCGTGGCCGAGAACTGCTTTTGAGTGAAGTCGATTCATTCAACGCAGCATGTAACTGGCTGGACAAACAACCCAGAACCAAAAATATCAACGCCAATGCACCTACCAGCTACACACTCAAGCATTGCGCTGAACGGTGGGATAAAGCAAACAATGGCGGAAGCGGCTATATTTCCAATGGGACTCTGATTGCCGCAGCGATTCATCTTGGCTTCAAATACAAGAAGTATCCCGACAGTCCCAATGTCCATTTGAACATCTCCAAGAAGCTAGTCGCAAACGAGCATGGTTGTTTTTAATCCTGCTCCTTGATTTTTGCTACAGCAACTTGCTACAGCAGAGTGAGCAGTTGCTGCAGTGACTTGCTGAAAAACAGACCCTCGGAGAGCTTCTTTTGATTCCAGTTGTACTTGGATAAGTGCCTGAATCAACGGAAGAAGTCGAGTCCGGCCTAAGGAGCACGCCTAAAGCGTGTATCGGGGGAACTCGATCGGAGGTTCGAATCCCCTCAAATGCCCTGCGCGGGCGGCGGTTCTTTTTGCTGGGCCAAAAAGAACCAAAAAGGCCCCTGCGAATAGACTTGCCGCCTGCGTGCTTCGCCGGAAGCATCCGATCCAAGCGGGACGGCTCCATCCAATGAAAAGTATAGGCCCGTTTCTCCGCGAACAGGCCGAGGCTACCACCAACCTACCGGGTGGCCCGCGAGAGCCGCCTTACCCGCTTGGTCGGTTGCTAACCGCCGAAACACAGGGCTGGTCTCATCCAGTTTAGTTGGAATGACTTTCGGTACCGGACACTCTTTTTCAAAGCATTCCTATACAGGTATCCAGGCTCCTGCTTGCCGTAGCGACATAAAAACAAGTGCCTCCGCGCAAGCCCTGCGGGGACGCGGCTTAGAAGCTGACCAAACGGCCGGAGCGAATCTTCGCGGCCCGGCGATTTGTTGCTTTCCGCCTTAGGGCGCGGGAGCGCAGGCCGTTTGGATCAGATTCTTGGTCCGTCACCGGGGGCGCCGGGCATGGTACACCAAAGGCGGTTTTTGGTTACTTTTTGGCGCCTTGGTCAAAAAGTAACTCGCACCTTGAGGGTGCGAAACCTTCTCACACAACCCCGCCGGAGGCGGCTCCTTCTTTGCCTTTCTCTTGTGTCTTTTCTGCTGAGCTTGCCTCTGATTCCCGATAGCAGAAAGCCGGGGGTGAAGCCGTTCGGCTTCAAAATCCCCTCAAATGCCCTGCGAGGGCGGCGGTTCTGAGGGCTGGTCTCACCCGGTTGGCTGGGATATTTTGGGAACCAGATGTTTACCTTGAGGAACTTCTTTTGCGGACGTTCGGACTACAATCCACGGCATAGACTCAAGTTAGCCCCCCCCTGCAAAGACGCCCGGTATGGCACACCAAGAGCGATTTTGCTTACTTTTTGGCGCTCTGATCCAAAAGTAACTCTAACCTTGTGAGTACACAATTCGCTAAACGGAATCCCAAAGAAGGTAAAATTAAAGCCTTCCCATTTCCAACTGTCACTCCACCAATGAACACTGCGCCGGAAAACCATTAAGCCGAATTCAAATATTTACAAACCTATTGTTTAGAGGGTGCAATGCTATGCCAGACGAACCATTATACAAGAGCTTTTCGACAATGTCGCACAAACAACATAAAATGAATTGCTTTCACCTACACCAACAGACAATTTAATAATTGCCAATATCATTTTTGAAGGTCATAGGGGGAAATCTTAATGGGAGGCGACAGTTCACTACGTTACCCAACCTTTTTTTCATATTGATTGCGCAGTTTGATAAGAGGAGATTTGAAATGCGTTCACTATCAGCAAAATTCTTGATTCCAGCCCTGCTCCTGATTTTACTCAGCATGACAGCACTATCTTCCATCATTTATTACAAATCCGCAGGTTCCGCGAAACACGATGCGGAACAGTTGAATGATGCAAAACTGTTATCGGTTATTTCACTGATAGAAACGTGGTGCGATGGAGTAAACAAGACTCTAACGATGGTTGCTGATTCTGAATATGTAAAAGAAGTTACCAGCCATAACATGGTAACAGACGACATATTGCAAAAGGCGAGTCACACTCTTGGAAAAGCCCTCAGTACCGACAACGTCCTGAAGCGTATGTTTGTGATCAATACGAATGGATTGGTAGTGGCAAGCGCCGATCCTGCGACTGTTGGTCTTGATTTTTCAAACAAACCATATTTTGAAAAAGCAATGGCTTCATCTGGCACCTACTTCTCTCCTCCTATGAGAAACAAGTCTACAGGGCAAGCTGTCGTATTTGTTATTCACCCAATACACGTAAACGGAAAAGTTACCGGCCTTGTACTGACTGATATAATCATAGATTCATTTGCGAATCGCTTCATCAAAAACATCTCCATTGGCAAATCCGGATACATATACATTACGGATGGCGACGGGCTTATCCTGACCCACAAGAATAAAAATCTTGTAGGCAAGGGCAGCATCGTCAAGGACTTTGCCTGGGGCAAGGATGTCATCGGCAAGGAATCCGGACACGTGGACTATAAGTTTGCCGGGCAACGCCGCCTCACCTACTTCAAAAGATCCGACAAACTTGGCTGGCTGATTTTTTCGACCGCACTCTATGAGGACTTCTTCAGCGAGTCCATCGCGCTGACCAAGATCATTGTCATCTCGTCCATCGGCATCATCATCCTCATTGGACTCGGCATCTTTTTCATCCTGAACCGGAGCGTCATCAAACCGATCAATACGATCAAGAACACCACCACCGAAATCGCGGGCGGCAACCTCAACGTCAGCCTTGACGCCAACCAGCAGGACGAAATCGGCGTCTTGGCACGAGCCCTGAACGACATGATAACACGCCTGGGCGAGGTGATCGGCAAAGCCAAGAGCATTGCCGCCGAAGTCTCGGTGGGCAGCAATTCCCTGAGCGACGCATCCACCTCCCTTTCCCAAGGCGCTTCGCAGCAGGCCGCGTCCATCGAGGAGATGTCCGCCTCTCTGGAAGAGATTACCGCGAGCATCACCCAGAACTCGGAGAACGCACAGCGGACAGACACCATTGCCTCAAAATCCGCCTCCGTGGCTGAACAGGGAGGCGCCGCCGTCAACCAGACGGTCACGGCGATGCGGGATATCGCCGAGAAGATCTCCATTGTTGAGGAGATTGCCCGACAGACCAACCTGCTCGCGCTGAACGCAGCCATCGAGGCCGCCCGTGCCGGTGAACACGGCAAGGGATTCGCCGTTGTGGCCGCAGAGGTCAGAAAGCTGGCCGAACGCAGCGGCACCGCAGCCTCGGAGATCAGAGAGCTCTCGGCCAATAGCGTATCCGTGGCCGAAAACGCGGGCAAAATGCTGACGGAGATGCTCCCCGACATCAGACAGACGGCGGAACTGGTACAGGCGATATCTCTCACCAGCGTGGAGCAAAACGAAGGAGCGCAGCAGGTCAATATGGCCGTCCAGGGACTGAATTCGGTAACCCAGCAGAACGCCTCCGCTTCGGAAGAGGTCGCTTCCACGGCCGAAGAATTGGCGGGCCACGCCTCCTCTCTGGAACAGGCCATCTCCTTCTTCCGCTTTGATGAGCGGCACGCAGGCCCCAAGACGACGCACCGTCCTCAGAAGAAAGCCAAGGCAGCCAAGAGGATCAGCAAGACCAGCCCGAAGCCCTATGCCGCCATCGCACACTCTCAGTACGAAGAGGACAACGAGTTCGAGCGGTTCTAATCACAACCGACGTTAGACAATAAGAAAGCCCCCTATGGATCTGTCCATAGGGGGCTTTTCATTTACCTGTCGCTACTCCATGGCAATCGCCATGGAGGCAGCTTAACGGAGAAACAGCCCTACCCGCTTACTGCGTCACGCCCTGGGGCCAGACATAGTAGAAACCGGCTTTGGGCGGCATGATGAAGCTGGCATCTACCCCCATGAGGTTGAATTTACCGGGTTCGGCCGAAGTCATGGTGTTGTAGGGATTGTCGTTGGGATAGGTATCACGCCGATAGGCCACGATCATGCTGTCGGCAGGCAGCCCGGCCAGCTGACGCGCCTTGGCAAAGGCGTCCTGAATGTACCCTATCTGGTCCACAAGGCCGATCTTGATAGCCTGATTTGCCGTAAATACGCGGGCCGTCTTAACCGTGGCCATGGCCTCGGGCGAGAGCTTGCGGTGCTGGCGGACCAGGGTCTGGAACCGCTCGGCGTAGTCGTCTATGATGTTCTGGAAAAGGGTCTGCTCCTCAGGCGTGGTGGCCCGAAACGGCGAGCCCATATCCTTGTCCCTGCCGGACTTGGTCACCTCAACATCCACACCGATCTTACCGAACAAACCGGTCAGCTTGGGCCGCAGGAAGATGACACCGACGGACCCGGTGATGGTGGTGGGATGAGCCATGATCCAGTCCGCAGGCAGCGCGGCATAGTAGCCGCCGGAGGCCGCCACATCAAACATGGAGACAACGACCTTTTTGCCCGTGCGTTTTTTGAAATCGACAATCTCGTGATACAGGATGTCCGAGGCCGTGGTGGTTCCGCCGGGGGAATTGATGGCCAGGACCACGGCCTTCACATCTTCGTCCGCCTCGGCCAGCTGTAGGGCGCTGACAAACTCCTGCACCGGGCTGGGAGAGGGACGCAGCAGGCCCGGCCGGGCCTGATCCGCCAGAAAGCCGTTCAGATAAATCAGGGCCACCTTGCCCTCTCCTGCACCCTCCACCACAAACTCCTTGAGCGGATCGGTGTTCGGCGCAGCCAGAAGCTTGATCTTGGGCGCGCAGCCGGGGAGCAGGAAAAGAAGCAGGGCCAGGACCGGAATGAATTTGAATTTCATGATGTCTCCGTGCGGGTTACGTATCTGCCCCCATAGCAGAAAGACCGGGAAAGCGCGAGCCTGCGTACAATCCGGGGCAGGCCGGAATCAGGACTACATGACCAACGCGAAGCCAAGCCCGGCGGCCAGCTCGCCCAGGATCACGGCACAGCCCAGAAAATCGCCGTTTGCACCATTCACATGTTCGGCCAGCCGATAGAGCGGAATCAGGGCCAGACCGGCAAGAGCCATACCGGCCAGTGTCGTAAGCGGACCGGCCAGGATAAAGCCACTGATCAGGGCGAAGATTCCGGCGCCGAGGGCGACATTCAAGGTTGCCCCATCCATGTACAGCTTGCCCAGACCCGGCCGGGCCAGATGGTGCACGCCATAGGCCAAGGCAACGCTTGCGGCTCTACCGAGGATGAAAACCCAGACCACGGTGCCGAAGGCTTCGCGAAGGGCCATCTCGTGAAACAGCAGAGCCTCGCCACCCAGGGCGAGTATGAGGCCGATGATGGCGAACGCGCCGGAGCGGCTGTCCTTGACCACCTGCCAGAACCGATCCGGGTCGGCATGGGTGGTGGTGGCGTCGCAGATGTCCGCCAGCCCGTCGCAGTGGAACCCCCGCGTCAGGTAGACGCTGAGCACGACCATGACCCAGGCCTGAACCCACGGGGCCTTGCCGAACAGGCCGAGCCACGGCAGCAGGGCGACGACCACGCCGAGCACCAGCCCCACGGCGGGCATCCAGCGGATGCAACGGTTCATATCCCCCTCGGGGATGACGCGGGCCGGAGCCAGACGGGTCAGGAAACCGAGGGTATCGAAAAAGAGCATATTCTATTCCTCCCAGGTTAGTTCCACGCGGTCGCCCATGGAGAGTCCGAGCTGGCGGGCAGCCGAACGCTGGTTGACCGCAATTTCCAGAAACCCCTGGCTGCCTTCCAGCAGTCCGGGCTTTTCGTCCGGCATGTCGGCGTATGCCGTAACAAAAGCCAGCTCGCCATGGGCCGGGGACACAAGTTCGAAATGTGCGGCGGCCGGCAGGGTGCCGATGGGCAGGTTGAGCACGCAGTTGCCGAACCTGTCGACGTGCAGCACATGCCCCTGGGCCCGGCAATGATCAATGACGGAACCGGCCCAACACGGCGTTACCAGATCGGCCGGATCAATCTCCGTGCCCAGCGAGGCGGCCTCGCCACCCAGGGCAAGCCATGCGGCCAGCGGGGCAAAGACATCGCGGCCGTGAAAGGTCTGGGCAATGTTGGAACGCGCCTCAACGGCCACGGAAAGATCAAAGGCGCGGACCTCCTCGGTCCAGGCGTTGTGCACGGCCAGCGCGAGCAATCCGTTGTCCGGAGCGAGCATGAACCGCTCGCCTATGCTGACGCCGACAATGCGCCGCGAGGTGCCCACGCCCGGGTCCACCACGGCCATGATTATCGCGTCCTTGGGGAAATGCATGTAGGACGAGGCCAGAAAGAATGCGGCCTGCGCCACGTTATAAGGCTGCACCCTATGAGAGATATCCACCACCTGGCAGGAGGGAGCCTTGCGAGCCAGCACGGCCTTGACCTGGCCGACATAGGGATCCGTGACACCAAAATCCGTCAGCAGGCCAATGGTCCTGGGCGGTGTTTCCTCTCTCTTTGCAAACATCAGTATATCTTCCTTGATGAGAATCCCTGGCCCAAAACGTGGAATCCCGACCCAACGATGAAGAAGGCGTCCGGGTCCACGGCGTACACCAATTCTTCCAACTGCTTGAGCTGCATGGACGAGACCATGGTCAAAATGACCTTCTTCGGGTCGCCGGACCAGCCGCCCGACCCGTCAAGCATGGTCACTCCCCGGTCCAGATCCTCCAGGATGGTCTGCCGCACGTCGTCGGCATTGTCCGAGACGATGATGACCATCTTGCGCTCGCTGAACATGTGCACCACGTATTCTATAGCCACCGCCGTCACAAAGGTCATGGCGATTGAGTAAAGTACGATGTGCATATTCAAAAAGGCGAAGCCGCCCACAAAGCCGATCATGTTGAACCAGAACTCGAAGGAGCCCATGGACAGGTTGAACTTCTCCTTGCAGATCACCGCCAGGATATCCGACCCGCCCGTGGAGCCCAGGGAGCGAAGGGCAACCCCCACCCCTGCTCCAAGAATACCGCCGCCCGTTATCACTGCCAGCCACACGTCGTCGATGGGCATGGTCCAGGGAATCGCATCGATGAAGAAGGAGGTGGCGAGCATACCGTAGAGGCTGAGAAAGAAGAATCTGCGGCTGACGAAGACCCAGCCGAGAACAAAGACCGGCAGGTTGAGCAACAAATACCATTGGCCGGTGCTCAGGCCACCGAAGACGTAGTAGCAAAGCAGCGCTATGCCGGACATGCCGCCCGTGAGCAGCCCGTGCTGCACGGCCACGGCCTTTACCGAAAAGGCGATAAGAAAGGACCCGAAGGTCAGCAGCATGAGGTTCCACGGCACCCCGAAGGTCATGGCGCGGAAGTTGTTTTTCCAGTCTTGTGTCGTCATGGTTTCTCCACCGCCTCTTCTAGCCACTTTTTCCGGGGCTGAAAACCTCTAATCGCGTTCCGGACACAGGCCCCGCCATGCTTGCCTAGCGTCGGGATTAGAGGTACCAAACCCCTTCACACCGACTAATAGACCATTCAATGAGAGGCAAGAAACCATGAACCTGACCGACCTTGCGCCCGAAGAAAAGTGGCGCGAACTGCAACAGGACCTGCACGACCGTTTCGGGCTCAACGCCGACATCATGGACGGCGAAGGGCACCGGCTATTCGGCAATACCTGGGGCAACGACCTGTGTCGAGCCATTCGCAATGACGACAAGGGATTTTCCTCCATCTGCGTCATGGCGGGGCAGATGTTCACCCAGCTGCTCAAGGAAGGCGAGCCCTTTGCCGAGATGTGCGACGCAGGCATGATGCGCATATCCGTCCCCGTCAAGAAAGACGGTGTCGTCATCGGCGCCGTGGGCGGCTGCGGACTACAGCCTGCCGATGAAGAGGTGGACGAATTCACCATCGGCATGATGAGCGACCTGGACAAGGACGCCATTCCCGGCCTGGCCGGGACCGTCCGCAGCGCGGACGAAGCCAAGGTCACGGAGATTCAGGACTATATATCCAAACGGGTGGCCGAGATCATCGGCTAGCCCCGGCGCGGTCCGCCGCGCCCCATCGGCGTCATCATCGACGCCCAAAAAAGTGCTCCCTAGGAGGAAGCCATGCGAAGCAAGAAAATGACCGCCGGGCTGGAGAAGGCCCCCCACCGCTCACTGCTCTATGCGGACGGCCTGACCAAAGAGGAAATGGAGCGGCCGCTCATCGGCGTCTGCTGTGCCGCCAACGAGATCATCCCCGGCCATATTCATCTTCATACCATTGCCGACGCGGTCAAGGCGGGCATCCGCATGGCTGGAGGCACGCCCATGGAATTTCCGGCCATCGGCGTATGCGACGGCCTTGCCATGAACCACGAGGGCATGAAGATGTCCCTGCCCAGCCGCGAGATCATCGCCGACTCCGTGGAAATCATGGCCACCGCCCATCCCTTTGACGCCATCGTCTGTATCCCGAACTGCGACAAAATCGTTCCCGGCATGCTCATGGCCATCCTGCGCCTGAACATTCCGGCCGTCATCGTATCCGGCGGCCCCATGCTGGCCGGACGCCGCCGCTCGGCAGACCTCATCTCCGTTTTCGAGGGCGTGGGCCGGGTCAAGACCGGTTCCATGACCATGGATGAACTCACCAGCCTCGAAGAATCCGCCTGCCCGACCTGCGGCTCCTGCTCCGGCATGTTCACGGCCAACTCCATGAACTGTCTGTCCGAGTCCATCGGCCTGGCCCTGCCGGGCAACGGCACCATCCCGGCCGTCATGTCCGCCCGTGTCCGCCTGGCCAAGCAGGCAGGTATGCAGGTCATGGAAATGCTGGAAAAGAACATCTGCCCGCGCGACATCGTCACCGAAAAGTCCGTGCACAACGCCGTGACCATGGACATGGCTCTGGGCTGCTCCACCAACACCACGCTCCACCTCCCCGCCCTCTTTGCCGAGGCAGGGCTGAATCTGAGCCTGGAGATGTTCAACGAGATCAGCAAAAAGACGCCGAACCTGTGCAAGCTCGCCCCGGCCGGCCCCCACTACATGGAGGAGCTGGAGGAAGCGGGCGGCATCCCCGGCGTCATGAGCGAGCTGGCCAAGCGCGACCTGCTCAATCTGGACGTCATGACCGTGACCGGCAAAACCCTGGGCGAGAACCTCCAGGAGCTGAATGCCCATGTCTCCAATCACGAAATCGTCCGGCCCATCGACAACCCCTATTCCGAAGAGGGCGGCATCGCCATCCTCTTCGGCAACATCGCGCCCGACGGCTGCTGCGTGAAGCAGTCCGCCGTTGCCCCGGAGATGATGCGGAACACAGGAACGGCCCGCGTATTCACCTCCGAGGAGGACGCCGTGAAGGCCATCCTCGGCAAGCAGATCAAGTCCGGCGACGTGGTGGTCATCCTCTATGAAGGCCCCAAGGGCGGCCCCGGTATGCGCGAGATGCTCACCCCGACCTCGGCCATTTCCGGCATGGGGCTGGGTGAATCCGTGGCCCTGATCACGGACGGCCGGTTCTCCGGCGGTACCCGTGGCGCCGCCATCGGCCACATCTCGCCCGAAGCCGCTTCCGGCGGTCCCTGCGGACTGATCCAGGAAGGCGACAAGATCGAGATCGACATCCCGGCCCGTACCATCAACCTGCTGGTGGACGAAGCCGAACTGGAAACCCGCAAGAAGGACTTCAAGCCCGTGGAAAAGCCGGTCAACTCGCCCTTCCTGCGGCGCTACGCCAAGCTCGTCACCTCCGCCGCACAGGGCGCTGTGTACGAACGCTAACGCCGCTTTTAATGAATGAAACAAAACGCCCGTCCAGGAATTCCCGGACGGGCGTTTTTCTTGGCCATGGTATTTGCAAACAAAACTCGTTTCGAAGCTGAGGAAGTCTCTAACATGTCCAGCTTGAGCCCTCTCTGAAAAGCAATCGCCGTCAGCTAAGGCAGAGAAACTTCACAGCCCGGCTTCATTCCGGCTTGTGAGACATGTTGCGTCCTTCAACAAGCGCAAGTCAACCTCTCAGCAGGATTCCGACTGACGCACAGCCATCAGTCTCGGCGAGCCCAAACTTCCTTGGCACTCATCTCAACACCTTCCAGAATGATCGTGGTCTCCCCACATGTGATAAAGGTCTTGCCGCCTCCGGCTGCCACGCTAATATCATCGATACTATTGGCGTCGCTAAATTGAATCCTATCCGTAGCGGGATTGAAATCGGTAATGGTATCCGTGCCGCTGTTATTGCCAAACACGAAGACATCGCTTCCCTCTCCACCTGTAAGTGTGTCGTTACCGGCACCGCCAACCAAGGTGTCGTTGCCTTCATCGCCAAACAGGATATCGTTTCCCTCATCTCCCTGAATATAATCGTTCCCCGTGCCGCCGTGCATTTCGTCGTCGTCCGAACCGCCCCACATGGTGTCGTGACCGGCATCACCATACAGGGTATCTTCCCCCACTTCTCCTTCCATTCTGTCGTTGTCATCGCCGCCATGCAATTCGTCATCGCCAGAACCACCCCACATGGTGTCGTTGCCCGAACCGCCTTCCAAGTAGTCATCGCCGATATCGTCCTCGCCCAGCCCATTGCCGCCTTCCATGGAGTCGTTACCGGATCCGCCAAGCAAAGTGTCATTGCCAAAGCCACCAAACATGGTGTCGTTGCCGGCGCCTCCATCAAGCTCGTCATTGAAAACCGCACCAGACCTTGCGCCAAAGAGATAGGCGAACTGAGCCCACAGGGAAGTGTCCCCCCCAAGCCTCTGATCTTCGCTGGAATTTTTGCCGCCGACCACGGTTTCCAACTCCGCATCACTGAGTTCTCCCTCAGGTGGCTCCAGCATTTCCCGCAACTTCTCCGGGGTGATGTCGAGACCGTGTTCATCAAGAATGGCAGATACAACCTCTCTCATTTCGGCAGGTGACTGCGCAGCCGCCAGTCTTGCGCGGACAGCCGGGTCCTCATACAGAGCCCGAAGGGTTTCCTGTGTGCCTTTGGTCATGGCGTATTCTCCTTTGCGGTATATTTTATATAGCAAATGATGCGTGACCACCAGAATAGTTTCGTCGGGTTCCAATTTCGTGTTCACTACCATTAACTCAATTTGATAAAATCATCGTTCCCGCATCGTACCCAAAACGGCCTGTCACCAAAAAAGGGGCAGCCAATGGCTGCCCCTTTCAACAAATCAATTCGGTAACAACCGACTACCAGGCGTAAAGCGGGAACTCGTGGGCGAATTCCTCCACCTCGGTGCGAATCTCTTCGAGAATCTTGTCGTCGTTCATATTCTCCAGAGCAGCGGTGATCGCCTCGGCGACAACAATCATGTCTTCCTCGATCATGCCTCGGGTGGTCAGGGCCGGAGTGCCCAAACGTACACCGGAAGTCTGGAACGGGGACTTGGTCTCGAACGGGATGGTGTTCTTGTTGGCGGTGATGCCAGCCTTGTCCAGAGCGATCTGGGCATCCTTGCCGGTGTAGTCCTTGTCCGAGAGGTCCATCAGCATCATGTGGTTGTCCGTGCCGCCGGAGACCAGCTTGTGCCCGGCTTCCTGCAGGGAGGCGGCCAGCTGCTTGGCGTTCTTGACCACCTGCTGCTGGTATTCCACGAAACCGGGAGACAGGGCCTCGCCAAAGGCAACGGCCTTGGCCGCGATGACGTGCATCAGCGGGCCGCCCTGGATGCCGGGGAAGATGTTGGAGTTGAGCTCCTTCTCCAGGTCTTCGCCACCCAGGATCATGCCGCCGCGGGGGCCACGCAGGGTCTTGTGGGTCGTGGTGGTGGTGTAGTGGGCGTACTCAATGCAGGACGGGTGCTCGCCAGCCGCGATCAGTCCGGCGATGTGGGCCATGTCCACCATCAGCTTGGCGCCGACTTCATCGGCAATGGCACGGAAACGGGCGAAGTCGATGATGCGCGGGTAGGCGGACGCACCGGCGATGATCAGTTTGGGATGATGCTTCTTGGCAAGGGCCTCAACTTCATCATAGTCGATGGTCTGGGTCTCCTTGGAAACACCGTAGTGCACCATGTTGAACAACCGACCGGAGAAGTTCACCGGGGAGCCGTGGGTAAGGTGGCCGCCGTGGGAAAGATCCATGCCCATGACGGTGTCGCCGGGCTGGCAGGCCGCAAAGTAGACTGCCATGTTGGCCTGGGAGCCGGAGTGGGGCTGGACGTTGGCATAGCCTGCACCAAACAGTTCCTTGGCCCTGTCACGAGCCAGATCCTCGACGATGTCCACGTACTCGCAGCCGCCGTACCAGCGCTTGCCGGGGTAGCCTTCGGCGTACTTGTGGGTCATGATGGACCCCTGGGCCTGACGAACGGCTGTGGACACGAAATTTTCGCTGGCGATGAGTTCCAGCTTGGAGACCTGACGATCGGCCTCCTTGATGATGGCCTGTGCCACTTCCGGGTCTTGGAGAAGCAGTTCTTCCATGGTGATGTTCCTTTGCTAGAGGGTGGATACGAATGGCTTCCCATCCCGATCAGGTTTCGGCAGTCCTTGCGGCCGCAGGAGTCCGGGTTCAACGCCGTATCCGCCTGCCGCTCCCACCGTGGCCCACGGGATGGAGATCCGTCCTTATATCAAAAAAGGGGAGCACGTGCGGCTCCCCCTTGTTCACTTCTTATCCGGCAAAGCGCTTGAACAACACACAGGCGTTGGTCCCGCCGAAGCCGAAGGAGTTTGATAACGCATACTCCGCCTGCTTCTTGCGCGGCCCCTCGACCGTAATGTTCAGGTCGCATTCCGGGTCCGGTGTATCCCGGTTGATCGTGCCGGGGATAATGCCCTCGGCAAGTGTCTTTACCGCGAACACGGCCTCGACGCCGCCCGCCGCACCAAGCAGGTGTCCCATCTGGGACTTGTTGGCGCAGATGTCGATGTCATAGGCGTGGTCGCCAAAGACCTTCTTGATGGCCCGGGTCTCGCACAAGTCATTGAGCTTGGTCGAGGTACCGTGGGCGTTGATATGATCCAGCTCTGAAGGATCGATTCCCGCCTCGCGCACAGCGGCGGCCATGGCAATGGCCATACCAGATCCGTCCTCGGGCGGCGCGGTCATGTGGTAGGCATCGCCGGAAGCGCCGAAACCGACGACTTCGGCCAGGATAGTGGCCCCACGCGCCTCGGCGTGCTCCAGGGATTCCAACAGCAGCAGCCCGCAGCCCTCGCCCATGACAAAACCGGTACGGTCCGCGTCAAAGGGACGGGAGGCCAGTTCAGGCTCGTCATTGCGGGTGGACAGAGCCTTCATGGCATTGAAGCCGGCCACGCCCAGCGAGGTGATGGTCGATTCCGCACCACCGCAGATCATGACGTCGGCCCGCCCCATGACAATGTCCGTGTAGGCATAGCCCACGGCATGGGAGCCGGAGGCGCAGGCCGTTGTGGTACAGACGTTGGGGCCCATGGCTCCGGCCTCGATGGAGACCTGTCCGGCAGCCATGTTGGCGATGAGGATGGGGATGAAGAAAGGCGAAATGCGACCAGGTCCCTTATCCAGCAGCTTGGTGTGCATTTCCTCAATGGTATGCAGGCCGCCAAGGCCTACACCGATGATGGTTCCCGCCCGTTCCTTTTCGCTGTCCGGGATGGCCCATTCGGCAGTTTCGAAAAGCATTTTGGTGGCGGCCACCGCAAACTGGGTGAACGTCTCCATGCGGCGCGCCGCTTTCTTTTCGATAAAGACGGTCGGGTCAAAGTCTTTGACTTCGCCGGCGATCTTGGTGTCGAACTTCTCGGTGTCAAACTTGGTGATCCGGCAAATACCGGATTTACCCGCCAGCAGATTCTGCCAGCTCGTTTCTGCGTCATTGCCGAGGGGGGTGACCGCGGCAACACTGGTGACGACAACCCTATTCATAAATCCCGTTCCCGTGTTGTCTTCGGTGAAAAAAGTAAAAGGAGCGCCTCACACGCAGGGTGCGCAAGACGCTCTGACAAAAGCGTGGCCGGACCGATAGTCCTTAGGCCTGAGCCTTTTCGATATGAGAGATGGCATCGGAGACCTTGACGATCTTCTGAGCATCCTCATCATCGATCTCCAGGTCGAATTCCTCTTCCATGGCCATGATCAGCTCGGTCAGGTCCAGGGAATCGGCACCCAGGTCTTCAACAAAGGCGGCATTTTCCACAACTTCGTCAGCGCTCACGCCGAGCTGCTCCACGATGATCTCTTTCACTTTCTCTGCTACTGCGGACATAATGTTCCTCCAATCTCGCTTGATTTTTTCTTTTGGGTTACATGTACATGCCGCCGTTCACGCCCAGCACCTGGCCGGTGATGTAACCGGCTCCGGGGCCTGCCAGAAAAGCGACGGCGGCAGCGATATCCTCGGTCTGGCCGAGGGATTTAAGCGGAATTTGGTCGAGCATGGCCTCAACGACCTTTTCAGGCAGCGCGTCGGTCATATCCGTCTGGATGAAACCGGGAGCCACGGCATTGACCGTGATGCCCCGGGCCGCAAGCTCGCGCGCGGCAGACTTGGTCAGGCCGATAAGCCCGGCCTTGGCCGCGCTGTAGTTGGCCTGTCCGGCATTGCCCATCTGTCCCACCACGGAGGTGATGTTGATGATGCGGCCCGAGCGCTGCTTGCCCATAATCTTGGATGCTTCCTTGAGAAAGGTAAAACAGCCTGTGAGGTTGATGGCGATGACCTTGTCCCAGTCATCATCCTTCATACGCATCATCAGCCCGTCACGGGTGATTCCCGCGTTGTTTACCAGCACGTCGAGATGGACCTGCTTCTTGATCTCCAAGGCGAAGAAATCCGCCACGGCCTGCCGGTCTCCGGAATCGAGCTGGAAGGCCTTTGCCTTGCCGCCCGCCTCCTCGATGCATGCCACGGTCTTTTCCGCCTCTTCCGGCCGGCTGACGTAGGTCAGATAGACCTCGAAGCCGTCGGCGGCGAGCCGCTCGGCCACTGTGCGCCCGATACCTCGGGAGCCGCCCGTCACCAGGGCCACATGGGGAAGATCACTCATTAGCGTACCTCGCGATATTGCTTTGGTCTGCACCCAATATACCAATCCGTCCGCTACTGCAAATGCGCTTTATCGGGACGGAGACGTGGTCTATCACACACGTGTTACGAAAGTATAGCGAAACCCGTGTTTGAATGCCTGAAATGTCTAAAAACGCACCAGGGCGGAGCCCCAGGTGAAGCCACCGCCGAAACAGGTGAGCAGCACCAGATCGCCGGGCTTGATGAACTTGGTCTTGACCGCCTCGGAAAGGGCCACCGGAATGGAGGCCGCCGAGGTGTTGGCGTACCGTTCGATATTGGCAAAAACCTTCTCGGGCGGAATATCGAACTTGCGCCCGACCGCGTCTATGATGCGCCAGTTGGCCTGATGGGGCAGCAGCACATCGATCTCGGATTTGCTCACCCCGTGCCGCTCAAGCAGGGCCTCGCAGATGGAGGTCATGTTGCGCACGGCATGTTTGAAGGTCTCCCGCCCCTGCATCTGGACGAAGTATTCTTCGCCGACAGGCTCGCCCATCTTGTAGGAATAGGCGGAGCCACCGCCGTGCACCGTGAGCAGTTCGCCGAGAGAGCCGTCGGCCGCCAGCATCATGTCCATCAGTTGCGGACGCTCGTCCTCGTTTCCGGAGGTCAGCACCGCGGCACCGGCCGCGTCGCCGAAGAGCACGCAGGTGGCCCGGTCTTCCCAATTGGTCCGCCGAGAAAGCTCCTCCGCAGCCACGACCAGGATCCTGGCATCAGGCTCCAGCGCGAGGTAGCCGCGAGCGGTTTGCAGGGCATAGAGAAAACCGGAACAGGCGGCGGAGACATCCACGCACATCTGGCCGGAAATGCCGAGCTTGCTCTGCAGCACGCAGGCTGTGGAGGGGATCATGGAATCCGGAGTAAAGGTAGCCACCACTATATGGGTCAGCTCCGAGGGGGCCATGCCCGCCTCGGCCAGGGCCTGCTTCGCGGCATGGAGAGCCATGTCCGAAGTAGCCTCGCCATCCGCAGCTATGTGACGCTGCTTGATGCCGGTTCTGGTGGTAATCCACTCGTCGGAGGTCTCGACGATCTTTTCCATATCAGCGTTGGTCAGCACACGCTCGGGCGCGTAGTGACCAAAACCGCGAAAGATGAAGTTGGTCTGCATGGGGGGTGTGTAAGCGAATGGGGGGATCGGGTCAAGGCCAGCTTGCTACGGCCGCTCGCCCTCTCAGGCGGCGGGCCGGTCGGCCTTGCCCGTCAGGCCTGCATGGGCTGCCAGACCTGCCTCAAGATGCTCATGAGTTTTGTTGCGGACGCTGGTGGCGGCCATACGGATGCAGTTTATCATGGCCAGTTCATTGGACTTGCCATGGGCCACGATGACCACGCCCTTGAGGCCGAGCAACGGAGCTCCGCCGTATTCCGCGTAGTCCACTACCCGCTTGAACCGCTTGAAGGCGCCGAGGGAAAGCAGCGTGCCCAGCTTGGAGAGCCAGCTCGAGGCCAATTCCTTCTTGAGGATATGACTCATGGACTTGGCCAGCCCCTCGGAAAGCTTGAGGGCCACGTTGCCCACAAAGCCGTCGCAAACCACGACATCCACATCGCCCGTGAATATATCACGGCCCTCGACATTGCCGATGAATCGGAGGTCCGATGCGCGCAACAGATCAAAGGCGTCACGCACTGTGGCGTTGCCCTTGCCCTCCTCCTCGCCGATGGAAAGCAGCCCCACGGAAGGATTTTTCAATCCCAGCACGTAGTGCGCAAAGACATCGGCCATGAGGCCGAACTGGAACAGGTGCTGCGGCTTGGAGTCCACGTTGGCGCCCACGTCGATGAGCACCACCGGGGTTTTTTCCGTCGGCAGGATGCCCGCCAGGGCAGGCCGAAGCACACCGGGTATACGGCCAAGCACGAACATGCCGCAGGCCACGGTGGCCCCGGAATTGCCCGCGCTGACCACGCCGTCTGCCTTGCCTTCCTTGACCAGCCGAGTGGCCACCTGAATGGACGAGTCCCGCTTGCGCCGAAGCGCATCGCCGGGCTTGTCGTCCATAGTCACCACCTGGGAGGCCGGAACGAGCTCGAGGTCCAGTCCTTCGGTATTAAGCTGCGACAGCTCTGCGCGCACCAAAGCCTCATCCCCGACCAGAATGATGGAGATGCCCTCCCGGGCAGCCTCCACCGCGGCAGGAACAACGACATGGGGACCCAAATCGCCCCCCATGGCGTCCACGGCGATGCGCGGATTGGAACCGGAGCTAGGCTTCTTCAGTGCCGACAACCTGGCGACCCTTGTAGGAACCGCAGACGGAGCAGACACGATGGGGCAGAGTGGGCTCACCGCACTCGCAGTAGACCACATTGGGAAGTGCAACGCGATCGTGAGCGCGGCGCATGCCCTTGCGGGACCGGGACGTCTTTTTCTTGGGAACAGCCATGGTAGTTACCTCGTTATAGTAAAAGGTTCTATTTTTCGTTGTCGCCGGAGGAGGAAGTCGGCACTTGCGCCGTCCACCGCCGGAACCAATTATTTTATCTTCAAGTTGCGGAAAACCGCAAGCCTTTCGTCGCCCTCATCCTGCTCACAGTCGCAGACACCCTCATTGAGGTTCTGGCCGCACTTGGGGCATACACCCTCGCAGGTATCGGAACACAGCGGCTTAACAGGCAAAGCAAGGGCAAAAACTTCCCAGAGAACAGCTCCCATATCAAGCTGGAGCTGGCCGCTGACCATGCGAACCCTCGGCTCGTCGTCATCCGCTTCGCCGCCCGGCAGTTGCTCGTAGACGTCAAAGGTCTCGTCCACGGAGAACTCGAAAGGCTCGGCGCATCGGTCACAGGGCATCATGACTGATCCCTTGAGGGTACCGCGAACCAGCACACCTTCATCGACCTGCGGCATGACGGTGACCTCGGCCACCAGATCAGCCCCCGGCTCCAGGGAAATGGAAAATTCCTTCCATCCCTCGTGCCAGAGCTCCTGGTCATCAAAGGTGAACGACTGCCCCTCGCGGGAAATGTCGCTTATTGGTATCCACAGGTCGAGCATGATATTCCTCCGCCCAGCTTCGCGGCTATGGGCAACGGAGGTTCCTATATGGGAACTTTTTATCAGTCAAGAAAAAAACCCTTGCCATTTGGTGAAAGGCTCGGTAAGGATTCTCTCCCGCTGCTTGGGAAACCATTGTATCCCGACTGGCGAGCAAAAGTAAAATTCAACTTTATATAGGTATATACCAGGAGGTCGCCATGTCCCAGGTTTGCGATATTTGCGGGAAAGGTCCCCAGACCGGCAACAACGTCAGCCACTCCCACATCAAAACCAAGCGCCGCTTCATGCCCAACCTGCAGAAGGTCCGCCACCAGCTCGAGTCCGGGCAGGTCGTGAGCATCAAGGCATGTACCCGTTGCATCCGCAACGGCGCCGTGAACAAGCCCACTGCGAACACCAAGCCCGAAGCCTAGTTTTCGTCCTGGCACTTTGATGCATTTCCTGCTGCCGCCGGGCACCCGGCGGCAGCTTTTTGTGTTGTCATTTTTCATAGTAAGACGCTACGAATTCTTCTCAGGAGTGTTCTTCAAATTATAACCTGATTCCCTTCTTTTCATTTTGGAGTTACGGTTTATCATACCCCAACACCGTAACCGGTTCCGTCCTCAGGACAGGAGAACCCCTATATGCCCCTGCCCAAGACCCACATCCTCCTGCTCGCCCTGGTGATTGCCGTCCTCCTTGCGGTGCCTGGGCGAGCAGGCTTGGGCGGAGAGATAATATTCCTTCACTACTGGACCGACGCCCTGAGCGGCGGCATCGACGAGATGGCCAGCGCATACAACCGGAGCCACCCCGAACAGCAGGTCCGGGCCATCGGTTTCAAGCACGAATCATTCAAAAAAGGCATCGTCCCCATGCTCTCCAACGAGGGAGCGCCTGCTCTTTTCTCTTACTGGGCCGGAGCCCGCACGCGTTCCATGGTCGAAAACGACCTTATCGCTCCCATTGACCGGGCATGGAATGAAGCCGGATTGGACAAACGATTCCCCCTATTCATCAGGAAGGCATGCCGCTACAAGGGGCACCAGTACGCCCTGCCCCTTACGCTGCACTCAGTTGGATTCTTCTACAACAAGGCCATTTTCCAAAAATACGGACTGCGCCCGCCCGAATCCTGGCAGGCTTTTCTCAAGCTGTGCGTTACCCTGCGTGACAAAGGGGTCGCTCCCATAGCGCTTGGCTGCCGGGATGGCTGGCCCGCCCAATACTGGTTCGATTTTCTGCTGGTGCGCACGGCCGGGCCGGATTACCGCGAGCGCCTTATGTCGGGACGAGCCTTTTATGACGACCCGGAGGTCACCAAAACATTCGAGCTGTGGCAACAACTCCTGGATGCGCACTACTTCAATGAACAACCCGTCCCGCTCAGCTGGGCGGAAGCCGCAGGCCTAGTTCACTCCGGGCAGGCGGCAATGACGCTGATGGGCACCTGGATTATCGGCCACTTCGAAGGCCAGATGGGCTGGCGGGCGGGCATCGACTTCGACTATTTCCCCTTCCCGGAGATCGCCCCGGATGTACCCACTGTGTCCCTGGGCGTCATCGACGTCATGCTGGTGGCCCGGAACGGAATCCCGGACAAAGTGGACAAGGTTCTGGCCTATTTTTCGGAAATCGGCCCCCAGGAAGAGATGAGCCGGGGCTCCGGCGCGCTGGCCCCCAGCCGTGATGTTCCCACGTCATTCTATACCCCCTTGCAGCAACGCATTATGAACGACATGCGCAATGCCGAGCGGTGGCAGACCTGCTATGATCTGGCAACCCCGCCTGCAGTAGCCGCCCTCGGTCTCCATGCGTTCAAACAATTTGTCGCCACACCCTCGGACATCCGCACAATCCATTCCCGGCTTGATGCCATGTCCAGAAAGCTTTTTTCCGCAGGGCCTTCGTAAGAGGAAATGATGTCGAAAGCAGGGAAAAGCCTTATTTTCAAATTCAGCGCCGTCGTACTCCTCGTCGAGTTCGTGGCCCTGACGACCCTCGGGCTGTTCTATACCGAGACGTTTTCCAGCGAGATCGACCGCTATCTGGTGAATCAGGTGCAGGTGCCCGGAAAGCTCATGAACCGGCAACTGCTGCGCTACGAGTCCGTGGGCAGCGAGGAGGTCATGAAGGAACTGGTGGGCGACGAATTCCTGGACGGCATGGTCGTCGGCGAAGGCGGACGCATCTACTACGCCTACCAGCCCGACAGAATTGGAAAGAATGTCCGTAATATCCCAGAGATCCCCAAAGAGCTGCTGACGGCCAACGAAGAAACGACCCTGCACTACGACACGACACTTCACCCTCCGGCCATCATATCCATAACACCGCTATACGCCTACGAGGGGGCAAAGCCCTTCTTCCGCGTCTACATCCGTGCCACCACCGCCGTTGCGACCACGCACAAGCGGAAGATAGCGGGCATGTTCATTCTCGGCTCCATTCTGTGCATCATTTTCACTTCCCTTGTCATCATCGGCTACTCGCGCCGACACGTCACCACACCCATCAGCGAGCTCACCCGCATTGCCGACGCTCTCCGCCGGGGCAACCTGAACACTACGGTTCCGGTCGGCCGAGGAGATGAGATAGGCATCCTGGCGGAAAGTTTCGACGCCATGCGCAAGGCCATCCAAATAAACATCAGCGACCTTCAACGGACAAACCTCGTCCTCAAGGACCGCGAAGGCAGGCTTCAGGCCCTGGTGGATTCATACCCGGACCGCATTGTCCGCTTCGACTGGTACGGACGAATACTGGATGTACACACAGGAGATCGTGACGACCTGGTTCTTTCGGAAGACCACATGAGGGGACGACTGATCCATGAAGTGACCAGCCCGGAAGACGCAAAGGAAGTCATCGACGTCACCCGCAAGACCATTGCAACCGGACAAAACCAGAGCATAGAGTACACCCTGCAGGGCGATAACGGTCCGGTCTGGTTTGAGGGGCGCACCGCCCGTATCGGCGACGAAAACGGGGAAAACGGGACCATAATATGGGTAGCTCGCGACATTACCTACCGCAAGGAAATGGAGCAGCAGATGCTCGAATCCAAGGAGGAAGTCGAGCGGATGAACCGGCGGCTTCGGGAGTTGGATCGAGCGAAATCCACACTGGTCTCCTCGGTCTCCCACGAACTGAGGACTCCGCTGACCTCGCTGCTCGGGTTCTCCAAACTCATTCTCAAAAACTTCTCCCGGCACTTCTGGCCGCTGGCAAAGGGCAACCCCAAACTGCTGACCAAGGGATCGCAGATCGTGGAAAATCTGAACATCCTGCTGCACGAAGGCGAACGGCTCTCCCGGCTCATCGGCGATGTGCTGGACCTGAACAAAATCGAAATGGGCTACAACGAATGGCGGATGGAACGCACCCGGCCCGAAGCGCTGGTACAGCGAGCGGTGGATGCGGTTTCCGGCCAGTTCAGCGACAACCCGAACGTCACCCTGGAAACCGACATTGAGCCCGACCTCCCCGCCTTGATTCTCGACCCGGACCGGATGCTTCAGGTCCTGCTGAATCTGCTGACCAACGCGGCCAAATTCACCAAAGTGGGGAAAGTGACCATATCCGCCTCTGCCCCTGTTCCCGGAGTAGTCCGTTTTCGGATAAGCGACACCGGAACAGGAATCCCCAGAGACGAACAGGAACGCGTATTCGACCTTTTCCATCAGGTCGGGAGCCGCGACCCCGCCGATGACAAACCGGCAGGCGCAGGCCTCGGGCTGGCCATTTGCCGGGAGATCGTCCACCACCATCAGGGCACCATCTGGGTGGAATCCACCCAGGGCGAGGGAGCCACCTTCTCCATTGACCTCCCTGTGCAATAACTTGTGCAAAATGGCGGTCCTTACACCGCAATATATTGCACTTTTGCACACACCAAAGGAAAGCATCCTCCATTAACCAGTTGCCATCTTTAAATTTTATTTTTGGCACACCCTATGCTTACTTTTGCGTCAAGGAGGACACAATGGACTTTTCAAGCGCCTTGACCTTTGGCTGCGGAGGCCCCGGACCCTGGCACGGGTTCGGCGGTGGATCAATGGGGTTCTTCCCCTTCCATCTGGGCGGCCTCATCCCACTCCTGCTCATAGGTCTTGTCATCTACCTGGCCCTCCGCGCCCGGCACACGCCTTCATCCAATACCGGGGCCCCCACGCCCCAGGAAGAACTGAAGCGGAGATATGCCGCCGGTGAAATCGACCGCGAGACCTTCAAGCAGATGAAGGAAGACCTGAAATAAATTTTCCTACACGAAAAACGATCAACACACCTCCCTGCAGTCAGGGCCCAGGCCGTTTCAGTCCCGGCCTGGACCCGCACCGAAAAGACCCCGCCCGGTATCCTCCGGCGGGGTCTTTCCCTTTTGCAGCGGCAAACAAGACCGGCTCCCCCGGGAACTCACCCTTTCCACGATACGTGTTTTCCGGCAGCCCAAAAAAAGGCGGCCCCGGAAGAGGCCGCCTTTTCAATTTATCATGGGAGTGCGTTCTACAGGGACACGGCACGGTGCAGCCGGGCCAGGGTCTGATCCTTGCCCAGGGCCAGCATGGTCTCGAAAAGGCCGGGGGACTGGGTCTTGCCCATGATGGAAACCCGGATGGGCTGGGCAATGACCTTGAACTTGATATCCTTTTCCTCGATGAACTTACGGTGAACATCTTCGAGGGAAGCCTCGGTGAATTCGACATCGCCCTCAATGCGCGCAGCGATGTCTTCCAGCAGCGGCTTGGTCTCGGCAGTGATGAATTTCTTCACCGCCGCTTCGTCGTAGGGCAGGAAATCCGCGTCCACGATGAACGGATGCAGCTGCTCCACCATGTCCACTATGGACTTGGCGCGGGGCTGCAACAGCGGCACGGCGTTGCGAATGACGGCGCGCTTGACCTTGGCGGCCTCTTCCTCGCCCACCTCGCGGGCCAGGAATTCGGCACACAGATCGGTCAGCCGCTCGGGATCGGCCTGCTGCATGTACTGGCCGTTGACCCACTCGAACTTGGTCAGGTCAAAGACCGAGGGAGAGTTGCCGAGATTGTCGGTGGAAAAGAGCTTCACCATCTCGTCCATGGTGAAGAGTTCCTGGTCGCCATGGGACCATCCGAGCCGGGCCAGATAGTTGCACACGGCCTCGGGCAGGTAGCCCATCTTCTCGTATTCCATGACGGAGAGCGCGCCGTGGCGTTTGGAAAGCTTTTTCTTGTCCGGCCCCAAAATCATGGGCACGTGGCCGAACCGGGGGACTTCCCAGCCCATGGCCTTGTAGATGAGAATCTGGCGCGGCGTATTGTTGACGTGGTCATCCCCGCGCAAAACGTGGTTCACGCCCATGTCATGGTCATCCACCACCACGGCCAGATTATAGGTGGGCGTGCCGTCGCTGCGGCGCAGGATCATGTCGTCCATCTCGCAGTTTTCCACGGAGATGAAGCCCTTGACCATGTCCTCGTAGCCGGTGGCTCCCTCCAGAGGGGCGCGCAGCCGGACCGCGCCGGAGGTCAGTCCCTTGTCGCGGCAGGTGCCGTCGTACTTGGGCTTGCGGCCTTCCTGCATCGCCTTTTCGCGCATGGCGTCCACATCTTCCTTGGAACACTGGCAGTAGTAGGCATGGCCGGAGGCAATGAGCTGGTCGATAACCTCATTGTGCCGGTCGGCGCGGGTGGACTGGAAGACAATCTCGCCGTCATGCTCCAGGCCGAGCCACTTCATGGAATCGATGATGGCGTCCGTGGCGGCCTGGGTGGAACGCTCACGGTCCGTATCCTCGATGCGCAGGCGGAACTCGCCGCCCACGGCACGGGCCAGCAGCCATGAAAAGAGCGCGGTACGTGCGCCGCCGATATGCAGGAACCCGGTGGGACTGGGGGCGAACCGGGAAACGATCTTGGTCATGGAATTACTCCTTGATGATATATGGCCGCCGGAACACGACAAAGGCCGCCACCCCCTGGACGGGGATGGTCGGCAGCCTTTAAAAAAATGCGGGGAAAACCGGTGGATCAGGGTGAGCCGGTTAAACGGCCTCCACGCCCTTCACTTCCGGGATTTCCTTGAGAACAAGGCGTTCTACGCCGTGCTTGAGGGTCTGCTGGGACATGGGGCACCCCTTGCAGGCGCCGGTCAGGCGAACCTTGACCATTCCATCGTCCGTCACTTCCACCAATTCGACGTCGCCGCCGTCGGCCTGCAGCATGGGCCTGACCTTGGCCAGGACCGCTTCAACTTTCTCGCGCATGAGACAGTCTCCGTGTGTTTCGGTTTGGGAGGCAGGAGTATAGCGCTTTGCCCTTCCTGTCAATCGGCCGTGGACCGAATCAGCACTTCAAAGGCCTCTTCCAGTTCCTCGTCCAGATCCTCGATCATTTCATCCATGCGCTCCGCCGTAAGCTCCAGCGACGCCCACACGGCCGGTTCCGGCGGTTGGACAAAAAATTCCCCGCTGGAACCGATGCCCAGCCCGGTGGCGATGGTCTCGGCGCAGTGAACCAGGGCGGGCTCGGCCTCCTTTTGCGTCTTCTTGGGGTGATGATGCTCCAAGGCAGCCGCCACCAGCACAAAGGGGAAATTCCACTTGCGCAGCAACATGCCGCCAAGAGTGGCGTGGTCGAACCCGAGCATAGCCTTTTCCTGGTCGCAGAGCAGTGCCCGGCCGGACCGGGCCGCGGCCAAAACCGCCCCCGCCCTGAGGGGCTCCGCCTGGAGCAGAACCAACTGGCCGATGTCGTGCAGCAGGCCTGCCACAAAGGCGCGTTCGGGATCACCCCGGCCCGTCATGCGGCACAGCCGCCGGGCAATGAGCCCACAACAGATGGAATGTTTCCAGAACTGGACCACATCGATGATCTCGGCGGGCACATCCTTGAACAGGGACATGATGGACGTGCCCACAGCCAGAGTGGAGAGCTGGTTGACCCCGACCACAGTCACCGCCCTGGAGATGGTGTCTATCTGAACAGGCAGGCTGTAAAAGGCGGAATTGACCATGCGCAGCAAAAAAGCGGTCAGGCTGGGGTCCTGGCTGATGATGTTCGCCAGGTCCGAGGCCGAGGTGGCCGGGGCGTTGATGGCCTCCCGCAACTCCAGAAATACCTGGGGGAGGGCCGGGAGCTGATGCTCCTTGCGCAAAATATCGAGCGGATCAAGCGGGCCGAGGATGACTTCCTTCGGCTCGGGCGACGGTTTGTAATGTTCCGGATACTGCACCATGTCGCGCGCAACGCTGTCCGCGCCGTGCCGGGCGAGCCGCTTGAGCGCCGCGTCCGGTTCCGGAATGAACTTGAACCGCTTCGTTACCAGTTTCCGGGCGGCTGCCCGGACCTCGGGTCCGACATCGACTGCTATGCCAGCCTTCTCCTCTGCCATAATCCTTCCTTGATTCAAGGGAAATTCAGAATTGCAGTATAATCCAAAAAACAGGGAAGAAAAAGTGATTTGTTTGTCAAACCGCCTTGTTGGGAGTTTTACCCAATCTAAGACGCGGCCCAGCGTACACGAACGACCGGCGTCGTCCGCCCATGACCGGGATAGATGCGCGTCCCGCCCGGCAGCGGAGCAATGCGCGAGCGGATGGAGTTGCGCAGCTGTTCCGCATCGCCGCCGGGCAGATCGGTGCGCCCCACTGCGGTTTTAAAAACGAGGTCGCCCGTAAACACGCACCTGTCGGCGGGGAAGAAGTAGGAAAGCGACCCCGGCGTATGCCCCGGCGTTGCCAGAACAACCATGGTCCGACCCAGCAGGTGACGGCAGCCCGGCCCAATGGACGCATAGGGGAAGTCCGCCAGTTCGGCATAGTCCGAGAACCCGCCCCGCTCCAGCGGATAGTCCCGCAGGAAGGCATCCCCGCCGCTGGCGAAGACCGGCGAGCCGAACCGCTCGTGCAGATCTCGCACCCCGCCGAAATGGTCCAGATGAAAGTGGGTGATGTAGATGCCGCGCAGGCGCAACCCAGCCTCTTCGATACGGCGGATCAAGGTGTCCGGCTCAGCGTCCGAATCAATGACCACGGCCTCCCCGCCCGCGTGCAGCAGATAGGCGTTGGCCTCCTCCGGACCGGTGAGGAACGTTTCGACCTTCAGGGCATCCACGACCGTTTCCCGAAGCCCGACACGGCGGCAGGCCGGAGCCTACCGCCGGGTCAGACCGAATTTCTTGAGCTTGTATTGCAGGGTGCGGCGGCTGATGCCCAGGGCCTCGGCCGTGCGCTCACGGTGATTGCCGTTCTCCTCCAGGGCACGGAGAATGGCCATCCGTTCCGCCTCCTCCAGCGAGGCCGGAGTGGAAGAGGAGCGGCTCATCATCGGTTCGGGAATATCCCCGTTCATATCCAGGCTCATGTTCTGGTTGGCCTCGCGCGCGCCGGTGATCTGCGGGGGCAGCAGGTCGGTGCCGAGGGCATCGGACCGGGAGAGGATCAGCGCGCGTTCCAGCACATTTTCCAGCTCGCGCACGTTGCCGGGCCAGTCGTAGCCGGACAGGGCATCCAGAAAGGCGGGCGTCACCGTGCGAATGATCTTGTTGTTCTTGTTGCCCAGGCGGCGCATCAGGAAACTGACCAGAAGCGGCAGGTCCTCCTTGCGCTCGCACAGCGGCGGAATGCGGATTTCCAGCACGGCCAGACGGTAGTAGAGATCCTCGCGGAACCGCCCCGCCTCCACTTCGCGCTTGAGGTTGCGGTTGGTGGCGGCGATGATGCGCACATCCACCTTGATCGTCTTGACCGAACCGAGGGGCTCCACGGTCTTTTCCTGCAAGGCGCGCAACAACTTGGCCTGGAGCGCGGCAGGCATCTCGCCTATTTCGTCCAGGAACAGGGTGCCGCCGTCGGCCAGCTGGAACCGGCCGGGCTTGTCCTTGACCGCGCCGGTAAACGCGCCCTTTTCATAACCGAAGAGTTCGCTTTCCAGCAGATCGTCCGGCAGGGCGGCACAGTTGACCTTGATGAGCGGTCGGTCGGCCCGGTTGGAGGCGCGGTGCAGCCCTTCGGCCACCAGTTCCTTACCGGTACCGGATTCGCCGAGGATGAGCACGGTCGCCTCGGCGGGACCAGCCTGGGCCATAAGCTGGCGCACCCGCTCCACGCCGGGGCTGGCGCCAATGAATTTCACGTCGCCGGAGACCTCGGCCTTAAGCCGGGCATTCTCGCGGATCAGCTTGTGGTATTCGAAGGCCTTGCCCATGACGGCGGTCAGTTCGTCGTTATCCGCCGGTTTTGTCAGATAGTCGAAGGCGCCCTTTTTCATGGCATCCACGGCGCTGCCCACGCTGCCGAAGGCGGTGAGCAGGACCACGGGCATACCGGGCCGCCGGATTTGCAGTTCCTTGAGCAGCTGCATTCCGTCCATGCCGGGCATCTTCATGTCCACCAGGGCCACATCGGGACGGGTATCGGACTCGGCCGCCTCGGCCAGGACCGTCAATGCCCGCTCGCCGGATTCCGCTTCCAGGACGTTCCAGCCTTCGTCCTCAAGCACGGCCCGGACCATGAGCCGGTGTCCCGGCTCGTCGTCTACTATAAGTACCGTACGTTCTTCCATTTATGCATCCTCGTTCTCTTTGTCGGGAAAGAACAGCCGCACACGCGTTCCCTCGCCGGGTTCGGAGTCGATGACCACCCGGCCCCGGTGGGCGCGCATAATGTTGTGCACGATGGCCAGTCCGAGTCCGGTTCCGGTCTTCTTGCCGGTAACAAACGGCTTAAAGGCGTTCTCGCGGATTTCCGGATTCATGCCCGGCCCGTCGTCGCCCACCACGATCCAGGTGCCGTCATGGGCAGCCTCGGCCGTCAGCCGGATATGGCCCGGCTTGGGGCAGTCACTACACCCGGCCAAGGCATCGAGACTGTTGGAAATAAGATTGAGCAGCACCTGTCTGAGGGCATCGGGATCGGCATGTGCGGAGAGCCCGCCGAAAGCGAGTTCCGGCAAGGTCTTCTTGTCCTCGAAATCAAAGCGCATGAGCTGCAAGAGGGACTCGCCCAGTTCGGCAAGGTTCACATCCTTGGGATCGAGCTGGCGGGGCCGGGCCAGATAGAGCAGGTCCGTGACCACGCGGTTCAGCCGGTCCGCCTCCTGAACCATGGTGGTGGCGTAGCGGTCCAGCGGAGCCTGCCCCTTGAGCTTGTTGGCAAAGAGCTGGGCAAAACCGCGCAGGGAACTGAGCGGATTGCGCACCTCATGGGCCACGCCCGCAGCCAGGGAACCGATGGCGGCCAGCCGCTTGGCCTCGTTCAGGTCTTCCTCAAGGGATCGGATTTCGGTGCGGTCGCGGATGAGCACCAGGAAACGGCTCGGGTCAGGGACCGCGTCCTCGCCGTTGCCCTGGAGCGGCAGCGCCAGAATTTCCAGCTGGCGGCCCTGATAATCAAACTGCTCCCAGGCGTGGGGCGAGCGGCCGGGCTTCAGGCTAAAGGCGAAACTTGACCAGTTGTTGCCAATGATCTCCGGTGGCTCCTCCTCCCCCTGTGGTGCCAGCAATTCCTTGGCGGACTTGTTTGCGGCAAGAATTTCACCCGAATCGGAAAGGGTGACAAGGCCGTCCGGCATGTTGTCGAGCAGCTTGCTCTGAAACCGCTCCATGCGGACGAGCCGCCGTCCCTCGCTGCGTCGGCGCAGATAGCCGAAGGCAAGGGACCAGAGCACCACCGCCGCCAGAAATACATAGCCGGTCTGATACAGAGCCGCACGCCGGTACTGCCGGAACTGGGCCAGATGCTTCTCGGCATTGAGGCCGACCACCAGATAGACCGGCTCGACATCAACGGGCGGCTCGCCCATATGACGGCCACGGCCCATTCCGTGTCCCATGCCATGCTCTCCATCCGGTCCGAGCCCCTGCCCCATGCCGGGTCCCATACCCTGGCCCATGCCGCCTCTGGGGGGCTGGCCACGGGTAAGGGCCGAAAGGGCGGAATCGGTCATCAGCCCGGAAATGAGCACGGCGCGTTTGCCGAACTGCGCCATGACATGCCAGGCGCGCCCCGGCTCAATGTCGCGGGTCACGGTCTCGGGCAGATCCAGAGTCGGCATCCGCTTGTCTTCCTCGGAGGTGACCAGCGGGTGCCCGTCTCCTCCAAGCAAGGTGATGAACTGGATATCCTCTGACTTGGTCAGCTCGACAAAAAGCTCCTGAGCCATGGCCGGAAAAAGCGGCGCAGCCTGTGGACTGAGCCGGACAGTACGGCGAAAACGGGACAGATTGTTCTCCACCCCGCGCAGAATGGAAGATCCGGTAAGGATCATGTGGTCCTCGACGATCTCCCGCTGGTGGGCGATGGACCGCCAGGTCAGATACAGACTGCCCAGCCCCAGCACAATGAGCGCCAGGACAAGAGCGACCAGCGGTCCCTTTTCCCTACTATAAGCATGAACGTCCATGCAGCCTCGCTACTCTCCCCTGAGAATATTGTAAATATCGCGGGGTTGCAGCCCTCCTGAGGCCGCAATCTCCTTGATGGTCATCTCCGGCTTGGCCTCGATCGACTTTGCCTTCAGCCGGGCCAGGACATCCTGCTCCGACAGGCCGAACCCCTTGCATACGTCGGCAAGAGACATGCGGCCCAGTCCCTGCGGCGGATCAGCGGGCAATGTTCCCGCTCCCTCGCCCATTCCGGCCCGGATATCCTCAAATACCCGTTGCGGGCTTACGCCTTTGGACTTGGCAATATCCTTGACGAGGGTCGCCTTGCCCTCGTTCAGGGCATACCCGGCATCCTTCAATGCAGCCACGGCCTTGTCCACATCCAGTCCAAGGTATCCGCAGAACTTCTCCAGCTCGCTCAGTTCGGCATGGCCGAAGGGAGGATTGCCATAAGTATTCACGGCCTCGTCCTTGATGGAGGCGCTGAAATCCAGAATCTGACGCATGGGGGGCAACCCGAGCAGGGTGCCGAAAAATACGAAAAGCGTCAGAACCACGGCCACGACCATCGGCCCGGTCAAAACCACCATCTCGCGGGCCCGGTTTTTCATGTAGGCCATGAGCGGCTTCCAGTTGAGCCAGATGTGCAGCAGAAGCGAGACAATGAACAAGGTTCCGATGGTGATGTGCGTGCCGTCCCACTGGTCCTTGGAAAGACCCAGAAACGTCCAGTCGGCCCAATAGGCAACCCGGCCATGGGGTACAATGTACAAAACCACGCTGGTAATAAGCGTGACGACAAAGGACAACAAGGCGGTCAATGAAATGGTTTTGCGAAACATCGGATTCTCCTTTGGGGTAAAGGGATTCGGGCTTGCGCCCCGGACCTGCCACCCAATCACGATATCGTATTTCCCGCCTTGCCGCAGTGGTTATTTTCCCTTACGCGACGGGACGGTCCCTCCCCGTGAGAGACCGTCCCGCGCAATCCTGTTTTCCAGTTAACGGAAATTTACTGCCAACGATGACCGTAGCCGTGGCCGCCCATACCGTGGCCGCCCATGCCGTGGCCATAGCCGGAACCCATACCGTAGCCCGTGCCGTATTCGGGACAACCGTCAGGGCCAAAGCCGGGGCATCCCTGGCCGAAACCGACGGCGGGGAGTTCCACGCCGAGCTCCTTGGACAGGTCGGCGCTCAGGCTCTTGCGCAGATCAAACATCTTGTCGCGCAGCTGGGTCATATCGCCGATGAGCTTGCCGATCTTGTTCTCGTCGGCCTGGCCGCCGTTGACCATGGCCTCAAGCATGGCGTGCTTGGTCTGCATCTGATTGCGCAACGCCTCGAACTTCGGCTTGTAGTTTTCAAAAATCTTGTCCACGGACGCCCGCTTCTCCGGGGTCAGCTGGCTGTACATGCCGCGCAGGCCGGGGCCACCCTGTCCTCCGCTCCAGGCACCGCAGCCGCCGCGCCCGTTGTAGCCATGCCCGCCGGGACCGGCCAGGGCGAAGCCTGCCACCGCCATTACCAGCGCCATTGCCAGTGCCAAAGAGGTGAAGTTCTTCCTGGTCATACCTTTTCTCCTTATGTAAAAATTGGCTCTCTGCCATGTTTTATCGAATCAGACCGTAACCTGACCGAAATGATGCACGCGGCGTGCCAATTACATAAAATAGTGTGAAAACAGGTAGTTAATCTTTAATTGACTCGGCAGTGCACATCTGGAAGTGCAGTTAGCTGCACTTCTAATTGCACAAAATGTGCATAAAGTGCAATCCCTGCGATAAAACGAGAACAGCGGAGGACAAGTACAAGAAGGCTACATCCCTGCGGACTTGGAGCCTCCGTCAGGGATGTCCAGGCTAGGACAGAAGAAGAGCGACACAGTGGTGCCCTGCTTCGGCACGCTGGCCAGCTCCACGTGGCCGCCGCACTCCTCCACAATCTTCTTGATCATGGCCAGCCCGAGTCCGCTCCCATCTTCCTTGGTGGAATAAAAGGGATTGAAGACCTGATCCAGTTCGTGCTCGCTCATGCCTATACCGCTGTCCCGGACGCGAATGACAACCATGGCCTGCTCCATGGCCAGTTCCAGGGTGATGGAACCGCCTTCCGGCATAGCCTCGATCGCGTTCTTGATAAGATTGACCAGACACTGCTTGATGGCATCCTGGTCGCCCTGCACCGTGGGCAGGGGAACTGCCGGAGAGAGGACTTCCACACGGTATCCCTGCTTGCCGTAGCCGATATCCATCAACTCGGCCGCATCGCTGCACACGGCCAAGATATCCACCCGCCCCGCCGGAGCGTGCGAGGGCCGCGCGAAGTTGAGCATGTTGGTCAGCATCCGGTCCAGGCGCATGGTCTCGCTGGCGATGATCTGCACCTTCTCCCGCTCCTTTTCCCCCAGGTTGGACGACTTGAGCAGGGAGTTGGCAAACCCGCCCACGGCAAAGAGAGGGTTGCGGATTTCATGGGCCAGATAGGTGGACATCTCGCCGATGATGGCAAACTTGTCCCGCTGTTGCTGGTACTTCTCGCGATGGGTGCGTTCCGTAATGTCGCGATGCATGACCATGACGTGGGTCATGTGCCCGCGCATGTCGAAGATGGGATAGGCGTACAGCCGATAGTACTGGAGCAGTCCGCTGCCGTTGACCCGGGTAACCAGGGTCTCCTCCTTCTCCCCGCTGCGCAGGGTCTTGTGGAAGGGACAGACCGGGTCCAGGTGGCTGCAAAAGACCGAACCGTCGCGCAGGCGGGCGCCATGCCAGCACGGCTTGCCGAGCAGGCTCTTGCGAGAAACCCCGGCCCGCTGCCAGACGATGCGGTTCACGTCCACCACGTTGCCCGCCTTGTCGAGCAGGAAGATGTCCTCACGGATTTCATCGATGATGGACTGGATCAGGGTGCGCTGATGGTCCACTTGGCTCAGGAAGTTCCCCTTGACCAAGGCCATATCGTGCATTCCGCAGAAAAATACCACCTCGCGATGATCCATGAGCGAGACTGTTTCGGGCAGGGCTGCCCGCACCTCCTGCAACACCCGTTCGTCACAGGTAAGCTCCACCACGAGATTGATCTCGGGATGCTTTTCGAGCATCTCCCGCCAGGAATCGTAGAGCGGGCAGCCCGGCTCCACCAACCCGGCATCCGCCCGGCCCGGGTCGAGCCCGCTCACCGCGGCCAGCCGCATATCCGGCAGGAACTCCCGAAAGGCTTCATTGTATATGATATCCAGCAGGACCTTGAAGGCCGGGCCGGAACCGATGATGCCCACGATGAACGGCCCCATGGAACCGTTCCAATAACACTTGCCCAGATTTTCGTAGCTGAATTCGTCATTCATGCGGTTTCTCCTACGGAATCCTCCTGCGAAGACCGGTTACTTGTCGCCGTAGCCGAGCAGGTCCGCGACCTCGATCTCCTCGTTGCGCAACCGCTTGCTCTCCGCCGCCCGCGCCACGCACTGCAATATGTCGCTCATCGCAGCGGGCTTGAGCAGATAGTCGAAGGCCCCGCGCTCCAAAAGCTTGGTGGCGTCGGGCACGGAAACGTGGCCGGTGAGGCAGACGACCTCCACATCCACCCCGCGCTGCCGTATCTTGAGAAAGGTATCCTCCCCGGACAGGCCGGGCATCTTCAGGTCCAGCAGGACCACGTCGAACGGTTCCGCCCCCAGCTTGCGCAGTGCGGTCTCGCCGTCCGGGGCCTCGTCCACCGTATGCCCCGCCTTTTCCAACAACCGATGCAGGGTGTGCCGAAACCGCTCCTCGTCATCCACCACGAGCACTCTTGCCATTGTCTGCATGTCGAACTCCCGTTACCTCGTTATGGGGATACAGACCGTAAAGGCCGCTCCCTCCCCCTTCTCCGACCGTACCGCCATGTCGCCGCCGAGCTGATTGACGATGCGCAGGCTCACGGACAATCCGAGGCCCGTTCCCTTGCCCGGCTCCTTGGTGGTGAAGAAGGGATTGAAAATTCGCGCGATATCTTTCTCGTCTATCCCCGGGCCCGTGTCGCGTACCTCCACGCAAACCCGCGTATCCTCGACGCTGGTGGTCACGTAGAGATAGCCTCCGCCCTGCTCCATGGCCTGTACCGCATTGATGAGCAGGTTAAGAAAAACCTGCCGGAGCAGCGGCGGGTCGGTCTGGACCGGAGGCAGATTCGGGTCAAAAACCTTGATTATCTCCACGTTGCCCGGGCCGCCGCCCCGCTCCAGCAGGTCGAGCATGTCCTCCACCAGCCGGTTGATGTCCGCCATCTGGGAGATGGGCACCCGCTGGCGGGCGAAATCCAGCAGCTTGTGGGTAATGTCCGAACACCGCTCCACCTGTCTGAGAATGACGTCCAGGCTCTCCTTCACCTCGTGCAGGGCCTGGGGACCGACATCCATCTCCAGGTCCGCGCGCACCAACGCCGCCTCCTGCATGATGATGTTCAGCGGATTGTTGATCTCGTGGGCAATACCCGTGGATATCTCGCCAAGGGCCAATATTTTTTGAGACTGAATGAGCTGGTTTCCCAGCTCCGACTGTTCATCGCAGGCTTTCTGAATGCGCTCCGCCACAAGGTGGAAAAGCAGCCACATGCCGATGGCCGCCCCCCCCGCACCAGCGGTCACCAGGACATCGCAATGCACAAAGGGCCGTCTCCAGATGCCGTAGGTCAGGGCAAGCAGGACGACCGGAAAGATATATTGCCCCACCCGAAGCAGGCGGCGCGCACGGCAAAGGGTCATGGCCGCTCCTTCTCGCCCTGCTTGAGACGGGAGCGCTCGCAGGCCGCGCGGATGCGGTCAAGCAGGTCATCGATGTTGAAGGGCTTGAGCACGTAGTCGTAGGCGCCATGGCTGATGCCCTCTATGCCGGACTGCATCGAGCCGTGCCCCGTGAGCATGATGACCTCGGTTTCCCGGTGCCGCTTGCGGATCTCCTTCAGGGTCTCCATGCCGCTCATGCCCGGCATTCGCACGTCCAGAATGACCACGTCCGCCGAGTTGTCGGCCAGGTACTCCAGCGCCTCGCGGCCGCCGGGAGCCACGGCCACCTCGACGTTCCGCTTTTCAAGACGTCGCTTGATGAGCTTCAGGAAATCGGTTTCGTCGTCGACAACGAGGACTTTTACTCTATCCATGACTCCTCCTGGCGTCCGGGAATGGCGACGTGGGTCAGCGGCAGAGTGATGGTGAAGGTGGTCCCGACGCCACGCTCGCTGCGCACATCGATATCCCCGCCGAGCTTTTTGAGCGTACTGTAGACGATGGAAAGCCCCAGCCCGGTTCCCTCTCCGGTGGGCTTGGTGGTGAAGAAGGGATCAAACACCCTGGAAAGATTCTCCGGGGCAATGCCCTCTCCGCTGTCCGCGATATCCAAGAGAACGGTATTGTCCCCCGATCGCGTCGATACTTCGATAACGCCGTCCTGCCCGATGGCGTCGATGGCGTTTTCCAGCAGATTCAGAATGACCTGCTGCACCTGGTTTGCGTCCGTGGTGATGAGCGGCAAGGCCTGATCGAACAGGCACTTCACCTCGATGTTGCGGTGGCGGCTTTCGTTCTCCAGAAAAGAGACGGTCTGGCTTGCGAGCATGTTCAGGTCCACATCCTCCTGCAACGGCTCCATGCGCCGGGCGAACCCGAGCATACGGTGCGTGACCGTCCGCGCCCGTTCCACATGGCGCTCTATGTCGTCGGTGGCTTCCTGCAGGTCATCCACGGCCGAGGACTCGCCCAGCTCACCGTCATTGATGATGTCCCGAATCCACCCCGCGCTCTCACGGATGATGGAAAGCGGATTGTTTATCTCGTGGGCAACACCCGCTGCCAGCTTGCCCAACGAGGCCATCTTGTTGGACTGCATGACCGCCGCGTCCATGGCCGCGCGCGTCTTGTCCGCCTTTTGCAGCCGCTTGACCACCGACCCCACGGACAAATAGGCACCGGCAAAGATCATCAGGGCGCAGACCAAAAACAACGCAAAGATCAGCGAACGGGCCCGAAGCAGGGGCGAAAGCTCCTCCTGCGGATTCTCGATGACCACCAGCCGCCAGCCGGTGTGCTTGAGCGGGGCTATTCCAGCCATCAGTTCGTCCCCGCCTCGCTGCCACCGGATGACATCCACACCGCCGGAGGGCTGGTATTCGGGCAGATCCGCCGCCCCGAGAATCTTGCCGCCAAAACGCGACGGTGTCTGGAGCACCCCGGCACGGTTGATGAGATAGGCGTCGCCCGTTACGCCGCTCTGCACGTTGCGCACCAGCCCGGTGAAGATGTCGGAATCGATGGTTGCCCGAAGTATCCAGGTACGGCCGCCCTCACGCCGCTTTACCGCGATGATGAAGTGCGGGAAATTGCGGAACCCCATGAACACGTCGCTGATGTAGAGTCCCTTGATCATCACCTGATGGAACCAGGGCTCGTCCTTATAGTTGGCTTCGCTCAGGTCAAAGGGACCGCTATAGGCAACATGACGGCCATTCTGCCCAATAACACCGAGATCGACGATGGAGGGGCTGGCCGCGTGCACGGTGTCGAACACTTTTTCCAGGGCTTGCTGATTCCCCAGAGTGCCCAGGGTGTGAATCCCCGCCACCATCTGAAGCTGTATCACCCGCTCGGTCAAAAAAACGTCCAGAGCGTCGGCCTTGTTACCCGCCACCAGCCGAAGATTGCTGGTCAGCTTGTCGCCGTAGGCATCCCGGAACTCGGAATCGATAACAAAGCCGAGGGCAAAGAGCGGGACCAGCGAAAGCACCAGGGTGAGCAGCATCAGGCTGAGGCGCAGCCGGGTATAGGAGGTGTCGGTCATGGCTCACCCGCCTGTGGCCGGACAATTTCCGGCAGGTTTTCCAGAACCGTCTCGATATCCTTGGCGAACTTGGCCCGGTAACGATCTCCCACGGCACGATCGGCCATGGCCATGTCAATCTGCCGGGTATGCATCAGCAGATAACCCATGACAGCCATGGATTGCTCCACCGCCCGCCGGGCCACGCCCTCGATGCGGGCGTGCAGGGCGTCTTCCCGCGCCTCGACGATGAAGCCGTGACGATCCAGGACCTCGGCCACCAGCCCGATGCGCACGCTGCGGCGGCTGATATCCGCACCACCGCCACGGTATTGGAAGAGCGCGTAATTGGCCGTGGGATCACTCCCGGCAAAGCCCTCCACGGTACAGAAGTGGAACCCGAACCGGGATTGCAGGTTGCAGTAGTTGCGCCCCACGATGAAATAGTTGCGCCGCCCCATGTCATTGGCAACGCCCGGCATCAATGCCGGATTCTGCGCCGCCTGGGTGACCACGGACATGAATCCGCTCACGCTGGCCGGTGGCGGGCCATCCCACGGGATGACGGTCATGCCGTGCCACAGGGCGAGCATGGGACCGGAGCGCACGTTGTCCAGAGAGATATACCCCTCCTCCTCGGACTCGGCCGTGCCGCCGCCGATATCCACCAGCCAGTACTGCATGGGCAGCTCGCCCTTCAGCTTCCGGGCATTGGCTGTGGGTTGCCCGGCACCGGAAAACATCTCCTGCACGGCCTTCTCATGGCAGTAGCGGGTGATGTCGTGCAGGGACCGGCAATTATCGGGCTTGAAGTCCGGGGATTCGGGATCGGTCAAATTGAGAGGTGCGACAAATGGCAGCAGGCGCCGCAGGGCATGGACGACGTCATTTTCCCGTGCAACCCCCTTGCGCGTACCGGCGGCTTCGATCCGCTCGCGGCGGATTCCCAGGTAGACGGTGCCGTTCCGGGCATCCACCGTGACCGCGCTGACGCCTGAGAGACGGTCCACCGCCCCGGGCGCGCCGATGAGCGCCGGAACCGAGAACTCCCGCGCCACATTGGCGAGGTGACTGGCCGGGCTGCCGAACTCCGCGACCAGCGCGGCCGCGCGCGGCAACAGCGCCGAAAGCTGCGGCCTGGCGTTTCGCGTCAGGAGCACCGCACCATCCGGGAAGTCGAGCATGTCCTCATCCGTCTCCACGCGGAACACGGTTCCACCGGCCACTCCTGGGCTGGCGGGCACAGCCGACGTCAATATGGCAAAAGAAGCGTCCGCGTCATTTTCGGCATGGCCCGGTTCACACTCGTCGGTACCAACGGCCAAGGGACGGCATTGCAGATAGTAGACATGGCCATCGGCCCCAAGGGCCCACTCCACGTCCTGCGGTCCGCCGAAATATCCTTCAATAGCCAGCCCGTTCCGGGCCAGTTCGACAACCAGATCCTCACCGATGGCAGGCAGGGCACTCCGCCCCTCGCCCAGCTCCCTGCGAATGATGGACCCGCCGGGACCAACGCTGTGTTCCCACTGCTTGTCGGCGATTTCGGCCCTGACGACCTCCAGCGAATCACGGTTGACGATCCAGGTATCGATAAGCGCCGATCCATCCACCACCGTACATGGCAGGCCGGGCGCGGCCGAAACCAGTACGCCCTCCCCAGGACTTGCAGGATTGCGGGTATAGACCACTCCGCCAGCCGTGGCGTTCACCATCTCCATGCAGCCCACGCACATGACCACGCCGTCCTCCCGAAGGCCGCGGTTGAACCGATAAAGCATGGCGGTGGCCGAGTACATGGAGGCGACCACACTGCGGTACGCTTCGGCCACGTCGTCCGGCCGCACACCGAGCACGGTCAAGAACTGCCCGGCAAAACTGGCTTCCTCGGAATCCTCGCCCAGGGCACTGCTGCGCACGGCCAGCCGGACATCCTTTCCATCCAGGCCGAGCCGGGCGCATTCATCCTCAATGGCCTCCTCCAGTCCGGGAGGAAAAGCCGCCATGTCGATGGCCCGGCGGATATTCGTCTCCAGGTCACGCAGTTCGTCCAGCTCGCTGCTGTCCGTAATCTGGATGAGCCGATTGATTTCGTCGTCCAGCCCGGCGTGTTCCATGAAACGGCGGAAGGCCGATCCGGTAATGGAGAATCCGCGCGGAATGCGCAGGTCGAGAACCAAGGCGATCTCGCCAAGCAAGGCCATTTTGGAGCCGGTTTCGGGCATGGCCCCGGCACGCACGACGTCGAGCCCCAGGGTCAGCGGGCCGGTGGGCCGGTCCGTCCGGTGCACCAGCGCGGTTTCCATTTCCATGACGATGCGGTTGAACACATCCTTGAGTTCGTCATATTTGCCGGGGCACATGCGGCACAGCCGCTCTATCATGCCCCGTACGGCGGCCGCCGTACGCAGGCTCGATGCCCGCACGTGGGCCATGCCGAAGGTGCCGCCGGATTTGGCGTCCACGGACATCTCACCCATACGCTCCAGCGCCTCGTTATTTGCCGTGAGCAGCAGGCGGAAATTCTCGGACTTGGCCAGGAAACGGGCCGCCGCATCGCCGTCGCCGGGGGTGCGCCGGGTCAGATTGAAGATATTGCGGATGATGGCCATGGGGTGCCTCCCTCCTCTCAGTCGGTTGAGGGCAGGCGTCGCGCCCGCACCGCGTCCAGCACCTTGAAATACAGTTCGTCCGTGCCTACCGGCTTGAGCAGATAGTCGAAAGCTCCGTTCTCCATGCCCTCGATGAGCGCCTTGGAGTTGGCATGGCCGGTCAGAATGATCACCGGCAGATCGGGGTGCTGCGCCTTGATCCGACGCAGGGTCTCCAGCCCGCTCATGCCCGGCATCATCACATCCATGATGACGACATCGAAACGGCCGGACCCTATCTTTTCCAGGGCCTCCTCGCCGCTCGTGGCCGACTCTATCTCCGCGTTGCGCCGGGCGAACCTGCGGGCGTAAACGTGCAGGAAGTCGATCTCGTCATCCACCAGAAGCAATCGAATTTTCTTCATCACAGCTCTCCGGTTTGCACCATGGGGGTCCGGGCCGGGGCCAGGGACAAGCACCCGGCCCGGACTTGGAAGGGGTTAGAAGGAAAAATTGCGTCACATTGAGGGACGCGGGAAAACCCCGATTATCGCAGGAGCGGTTTCAACTCCTCCACCACAGGCGCGGCGGTCCAGAAGAAGAGCAAGATCAGAAACGCCGTTATCAAGATGACCAGCGCAGCCTTGAACTTGCCTATTCCGGAGGCCTTGACCAACCCCACGCCCACCAGCAGGGCCCGGACAGGCTCCATGATGATGGCGAGGCCGGGAATCCAGGAGATGACCATGACCGTCCCGCTGGCATAGGCGTAGATATTGAACACCTTGGCAAAAGGCACCTTTTCGGTACCGGTCATGCCGAGCAGGATAAAGGTGAGCGCGGCTCCGAAGGCGGGCATGAAAACGGCGTTGAGCATCATGATGACGCCCATGGTGACGGAGTTTTCAAAAAAGTAGGTCATGCTGGCCGAGCAGTAGAACAGCCCGGATATCATGAGGAAGATCAGCGATCGCCGCATCCCCTCCTCCTGGGCAACCCCCTCGAAGAATCGGGCGGGCGACCGCATGATGTTGATAAGGACCTCAAAATATTCCCTGACGTTCATCTTACCGGTTGTGCACGTGGATTCCATTTCCCCTTCCTCCCTGTGCTTAATTGATACCGGTGGCGTATTCGACTACTCCCCAGACCAGCATGGCCATGGTGAGCAGAAACAGGATTCTTCTCTCGGTCTTCTTGCTGAAATAGGTGACGCCGTTCTTGTGGACAAAGGCACGTTCCCTGTTTTCGCTGCCGTTCATGTCGTTTCCTCCCTTTTGGTTTTGCCCGGCGGCCCGCCATAAGCGGACCGCCGGGGGTTAGGGGTTAGGCTTGGGGGGTGCTAGAATCCTGGTAGCGAGCCGAATCCTATGTTGGTCCAGTATACCGCCGTCAGGATGATGACGATGATGTTGGCGACGAACCACATTGGGACACCGACTCGCAGATAGTCCTTGGGCTCAAGATAGCCGGAAGCATAGACGATGGCGTTCGGCGGCGTTCCGATGATCAGGCAGTAGGCGAAGGAAGACGCCACTGCGGTGGACATTGCCATGAAGGGCAGGAACGTGGTGCCGGGGTGCACGATGCTGGCCATGTTCAGGGTGATGGGACCGACTGCGGCGGCTGCCGGGCCATCGGCCATCAGGTTGGTCAGCACGGCGGTCAGGCCGTTGGAGGTGAGCATCAGCGGCAGGCCGTGGTCCATGCCGAGCGGGGCCAGCAGGTCGATGACGGACTGGGCCAGCCAATAGGCGGCGCCGGTCTTGTCCAGGGTGCGGCCGAAGATGATCGCACCCGCGTACAACCAGACAACACCCCAGTCCACCTTCTCCTGATAGTCGCGCCAGTTGACGACACCGGTCAGCAGGTAGGCCACCGCACCGGCGACCGCGATGACGCCGATGCCGAGACGAACGGGGTAGATGCCCATGTTGTAGAACGCCTTTTCAGTGAACCAGCCGTAGACCATGATGACGAAGATGATCATCGCCCAGATCTGGCTGCGGTTCCACTTGCCCATCTTGCCGATTTCACCTTCCAGATGGCGCATGGCAGGAGCCAGGGAGGTGATGCGGGGCTTGAAGAGCATGTTGCAGGCGAGCCAGGTGATGGGGATCATGACCAGAATGAACGGTATGCAGTAAAGCATCCACTGGGCATAACCGATGTCCATGCCGAACATGTCGTTCAGGTAGGTCATCATGATAACGTTGCGGGCACCGCCGGAAGGAGCGCCCGGACCGCCGATGTTACAGGCCATGGCGATGGAGATCATCAGCATCTTGGCCAGTTCCTTGTCCTCAGGCACCTCGTCGGTCAGGCTGTTCTGGTAGAGCAGCATACCGATGGGCAGGAACATGGCGGCCAGCGCGTGGTCGGAGATGAACGCGGCCAGCGGGGTGATGACGATGAAGAAGATGAGCGTGATCCAACGGACGTTGGGCACAGCCAGCTTCTTGAACATCAAGAGGCACATGCGCTTGTCCACGCCGGTCTTGACAAAGGCCGCCGCAAACATGAGCGAACCCATGATGAACCAGACCGCGTCATCCCAGTATAGCCCGGCCACCTGACTTCGGGATACGACACCGGTAAAGACCAGTATCAACCCCATGCAGAAGGCCACGCCGGGCAGCGGGATGCACTCCGTCATGAAGCAGAAGACAACGAAGACGACCATGGCGATGGCGACCTTGATCGACCAGGCACCCTTGTCCGCACTCTTCTTGTCGTTCTTTGACAGATCATTGTAGTTGATGCCCTTGAGGCGCAGGTGATACGCCCCCTTCATCATGTTCAGATACGCATCTTCGGACAGGTTTTCCTTGATGTAGTTATGGGCACGATCGAAGTTAGCTCCGTCCGACGGAATCTTGTACTTCTTGACCCACTTGGTATCACGCTTGAGGAAACGTGCCTTGGAGAGCGCGCCCATGCGCATGTTCTGCTCCATCATGCGTGCAGCGAGAATCTGCCACTGCTCGCAATCGGCGCTCTTCTTCTGGAAAAGCTCCTGGCACAGATAGTTGGTAACGACCTTGGGCCCGACCGAGTACTGGATACCCACGTCCTTCATGCCCTGCGGCGTGGGCAGCATCAAGATCACCGCAAATAGAACCACCGGAAATATGAAGAGCTTCCAGTTGACGTACTTATCGTAACCGGTCGCCTTTTTCTTTGTCTGACTCATGTTTAACCTCTGGATATTTCAGCGCTTCAGCTGGCCGCTATAATCTTGGCGATTTCGTAGAACAGCTCCTGCTCGCGGATAACACCCACGTCCTTGCCGTTGGCCTGCACCAGCATGCGCCGGGCCGGGCCTGCAATCATGGTGTTGGCCACATCCATGAGATTGGCGTTGACGTCGATGAGCGGCAGGGATTCCGACATGAACTCGCTGACAGGCTTGTTCATGATTTCCTTGACGCGCGAGGTAAACAGCCCCTGCCAGAACATGGCGGAGTACTGCAGGGAGTCGGCCATGGACGGCTTGGGCGCGGAGAGATAATCCGGCCGGATACCGTCGATGAGCCCCAGGGGACTGAGCAGTCCGGCGACCTTGCCGTCCAGACCGGTGATCAGTACGGAACGGTGCCCGGTATCCATGAGACGGTCGGTGGCCATCAGATGACGCATGGCTTTTTCCAGCGCCTTGATGGCATCCTTGACCGTGCTGTTCATGGGAATCTGGGTGTAGCGCTCCAGCGGAATCATGATGTCTCCCGCCAGCTTTTCCACGTAGGGCACCTTTTTGGCGTAGTCGTAGGCGTCCTTGATCTTGGCGCCGAGCAGGTCCACGTCACAGGGCTTCGCCAGATAGTCGAAGGCGCCCGTTTCGTAGGCTTTCTTTGCGCCCGGGACATCGCCGTGCCCGGTAAGCATGATGACCGGAAGATCCGGCAACTGAGCCTTGATGAGTTTCAGGGTGTCGTGGCCGTCCAGGCCGCCCATCTTCACATCGAGGATGACCACATCGGGACGTTCGACGAGCTTGTCCAACGCTTCTTCGCCACTGGCGGCCAGGATTGTCTCAAACCCTTTTCGTGCCAGAATTTTCGCAGTGGTGGTGCGAAAGCGTTCCTCATCGTCCACCATGAGGACCTTGATGTTAACCATTGCAACCTCCTTATGTTCTAACGCAAACCACCCTGCCCCTCCGAAGATTCGGCCATTCGGGCAGAGTGGATCTTTTGTTTTTGCCGGGAGACTTTTTCAAAGGCTTCCTCCGCCTTGCGGAGACAATCCTTCATGCTGACAGGCTTGATGAGATAATCGAGGGCACCGAGCTTGAGGCCTTCCACCGCAGTTTCCATGGTGGCGTGGCCCGTCAGTATGATTACCTCTGTGAGGGGGTATTCCTTCTTGATGCGCTGCAGCGTCTCCATGCCGTCCATTCCAGGCATCTTGATGTCCAGGAAGACAACATCCACTTCCTGCGCTCCAAGCAACTCCAGCGCATCCTTGCCCGACGTGGCCGTAAAGGCCGTGATGCCGATCTTGTCGAAGAGCTTCTTCGTCGTGCTGAGGAGCCGTTCCTCGTCGTCCACCAGAAGGATTCTCGGTTGTGTCATAACTTCACCATACGAATTAATTGCAAATTCAATGATTCCTGGCTCAGCATTAGCAACCGGTGTGCCAATTGTAACACGCTGTTTTTTTTAGTTTTATTCTTGCAATAAATCGGGCAAAGCAGCTTTGCCCGATTTGCCCGTTGCAAAAAACAGTTGCGGGAAGCCCACACCCGGACCGATGACGGACGCGAAAAAATCCGATATATATGGAAATACAGGACGAGTAAGTTCCGAATCGGACTGCGTCCTCGACGATATGTGGCAAGGCATGGTTGCTGCATGATGTCGGACGCAACCGTAAAATTGGAGAATCGACGTGACCTCGCCATCGCTCTATTACGACAAAAATGACCACAAGCTGCTTGAAATCCTCAATGACCTCCTGAACCGAGGCATGGACCGTTCCCATTTCAAGACCATTCTCGACCCCTACCTCCGCCCCCATGGCATCAAGGAACTGGCCGCGGAGCCGGGGTTGCGCATCGGCTACGCCATCATGCAGCTGCTCCAGTCACTCAAATCCGAACAGTCGTCCGATCGGATCAAGGCGCTCATAGCCCTGCGCGACGAGACCATGGCCGCCGCCCGCGACACTATGCGCAACAACCGGGCGCGGGCTCTCGTCCAGATCGGCAAGGAACTCATCCGCGCCAAAGGGGACGACGACAAGCAGCTGGCCCTGGCGCACGATTTCCGGAGGGTGGCGCTGGGAAAGGTCGGTTTTCTGCGCCGTCAGTTGAAAAAATATCATCTGCTGGAGATGCCGGAGGAGTGGAACCAGGTCACCTTTGACGACCGGGTGCACGATGCGAACAGCAAGGGGCGCAAATCCGCCACCCACCTGATCATGGACGCCTGGGTCAAGGGCATCCGCCACCTCACCGTTGTCTATTACGACTATATGGAACCGGCCGTGGCCCGCGAACTCTTTGCCGCTGCGCGCATTCTGGATATTTCCATCCGCGCTGGCATAGAATACCGCGCCCTGCATCGGGACAAGCAAGTCAAAATAGTTTGGAGCCCCAATGGGTTGCAGGATGATGCGGACCGCGACGAATTCTTCCGTCAGGAGGGAGTGCAGGACCTGATGCGTCTGGGCCGCGAGATCCAGGCCGAACGGACCCGTTACGTAAAGGACGTGACCGAACAGTTCAACGCGGTACACCGACAGTCCATGTTGCAGGAATTCGGCATCCTGCCCCCGCCCATAGACTACGAGGACGTGGCCAGGGCCATTGGCGCCGGACAGCCCTCGGTCTTTCACCTGGGCAACCACATTCACGAAAAACTGCTGCCCCTTTTCACCGAACGAGTGGCCGTACTGCGCGAGCAGTATGCAAATGCGGACTATGACACCCGTGCGTCCATCGCCATGCAGATGGAAACACTGGACTCCCTGGACGCCGAGACCATAGTGCAGCGCTATCTGGTGCCCAGCGAAAACACGAACATTCCGGACCCGGATGCCCCGAACCGCACGGACGCGCCCGAACTGCTCCGACTCAGCCCGGCGGAACTGACCCTGCGCCTGCGCCACGCCTGCCCAGCCTGCCTGCTGACCCTGATTCTGGCTGACCTCGAGTTGGCCGACGTCATCGAGATTCTTTACTACTGCGCCGGACGCATCTCCCATTTCGAGATTTTCAACATCAAATCCCTGACCGAATTGCAGGTCACGCGCCGGTTGCCCATCAGCAAGCTGCTCCAGGCCATCAACGAGCACAATGCCGTGACCCTCAAGCGGATGATTCACAACTGCATCGAGCAATTGCGCGTTTGCGAGACTCCGGGAGCCATTGCGCAAAGGGTGAGACTGGAAGAAATTCTGACCGACTTCCACCGGTTGCTCGACCGCTACCGCCGCACTCCGCTCAAGGGGGCCATCGGCAGCGGTTCGACAGGGCGTTCCACCCGGACCCACGGCATGGGATTCGCCGTGGTCGAGACACTGCCGCTGCGCTCCCAACGCGAAATCCGGTCCTCTCCCCACTCCAACTGCATCCCCGTGGTCTGCGACGTGGGCTCGGCCGTGGAATTCGTGCCCCCCGTGATGACGCCGGGCCGCAAGAGAGGGCTGTTGAACGCTCTGGCTCAGCTGCCCGGAATCCGTGGCATAGCCTGCGCCAAGCGCAACCGCTGGCGTGTATCCGGGTATCGCATCGAGGACGGCAAATGCGGCAACGTCATATCCCTGGGCGGCATGACCAACGAGGGAAACCGGCTGCAACTCTACGAAGAGCAAAAGGCCACAAAGAAACGCCCTTCCATCGAACGGGTCAACACGACGCTAAAGAACCTGTTCAAAGTCCTTGTGGGCTTCATCCCTGCTTTCCTCACCTTTTATCTGACAAAAGACTGGTGGGTGCTGGCCTATCTGGGTGGCATCATCTGGTTTTCCATTACCGGGCTGCGCAACATCATCCAGTCCGTGCTCGGCGGCGGCGGGCTGCGCCGCTCCTCCTATCTGACGTGGCACGACTACATCGATTGGGAGCGCATCTCGGACTCCCTGCTCTACACAGGCTTTTCCGTGCCTCTGCTCGACTGGCTGTGCAAATCCGTAGTGCTGGACAACGGCTTTGGCGTCACCACGGCGACGGACCCGCTCCTGCTCTACACCATCATGGCCCTGACCAACGGCACGTACATCACGACCCACAACCTGATCCGGGGCCTGCCGCGCAAGGCGGCCGTGGGCAACTTTTTCCGAAGCGTATTCTCCATCCCGGTGGCCTTCGCCTTCAACATGGTCATCAGCTGGGCGCTTGCCGCACACGGGGTCACGGATGTGGCCGCCGTGCTCCAGCTCTGGGCTGCGGTCATCTCCAAGCTGGCCTCGGACTGCGTGGCCGGAATCATCGAGGGACTGGCCGATCGGGGACACAACATCGCCATCCGAAACTGGGACTATACGGAAAAAATCCGGCAGGTCTTCGAGCTGTTTGCCCAACTGGAAATCGCCTTTCCCACTCGGGAGATGCTTGATACCCTGGCCAAGCCCAGTGAATTCATCGAGCTGTCGCGATCCTCGGGCACCAACCATGTTTCCGAGGTGATGGCAAACGCCCTGGACCTGCTCTACATCCGCATGTACAAGCCGCGCGCCCGTGAGGCACTGCGGCAGGCCATGGCAGAAATGTCGAACGACGAGCTCGACGTGTTCCATGCCTCACAGCAGATTCTGGCCGAGGAAAAGGAAGTGGCCATGCTCTTCGTCAATGGCCTGGTGGGCCGAAATTTTTCCAAGGCCCTGTCCTTTTATCTGGTCCGCTATCGCGGGTATCTGGATGAACTGGACCGGGAAACGGCCAACTTCCGGCACCGGCTCGATGATGAACCGATGCCGGAAGCGACCTGCCGCGACTAGCTCCGGGCGCCCGGCACCGTTATGGTAAAGGTGGTGCCCTCTCCCTTTTGGCTCTCCACGGAAAGCTCGCCGCCAAGTGAGTCGATGATGCTGTAGCAGACCGACAACCCCATGCCGGTTCCCACGCCAGGTGCCTTGGTGGTGTAGAACGGGATGAATATCTTATCCATGACTTCCCGGGACATGCCGCTGCCGTTGTCCCTCACCTGGATGACCGCATTGCCTGAGCCGTCGCCCCAGGCCTGCACCTGTATCTCTCCGCCGCTGGCACCGTGCCGGTCGGAAACGGCATAAATGGCGTTGTTCAGCAGATTGATCATCACCTGCTGCATCTGGCCGGGGTCCGCCTGGATGACGGGAACGGAGGGTGCCACCTCGCAGGTCATCCGAATGCCGTTGACCGAGGCCTTGTTCTCGACCATGGCCCCCACCTTGGGCAGATATTCCAAAAGATTGATGGGTTGCAGCTGTGGGGCGTCCTGCCTGCCGAAACGCAATATCTCGCGGGTAATGCCCGCACAGCGGTCGATCTGGATTCGGAACTGATCGGCAACTTCCCGAATCTCGCTGCACAATTCCTCTGATTCCTTCTTGGCGACGAGTTCGTCCACATCCATGTCCAGCAAGGCCAGATCCGCCTTCATGATCTGAAGCGGATTATTGATCTCGTGAGCAAATCCGGCGGACATCTCGCCCAGCTCCGCCAACCGGGCCGCCTGGAGCAGCTGGTTCTCCAGCTTGCCCATGGTCTCGGCCTGCCGCTTGAGGGTATCCACCACCCGGCGGCTGACCACCAGGGCCAGCCAGAGGATGATCGCCCCGCCGCAAAGCAGGATGAACATGACCGTGTACCCGGCCAGGGATGTGGATTCAAAGGCCTCGTCCCGCTTCTGGCGAACAATGAGCCGCCACTTGCCGTCGTTCATGGAGGCCGCGGCAAAGAGGTAGTCCTCGTCGGCCACCTTGCCCATGAAGGTCATGACCCCGCCCTTCTGCTCCGGATAGCCGAAGCCGTCCTTTTCCAGCAGGTCGCCGCCGGACCGCCGCCGGGTCTGAAGCACGCCTTCGTTGTTGAGAATATAAGCTTCGCCCGTTTTGCCGACGCTGATATTTTCCACCACGCGGCCGAAAAGCGCTGAATCCACCGTCGCCCGCAAAACCCAGACCCGGCCGTTCACCCGGCGGGCCACCGCGATGACGAAATGGGGGACATTCCGGTAGCCGAGGTAGACATCACTGATGAAATACCCCTTTTTGACCGTCTCCACATACCAGTCCGCCTTGCTATAATCCTTGCCCGCCAAATCATAAGGCCCCACATAGGCGGCCTGAATGCCGGAGGGGGCAATAAGCCCCATATCACTAAAGGCGGAACCGCTCACGGCACGAAAGGCCTCAACCTCGTCCTGTGCCGTCCTGCCGCCCGCCACCTCGCCGACGACCAGCACATCCGGCTCCGCAAGGGCCAAAAACGACTCCAGATCGTGCCGCCGCTCGTCCAGAAAGCCATTGACCAGCTGGCGATGGTCGGCCGCCGTCTGCCTGATTGCCGAGACCGAGAACCGCTCCGTTGTCTGTACAAAGGAGTAGGAGCCGACCCCCGCAGCCAGCAATAATGGGATGGCGGGAACAAAAAGCATGGAAACGAACAGCAATCTGTGAACGCCGGAAAACATCATGTCGCTTTTCATATCGAGCTGCCTGATTTGTTGCTAAATATTGCCAAAATATTTATAATTAATACAAGTCGTTATAAAATCTAGCAAAATTATCATTAAAACTAAAACTCCCGCCGCAGAAAAAGCAATCATTGTGCCATTTGCACGTTGACATCGGCTTGCAACCCAGCTTACGGCAATTCGTGAGGGAGGGGCGGTTCCACGAACCGTCGGATGCGCCGTGACCGGAGGTCGCCATGAAGAAACGCACGGAATCCCCTCGCCGCAACTTTCACATTCTCCCTGCCTGGCTCACAGCCCGCCTGGGCCTGCGCGGCAAGTTGCTGCTTACACTTCTCCCCTCCCTGACCGTCATCCTGCTGGTTTCGGGATACGCCACCTACAAGGTCTCCGAAGGGTTCATCGACATCGCCATCGAACGGTCCGTGACCATGCACACCATGGCCGTGGCTCACGAGATGGAGCAATTCCTGGACGATTGCCGCAAGGATCTGCTTTTTTTCGCGCAGGGAGCCATGACCGCCGACCAGTTGCGGCAGGATTTCTCCCGACGCGTTACCTCGGGAGGCATCCCCTATCTGGAACTCAGCTACGTTCCCGCTTCCGGCGGCAGCCCCATCACCCTGGTCCGCAAGGGAACCGGCATCGGCGAACTGACCGGGGACAACAATGGCCGGATCAATCCGCCCCCCTTTGGCGAACTGGTCCGGCTGGATTCCCTCAAGCCGGGTGAAGTCAGCGTTTCGGACATCATGGAGATAACCTACCCCATGCCCGAAGCGGATTCCTCCAACCTCCAGGTCAACTCCCACGTCATCCGCTTCTACACGGCCGTTCCCGGAAACGGAGATTCTCCCGCCGGGCTGCTCTACCTTTCGGTGGAAGCCACCCAGCTTCGGAATATCCTCTCCTGGTACACAGCCGACGACTCTCCCCTGTGGGGATTTCCGCGCAGCAATGAACTGCGATTCACCTATTTCCTCAATCCCGAAGGATGGATTCTCTTCCAGTCCGAGGAATTGCAGAAACGGAAGGCCAAACTGGCAACCTATCTGGCCCGCGAGAACTTCAACGGCACCCTCGGCAAATCCGGCCATGGAGCGGCATTCCGCCCCAATACGGAATACCTGCGGTACTGGAACGCGGTGCAGAGCATCAACAAGGGGGAGCACGGCATCCGCATTGTTCCGGACGAACATATCGGCAACTCCGAGGTCAATTCCTTCTACTTCAGCTACGCCCCGGTCTTGTTCCAGGACAAGCCCGGCAACAAGGCCACTGTATTCGGCGGTGTGGTGTTCGTGGACCGCAGCCAGCTGCCTGTCATCGCAGGGTATAAAAACCTGGATGTGATGCTCTACGTCACCTTGTGCGCGGCCGTGCTGGTCTCACTGCTTGTCTATCTGTTCGGCCGCATGTTCACCAAGCCCATCCGGGTGCTGGCCGAGAAAATGAGCGATCTCGACTCCCTGGAAGACATGGAGGAAATGCACCTGCCCTACAGCGGCTATGACATCAACCGGCTCCAGGAATCCATCAACAACATCATCCGAAAAGTGAAGGATCAGGTCCGGGAGATCGAGGTCCGGGACGAGGCCATCCTCAACGTGAACAACCGGGAACGGGCCTCGCTCAAACGGGAACGCGCCGTGCTGGCCGAGGCCGAGGTAAGCCGCATCCCGGAGATCATCGGCCAGGGACCGGCCATATCCGGCATGAAGGTGAACATCCTCAAGGCCGCGCAGGCCGGGGTGGATGTCCTTATTTCCGGCGAGACCGGCACGGGCAAGCAACTGGTGGCCGAGGCCATTCATAATCACAGCAACCGCGCGGAAGGCCCCTTCATCTCCATCAACTGCGGTGCGCTGGATGAAAACCTGCTCCTCGACGCCTTGTTCGGCCACGTAAAGGGCGCATTCTCCGACGCCAAGGACGACCGCAAGGGTGCGTTTGTGGAAGCGGACCAGGGCACCCTGTTCCTTGATGAAATCCAGTCCGCGTCGCCCAAGGTACAGCAATCCCTGCTGCGGGCCATCGCTACCAGAAAGATCAAGCCGCTGGGCAGCGACCGCGAACAAAACGTCGATGTGCGCATCGTGGCCGCAACCAACGTTGATATTCCTTCGCTCATCGAGGAAAAGTCCTTCCGCGAGGATCTCTACTACCGGCTCAAGGTGGTCTCCATCTCCACGCCGCCGCTCAGGCACCACCGGGAAAACATCACCCTGCTTACCGTCTACTACCTGCAACAGGCGGAACAGCTGGCCGGGCGGTCCAACCTCGGCCTGAGCAAGGGAGCGCTGGCCAAACTGACCACCTATGACTGGCCCGGCAATGTGCGCGAGCTGGTCAACTCCATCACCCGCGCCGCCATCATGGCGGAAACCGATACCATTCAGGCGGAGGAAATCCGGCTGGAAAACGAGCTGGAATTCCCGCGTGTGCAACCGCAGGCCGCCGAGGCCGCGCCGCAGCGAACGGTGGACCCCATCCACGACAACAAGGCCAGGGAGCCCATGAACCGCCCGGCGGAAGGATCCGACACCGTGGAGGAGGCACCGCTCAACGAACGGCAAAAATCCGCGTGGCCGGCCATCCTGCGCCAAGGACAGGTGACGCGAAAGGAATACCAGGACCTCGTGGGCGGCAATCTGCCGACGCGAACCGCCATATACGACCTTCAGGACCTTGTCCGGCGCGGCCTGCTGATAAAGCGGGGCAAGGGACCGTCCACCCGATATGAAGTGGATGTCGCCTAGGGATACGGAACTGGTCAGTCTCCGCTCGCAGCGCCCGGACCGTCCGCCCCGGGCGGGTCTGCCGCCGTTTCCTTTCGGCGGCAGACATGATACACCGTGTCCCTTATCTCCACATAGAATCCGTGAGGACGATCATGCCCGATAGACTCCCCTGGCCCGACTATTTCATGCGCATCGCCCATCTGGTGGCCCAGCGCTCCACCTGCACCCGCCGCGCCGTTGGTGCCATTGCCGTCAGCGGCAAGCGCATACTTGCCACCGGCTACAACGGCGTTCCCTCGAACATCGCCCACTGCGAGGAGGTCGGCTGCCTGCGCGACAAGCTCGGCATTCCCTCCGGCGAGCGGCACGAGCTGTGCCGGGGCCTGCACGCCGAGCAAAACGTCATCATCCAGGCGGCCACGCACCATCTGGACCTGACCGGCTGCGACATCTACTGCACCACCAAGCCGTGCATCCTGTGCACCAAGATGCTCATCAACTGCCAGGTGCAAAACATCTATTTTGCCGAGAACTACCCGGACAAACTCTCCGAAGAGATGCTCCGGGAAGCCGGAGTGAACTATGTCTTCATGGAAGGCGACTACGCCTAGCCCCGAATCATTCATGGCACGGGCCGTGGAGTTGGCTTATCAGGGCCGAGGCGCCACGGCACCCAATCCCTGCGTCGGAGCGGTGCTCGTCCACGAGGGCCGGATAGTGGCCGAGGGATGGCACAAGAAATGTGGCGGCCCGCACGCTGAGCGGGAATGTCTGGCCGATGCCCGAGACCGGGGCATTGATCCGCGCGGCATGACCATGTACGTCACCCTGGAGCCGTGCAACCACACGGGCAAGACGCCACCCTGCACCGATGCACTCATTGAAGCTGGCATCGCCGAGGTGTGCATCGGGACCATGGACCCCAATCCCGTGGCCGCCGGTGGCGCGCAACGGCTGGCCGCAAACGGCATCAAGGTCGTCCCACGGGTGTTGCAACAGGAGTGCCTGGACCTTACCGCGGATTTCCGGCTCTGGCAGAACACCCACTCGTCCTTCAACATTCTGAAAATGGCCGCCACGCTGGACGGCAAGATCGCCTCGCGCTTCCGCAGGCCGGAGGCCGTATCCTGCCCGGAATCCTTTGCCCGGGTCCAGGACCTGCGCTCCCGGGTCGGGGCCGTGGTCATCGGCGGCGGCACTTTCCGGGCCGACAACCCGAGCCTCACCTGCCGTCTGGATGCGCTGCCAGAGGACTTCGTTCAGCCCCTTGCCGTCATCGTCACCACCCGGCTGCCTGAGCAGCCGGATAAGTACACCATCCTCCGCGACCGACCGCAGCAAGCCGTGTTCATGACCACACAGGAGGCGGCGCACAGCAAGCTGGCGGACCGGCTCCGCCAGCGGGGCACTTCGGTCTGGCCTCTGTCCGGCACGTCCGGCTGCCTGAGGCTTGCCGCAGGCTTCGAACGCCTGCGTTACGACCTGGGCTGTTACTATACCCTCATCGAAGGCGGCGGCCAGTTGGCCATGCACAGCCTCTCCCAGGGGATTGCGGACGAAGTCGTCCACTTCACGGCTCCGCGCATTCTGGGAGATGACCAGGCTCCGGCCGCCTACTCCGGCAGGGCCAACGTATCCATGGCCGAGGCGACGAACCTGCGCATCATCCGGGTAGAACGGTCGGGAACGGATATGATGCTGACCATGAGGCCTGATTGATCGTCCATATCGTTGGACAAATGCAACATAAAAAGGCTACGTAAATCGTATGGGTCGATTGAGTAGCCAAACAACTGTTTTAACCACGGTACTTCTCGTAATCATCTGTGTGCTCACCCCATTTGCCGCCCATGCGGAATCTTTTGAAGACCTCACGTATCTGAGCGAGGAATACTATCCATTCACCTACCGGGAAGGCAGCCGGGCCAAAGGCTTCTCCGTGGATTTGCTCCGCCGGATATGGGACGAACTCGGTGTGCCGCAACAGCCCGTCGAGGTGCTGCCCTGGGCCAGGGCCTTCGAACGGGCCTGCATTTGTCCGAAGACAGTCCTCTTTGCCGTGACCCGCACACCGGAGAGGGAACCCCTGTTCCGCTGGGCCGGTCCCATCCACAAGGTTCGATTCGAACTCTTCGCAAAAAAATCCAGCCGACTGTACGCCCAGAACTTCGGCTCTCTGGCAGGCTACTCCATCGGTACGGTACGTGGAGATGTGGCCAATACGATCCTGAAGCAAAACTGCCCCAAGTGCTTTTTGGATGCCGTAGCCGACATGCGACAAAATGTCCGCAAGCTCATGCAGGACAGGCTGAATATGGTGGCCTACGAGGGATACTCCTGGCCCGGGCTGATCCGACGGCTCGGCTTTGATCCAGACCAGTTCGAACCCGTATTCCTCATACAAGAGGCTCCGATCTACTTCGCATTCAACATCCAGACCGACCCGGAACTCGTCGAGCGGTTCCAACGGGCGCTGGACAAGGTCAAAGAGTCCGAGTCCTACCGGGAACTGGAAGCGGCCTACCTGCAGTAGCCGATACGTTACGAGTCCTGCCAAACCAGCGGCCCCGGACGGATTTACACCCCACGCGCTCCCTGCTACAACGACTTGCGTTATAGCAAGGGAGGCTTCTTATGTTCACCGGACTGGTAATGGGTATGGGCCGCATCGAGGCGGCGGAAAATCGTGGGGCGGAGACGCGTTTTCGCATCCGGCCGCTGTTCGACCTGCCCAACTTCGAGCAAGGCGAATCCATCGCGGTCAACGGTGCCTGCCTGACCGTGGAGACCTTTGGCGAGGGTTGGTTCACGGCCTATGCCAGCCGCGAGACCCTGTCGGTGAGCAGCCTCGGTTCGCTGCGGACCGGGTCCAGGGTGAACCTGGAACGGGCCATGGCCATGGGTGACCGTTTTGGCGGGCACATCGTTTCCGGCCATGTGGACGACCTGGCCGAGGTGGCCGAAACACGTCCGGCCGGAGAATCCACCATCTACAAGCTCACCTTTTCCACCACACAGGGACGCTACGTCATCCCCAAGGGGTCCGTTGCCCTGGACGGCATCAGCCTGACGGTCAACGCCTGCGGCCCCGACTGGCTGGAGGTCAACATCATCCCGGAAACGCAGCGGGAAACGACCATTTCCGAATGGACGCCCGGCCGCAAGGTCAACCTGGAGACAGACGTCATCGGCAAGTATGTGGAACGCATGGTCCAGCCTTGGAAAGGCGGTGATGACGCCAAGCAGGGTTCATCCCTCACCATGGAGCGACTCCGCGAACTGGGATTCTAACCAACGCGCAACACGATCTCCCACGGGAAAGACTCCAGATCGTTGCGCCCACGCCCCATTCATTGTATCCAGTAGTCTGGACGTTTAACCCGAACGCCTGGGAGGCTGCATGGGAATCATATCGCTGCTGCTCTGCATCATCTGGTTCGTGGGCATGTGGAAGGTATTTGCCAAAGCAGGAGAACCCGGCTGGGCGGCGATCATCCCCTTCTACAATCTTTGGGTGCTGGTACGCATAGCAAGAAAACCGTGGTGGTGGTTCATCGGCCTGTTCATCCCGCTGGTCAACCTTGTCGTGCTGCTGCTTATCTCGCTGGGAGTGGCAAATAAATTCGGCCAGCCGTTCATTTTCGGCGTCGCGCTGTTCTGCCTGCCATTCATTTTCTACATAATCCTCGGCTTCAGCGACATGCGCTATCGCACGTACTGATAAAAACGCCCGGCAGCGCAGGCACTGCGCTACCGGGCGATTATCCGGCCGCAAACGACCGTCTGGATGAGGCTCATCCGACCGGAAAAGTCCGGCCAAGAATTTCGCCCCCCTACTTCAATTCTATCCGGGTGCTGGCACTGACCATGGTCCGGCCGCCGCGCAACAGCTCATATTCGCCCTGGTACACGCCGTCCAGCCAGGGTTCCTTCGGGCTCTTCAGCTTTTTTCCAATGAAGATGAGACGCTGGGCCTCTGTTTTTTCAATAGGCGAATCGGCCTGCGCAATGACGCGGCCGAGGGGATCGACGATACGCATCGACACCATATCCCCCTCCTGCGTGCCGAAGACGGTGACCGCATAGATGATGGCCGGTGCCTTGATGCTCAGGCGCTTCTTGAGCGGAGTTCGCAGCAGATCCGGGAACTTGGGCCGTTCATCGTAAAAACCGGCCCGGATCAGCCCGGTGGGGATATAGCCGATTCTTGTGCTCTGGGACCAGAGCGGGGTGGTGCTGGAGCCGCACTGGGCAGGCAGATCCGCACGCCTGCCGAGAAACGGGCAGATGACATGGCCGTCACGCACCACGCCGAAATGCAGATGGGGAAAGACCGTGAGCCCGGACAGGCCGACCAGGCCGAGCACCTGTCCGCGCTTGACCTCGTCCCCTTCCTTGACGCGAACCGACCCCTTCTTCATATGTGCGTAGATGGTCTGGTACCCTTCATCATGCTGGATGATGACGGCGTTGCCCAATCCCTGGGACCGGACCTCGGCCTCGTGCCCCCGCGCATCGCGATCCTCAATGCCGTCGCGCGTGCGCGCAACAGTGCCGGGAGCAGCCGCCAGCACTTCGGTTCCCTTGAGATAGTCGGCCCAGGGAATACGAAAATCCGTCCCCTTGTGCCCGTCATAGGTGAGCGATCCGCAGGTAAAATCCGATGCGCGCGGCGTCGGGTCCACATCCACGTAATTCTGAACAAAACAGCCGGTGCCGTATTTGCAGCGTATGGGCTGGGAAAGCTCCAGGGCATGGCACAGGCCTGCCACAAGCAGGACGGTGACCAGCACGAAATTGAAGACAGCGGGAACAAGATAACGGCGCAGGCGCGACATGGCGGCTCCTTGAAGATCGATTCGATTGACCGGCAGCATACCCGCCGGGCAAAGCAGAGGTCAATGTGATGCAGGGATTGGACTCCACCCTCCAAAAACGAGAAAGGCCTCCCGAAGGAGGCCGTTGATTTTCTCGGTGCAAAAAAAGGAAGTTGTTTAGCTATTAGCATCTCTCGTGCCAAACTTGCAGAAAGGAACTAAATTAATTTTATATCCTTTTATTACAGTATGATGTGATAAAATTTTCTTTCTCTCCCCATCTCCGTCTCCGCCTGCCCGGAGTACAAAAACTTAAACTTTCTCTTCCAGTCCCGGAGTCAAGTCCAAATTTTTGTATGCCCTCGCTCGTTCAAGCCGCCGCCGAACGGCCGTGCGTTCGCTCCACCATCGCCCGAATCTCCTCCTCCGAGCGCAGGAACGCTTCCACCACTCGGGGATCAAACTGCTTACCGGAGCAATGGACGATTTCCCGACGGGTAATTTCAAAAGAGGCGGCACTGCGATACGGCCGGTTCTGCAACATGGCCGAAACCGTATCGGCCAGAGCGATGATGCGTGCTCCGATGGGGATATCCATACCGCGCAGACCGTGCGGATATCCTTTGCCGTCAAACCGTTCGTGATGATGCAGCACCATGCGCACTATGCCGAGGGAACAAAGGGATGTCACAGGCCGGAGTATTGCCGCTCCCGCCTCGGGGTGCCGGCGAATGGCCACCCACTCGCCGGTATTGAGCGGCCCCTTCTTGCCCAGCACGGCATCCGGCACTCCGATCTTGCCTATATCATGCAGATGTCCGGCTACATGGATGATCTCCCCCTGCCGTTCGCCAAGCCCGAGGGCAAGTGCCAGGGTACGGGACATGTTCGCCACTTCATCCGAATGAAGGGAAGTGTGCGGGTCCTTGGCATCTATGGCGTTTCCCAACGATTCGGCAAACTGGTGCATGACAGAGGTCACGCACCGGGCGGACTCCGCAATGGAGTCCGCCCCGAACGGAAACGCGCCCGTAATCTCGGAGGAAGGATCAGGCACGGCAGGCAGCTCCGCAGCTGCAAGCAGCATCGGCCGAATGGCCGGAGCAAGTGGCTTTCTGCTCACGCGCATCTTCCAGGCGGGCCAGATTGCGAACAATGAACCGATGCAGGATGTTGCCCGCCCCGGCGTGTTCCACTGCCAGACGCGCGCCTTCCCGGAAGCAGGTTTCGGCATCCTGATAGCGACCGGCCATCTGATTGACCAAGCCAATATTGTTGTTCACCCGCGCTTCGTGCAGGGGCTGGTTCGCTTCGCGGGAAAGCCGCAAGGCCTCATACAAAAAATCCAAGGCCTCCTGTATCTTGCCGTCATTGCCCGCGGTCATTCCCTGTCGATTGAGCAAAGCTATTTTTTTGATCTGATGCATGGAGTTTCTCCTCCTGATGTTTATTCCGGCCTGAACCTGGATGGTCGGCCGAAGGTACATCGCAGAGAACTCTCCCTTTGCATGAAAATACTCGTTATCTGATTCAATCGCGGCATTGGCATAATCTCCTTCTCGCCATTTTCGGGCGGCACAAGCGGACTTTACTGAAATTGAATTTCATTATCAAGATATTTTTTTATTCGTTCCCGTGGTTTTATAAGGGAAAGGAAATGACTGAAAATGATCGCAGGGGGAACAGTACGGCCTATTACTCAAAGCTCATCCCGCCACGGCACGCAAACTGAAATTGTTCCCCGCCACCACAAATGGCAGCACCCACAAAAATGTAATATATTCTTCACAACCATTGACAATGATTGCGCAACGGCTTTTGAATACCTTGTACCGGAAGGCCCGGTAGGCAATCAAACAGACCGCGCCCATTTGTTCCGGCCATTCAAACCTGGAAGGTTGTCATGTTAGATCAACTCATAGATATCTTTTTCAATGACTGGCACTTTGTGGCCCGTCTGCTGGTAGCCATGCTGCTGGGCGGCCTGGTTGGTGTGGAGCGGCAGGTGCGGGGCCGGGCGGCCGGTCTCAGGACCAACATTCTGGTGTGCATGGGGTCGGCGGCGATCATCGTCACCTTCCAGAAATTGTCCTATGAAATGAACATGGGCGCGGACTCGGCATTCCGCATGGACCCGGCCCGTACCGCCGCCGGGGTCATTACCGGTATCGGTTTCCTCGGTGCCGGAACCATCGTCAAAAGTCAGGATTTCGTCCGCGGCCTAACCACCGCCGCTTCCATCTGGGTGGTTTCGGCCATCGGCGTGACCGTCGGGCTGGGGGAATACATCATCGCCATTCCTCTCACCGCTCTGGTTCTCGTAGCCCTCTACTTCATGCACCGCCTGCCCATCGTGGGCGACCAGTTCTTCACCCTGCGTCTCAAGTGGTTCGGTGATCTCACGCTGCTTGCAGAGGTGGAGGAACAACTGCACCGGGATAACGTCCACATCATCAACCGCTATGTCTCCCGGCAACCCAAGACGGGCAAAACCCAGGCTACGCTGGAATTGCGAATCAACAGCAAGAAGGACGAATGCCTTCAGTTCGACCGGCTGCAAACGGATCAGCGGTTCGAAGAAGTCGGCCTGAGCTGACTGCATTACATCGCATCCTGCATAAGAAAAGGCCCCGGCGCGAGCAGTACGCGCCAGGGCCTGTTTTTTTGGCAGGCTAAAGCTACCGGGCGATCATGACCCGGAGCTGATCCCCGCAGTTCTCGGTGTTGTGGGCCATGTTGTCCAGGCAATCGATGAAATGGAGCAGCTGGTAGATGTCCTTGAAGTCGATCTCCATGGCGTAGACCTTCTTTTCCAGGGCGCTCTTCAGCTTGCGGACGTTGTCCCGCTCCTCCCGCACCTTGCGGAAGCAGTCCTTGGTCCCCTCGCGGTCGATGGAGCCGCCGCCGACAATGGCGATGGTCGCCTTGAGGGCCGGTCCCAACAGCACAGTGATGCGGGCCACGGCATCGAGCAGGTAGATGATGTCCTTCTGGATCTCCTCGGGAATGGCCATCTTGCGCATGGCCAACCAGTGCAGGGCGTCCTGGGCGGAATCGAGGATGTTATCCTGAAACTTCGTATAGTTGAGGAACGTTGTCTTATCCACGGGCATGAACAGGCCGCGCGGCAGATGGTTGCGGATATTCCGCTTGATCTTGTCCGCATGGTTTTCGATCTCGTCGATGGCCCTTGTCAGGTCCTCGAACTCGCGGCAGACGCCGCCCGAGACATAGCACTCCAGAGATTCGTCAATGGTGGCGATGCACTCGGCGATCTTGTCATAATGTTCCGTCAGTCCGTCCATGGGAGAACGATGGGTCAGTAGTCCGAAGAAGGGAAGGCGTAAACTCATATGATAACCTCTTTGCAAAGGGTGCTTGTATTTATGTAACCTAGCTGTAACACAACCATTTCAGCAGCACAAAGAAAACTATGCTGGTCAGGGCGGCTATGGGCACCGTGGCAACCCAGTAAGCCACGATGCGTAGCAGCACACGAAAATCCACAGCCTTGAATCCGCGGGCCAGCCCGACGCCGACCACGCCGCCGACGGCCGCGTGGGTGGTGGATACGGGCAGCCCCATGTTGGAGGCAATCAGCACGGTGGAAGCCGCGCCGAAGTCCACGGCAAAACCGCGCGTATTGGTCAGGGTGGTGATTTTCTCACCCACCGTAGCCATAACCTTGTGGCCAAGCAACGCTATACCGATCGCAATGCCGATGCCGCCGAGGAAGAGCATGGAAAGCGGCACGTCAGCCTTGGCCAGGAGCTGGTGCTCCTTGGCGATCACATAGATGGCCGCCACCGGGCCGATGGCGTTGGCAACGTCATTGGCCCCCTGGGAAAGGGCCACATAGCAGGAGGTGCCCACCTGCATCTTGCGGAAAACCCGCTCCACTCCCTCGGCTCCCTCTTCCTCGTCCAGAATCATCTTGGTGATGAAATGGCGCGATATGGCGTAGGTTGCCACCGCCAGCAAGGCGGTGAGACCCAGGGAGGCAACCCACGGCATGGCAAGCGACTTGCCTACCGGGGTCTTGTACAGAAAGGAAAGGGAAACAAGCGCAACCGTCACCGCCACCCAGAACGGAGCCCAGCGGCGCACCTGCAACACAAAATGCCTCTTATACAAGATGACGCGCCGTATCTGGGTAAAGACCAGATAGGCTATGGTGGCGGCAAAAAACGGGGATATGACCCACGACAGGACGATCCCGCCCATTTTGGCCCAATTGACCACGCTGGGGCCGCCCGCCACAAGGCCGAAGCCGGTGATGGCCCCGACAATGGAGTGCGTTGATGAGACCGGCAGCGACGTGAGTGTGGCCACAAGGACCCAGACAGCCGCCGCCAGCAGTGCCGCGAACATGCCGATCATCATCAGTTTGGGGTCCGGAATGGCCGCCGGGTTGATGATGCCCTTGCTGATGGTCGCGGTGACGTGGGACCCCAACAGCACGGCACCCACGAAATTGAGGATACCGGCAATGAAAACGGCCTGGCGCACGGAGATGGCCCGCGCTCCCACGGCCGAGGCCATGGAGTTGGCCACGTCGTTGGCCCCCAGGTTGAAGGCCATGAGAAAACCGGCCCCCAGGGACAGATAAAAGAAGAGATCGTAGATATCCATTGCATCCCCCTCTTGCGAGGGTATTTAGCCAAAGGTTGTCAGGACCGGGTCGGCTTGTTCAGCCGAAAGCAGAAGCGCGCTCCCCGCGTGCCCTCGCCATACCCGTCATGCCAAATCTCACCACCAAAGTTTTTCACGATCCTCCGGCAGATGGCCAGTCCGAGCCCGGAACTTCCCGAGTCGTCGATGGTATTCTCATCCACCCTGTAGAACCGTTCGAACACCTTTGTGCTGTGTTCCCGAGAAATGCCCGGTCCCTGGTCCTCGACGCAGAAGACGATAGACTCCCCATCGTCCTCGGCGCTTACCGAGATGACTCCGCCGTCCGGGCTGTATTTAACCGCATTGTTGAGCAGGTTGTGGAACACATGCAGCAGCCCGTCAGGCTCCGCCATGACGAGCATTTCGTGATCCGGCACCCGCAGGTTGAAGGTAATGGACCGCTCCTCGGCCCATGGCGTGACGTCTGCCACGGTGCGTTGCATATACTCACGACCCGAAACCGGCGCAAGGCTGAGGGCCTTGCCCATCTGTTCGGACTTTGCCAAGGCCAGCATGGAGGCGATGACCTTGTCCATGTGATTGGCGTTCTTGAGCACTATTTCCAGAAACGCCCGGCTGTCCTCCGGTTTTGCCGGGGGCATGTCGATGAGCGTCTCGGTGTACCCCTTGATGGAGGTCAGCGGGGTCCGCAGTTGATGCGAGGCATTGGCCACGAAATCCCGGAGGCCCTTCTCGCTACGTTTCATCTCGGTGATGTCGTGGAAGACGAGGATGAGCTTGCGCACGTCGTTGTGGTCGAAGAACGGCACGCCGCTCACTTCCACGGTGCGCGTATCCATGAGGTCGATCTGGATGATGCGCTCGCCCTTGTCCGGGTCGGCCAGCAGCTCCTCCACCATGTCCTGGATCTCGAACCGGCGGGTGACCTCGATGGGCGTGCGCCCGATGGTGGTCTCCGCCAGATTGAACATCTGGTCCAGCGCGCCGTTGAAGGATTCGATGCGCCCTTCGGCATTAAGGGTCATGACACCCTCCCGCATCCCCTCGAAGATGGCACGAAGCTCGCCGCGCTGGTCGTCGATGATACGCACGTTGCGCTCGATGGACTGGGCCATGGCGTTGACCGATTCGGCAAGGGGCTTGAACTCGCCACCGGGAAGCGCACGCAGCCGCAGGGCGTAGTTGCCCTCGCCGATGGACCGGGCCACATCCGAAAACGCGGAAATGGACCGGCTCATGTTGCGCGAGACCAGCACGCTGACCAGCAGGGCGCAGAACAGGGTGGAGAGAAATATCCAGACGAAGTTGGTGCGGAGGGAATCGAGCCGGGCGCTGACCCGGGAAAAGGGCACGGCCAGCCGAAGCACGCCGTCCCCCACGCTCAGGGGATGATCCATGGTCACGGCTACATACATCATGTCCGTGCCGAGGGTGTCGGAATGGCGAATGTTTGTACCCAGCCCGGCTTCCCTGGCGGCCACGACCTCGGGCCGGTGACTGTGGTCGTCCAGATCGCCCAGGTCGGCGAACGGGACGTTGGAGTCCGCCACCACGCGGCCCTTCACGATGTAGGTGATGCGGCGGCCCAGCTTGAAGCCCATGGCCTCCACCCATGCGGAAAAGGCCTTTTCGTTCTTGAACGGAGCGTGCTCCGAGATAAGCCACTTGATGGTCGCCAGTTCGCTTTCGGTACGGTGCCGGGTCTCGTTGACCAACTCGCTGCCGACCACGCTGGTGGAATAGTAGAAGATCACGGCCAGAGCCGTGAGCAGGAGCGCCCAAGTCCACAAAAGGATGCGCATCTGAAATGATCGTAGATTCATTCCCATATTCCTCGATCCCGCACCGGGCGGCCTGCTCCTTCCCGGAGCTTGGTACGCAAGGCGCGAGGGGTCTGTAACACAATCGTCACGGGAATGTAACGATTTTCATTGTTACGGTTCTGTTACAAAACTTTTCCGAAATCATACCCGGAGCTTGTAACGAAATCGTGACGGTTGTGCGGAATGTGAAGAAACAGACGATGAACGGGCACAAAAAAAGGAAGACGCCGGGAGCGCCTCCCTTTCGCACAAAAAAGCAAGGGAACTAGAAGCCGCGCATGCACTCCATGAGATACATGGAGACCTCAATGCGCACCACGCCGTCCGCCTCTATGGTACGGACGTTGTTTTCCGGAATCAGGGCCATGTCTTCGGCCACGTCCATCCACTTTTTCTCCAGCCATTTGGCGGAAACACCCTGTTCCTCCATCTCGGCCAGGGAGTGGCTCTCGGCCACGGTCCATTCATCTTCCTGTACGGCAGGCATAGTTGCTCCTTGATCTGTTATATGTATTCCCGGCGATTCATTCCCAGCAGACAGAACGCCTCGTAGGTGATGGTCCCCCACCAACCGGCCAGGGCCTCGGGGCTGATGTATCCCGGCTCGGGACCACCCAGCAGCCAGACGTCGTCGCCCGGCCGGACGTCATCTCCCTGCCCGAGGACATCAGTGACGTCAATGGCGGTCATCTGCATGCAGACCCGGCCCACGATGGGTGCCAGGTGCCCCTTGATGTTCATATATCCCTTGTTGGACAGGCCGCGACTATAGGCATCCGCGTAGCCCACGCCCACGATGGCCACCACGGAATCCCGCTCGGCCACATAGGTCCAGCCGTAGCTGATGCCCTCTCCGGCCTTGAGGTTGCGCACCTGCATGACCGGGGCTGAGACTTCCATAGCGGGTTTCAGGTCGTCGCCCAGATGCTCCAGGCATGTGCCGTAGAGCGGATTGCAGCCGTACAGGCCGATTCCGAGCCGCATGGAGTCGTGCTTGACGGCGTCATGCGCCAAGGCTCCGGCGGTATTGGCCAGACACGCCTCGATCTCGTACCCGGCGGAGCGCAGACCTTCCACGGCCTGTTCGAATCTCCGGCCCTGAAGGGCGACATCCGCCTCCCGGCCCGGCTCGTCGGCCCGGGCCAGATGCGAGCTGGCCATGACCGGACGCACGGCCGGATGCGCCTTGAGAAATTCCACCACTTCGCCCACCTGTTCCGGGGAAAAGCCGAGACGGCGCATACCGGTATCGAACTTGAGGGCTATATCCAGCGGGCCGCGCGTCTTCGCCTCTTCGACCAACCGCTCCAACTGATCGAACCGGCCGATGAATGCCAGGACGTTCTGTTCCCAAAGTGCGGCGTAATCCTCGCCGTCCACAGGCCCAAGCAGGGCCAGGATGCGGGTCTTGCAGCCCGAGCGGCGCAGGTCCGCCGCCTCGTTCACGAAACCGACGGCAAAGGTATCCGCTCCGTCCGCCTCCAATACTTGGGCAACCTCGGCCAGACCATGGCCGTAGGCATCGGACTTGATGACCGGAATGACATGGGGATGCAACCCCTTGAACACACAATAATTATGGCGCAGATTGTCCAGGGCCACGCGGACCCGAATTTTGTTGTAGCCTATCATGATTCACTATTTTCTTTTGAACAGTCTTTCCAGATCGGCCGGATTCCACGTCACCGCAATGGGGCGACCATGGGGGCAATAGTCCCGTTCCGGGGTGGCGAGCCAGGTCTCCAGCAAGGAGAGGGCTTCATCCACGGCCAATGGCTGCCCTGCCTTGATGGCCGACTTGCAGGACAGCATGATCCACAGGTCGTCCAGGGAACGCGCTTTTTCCGCCAGAACGTCGGCAAGGTACTCCCTTGCCTCTCCCGCGTCCAGCGTCGGCGGCACGGCGCGAACCAGCAGCTTGGCCGGGCCGTCCATCTCCAGGCGGAATCCCTGGGCGCGCAGCGGCTCCCACGCCTCCTGCACGGCATCGGCCTCGCTGGGATGCAGGTGGATCTCCAGCGGCAGCGCCAGGGGCTGGCAGTCGCCACGGGTACGCGCCTCGCGCATGGCCGCCAGCAGCACCCGCTCGTGGGCCGCGTGCTGATCCACCAGCACCAGATCACGGCCCCGCCGTAGCACCAGATACGTGTCCGCCACCTGTCCCAGATAGGTGAAGTCCGTACCGGGAAGCCGCGTCGAGGTGCCGCTCTCCACCCGTCCACCGGCACGGAAGGCGTGCAGGGACGGCTCCGCCCCTCCGCCCCCGGCCTCGTCCGGCGTCATGGGCGCGGAAGGCGGGGACACAGGCAGGGACAGATCCTTGGGAGGCCGGTACTCAGCCTGATACTCACGGTAGCTCTGAAATTTCGGGCTGCTCTCCGACCCGCCGGACGGCCGGTGCCTTTCCTTGGCAGGCAGGTCGGAACCGCTCCCGGCATCATACGAGAACGAAACCGGCGGCGCATCCGAACGGCTGACGTAGCCGGATGCGGCAAATGAGGAGGACGGGGCCGCCCCCAGCTGTTCCACTTCGGCCAAAGCCTGGAGCACGCCACGACGAATGGCGGAAAAGACCAGCTTTTCCTCGATAAAACGGACCTCCAGCTTGGCCGGGTGCACGTTCACATCGACATCGGCGGGCGGGACCTCCAGAAAAAGCACCATCTGCGGGTATTCGCGTGAAATAAGGCGGCCCTTGTACGCCTGCCGGACGGCCGAGAGCATCATCTTGTCCTGCACGGGACGTCCGTTGACAAAGAGCAGGATGCGGTCGCCCCGCCCCTGCGCCGTTGCCGGGGAACCAGCCATGCCGTGGGCGCGGTATCCCTCATGCTCGACATCGAAGGGCAACAACCCCCGGCACACGGCAGGCGGCCAGAAGGCCTGGAGCCGGGTGCCCAAGTCCTGCCCTTGCGGCAACCGAAACATTTCGCGCCCGCCCATGGTCAGGGTGAATCCGGCGTCGAGGTGGGCCAGAGAAATGCGCATGAGCGTATCCTGGCAACGCTTGTTTTCGGTGGTCTCTGCCTTGAGGAACTTAAGCCGGGCGGGCGTGGCGGCAAAGAGTTCACGCACCTCCACACTGGTCCCACCGGCCAGGGCGGCCGGGCCTTCGCCTGCCACTTCGCCCGCACGGACCTCGATGAAGGCTCCATCCTCCGCGCCATCGGCACGGGAGGTCACGGTAAGGCGGGAAACCGAAGCTATGGACGGCAACGCCTCGCCCCGGAACCCGAAGGAACCGATGGACGAGAGGTCTTCCAGCGAACCGATCTTGCTGGTGGCATGGCGGGTGACCGCCAGATTGAGCTCTTCGGCGGGAATGCCCTGGCCGTTGTCCTGGACCAGGATCAGGGCGCGGCCGCCTCCGTCCACGGTGACGTCCACGCGGGTCGCTCCGGCGTCCAGGCTGTTTTCCACCAGTTCTTTGACCACGCTGGCCGGGCGTTCGACGACTTCTCCGGCCGCGATCTGATTCTTCAGCCCCGGCGGGAGGATGCGAATGTTCTTGCGTTCTTTCATGATGCACGGCGCCACACGGCGCGTTTTACTCCTTCCCTGTCATGTGCCATGTTTGCAGCCCGGAGGCAATCCGTGCAAAACCGTGCTTTCAGGCAGAAGGATTCAACCGGCCCAAGTGGCCGCCCCGTGGACAGTCGAGATTAGAAGTTGAACAGGTCGAACCCGACCTCGAACCGCTGATCGTTGGGCTTTTGCGTAAATTGGAAGTGCATGGTGTAGCAGTTGGCGGCCCAGCTGAGACGCAACGTCCGTTCCAGATCGCGCTGCTCGTTGAAGTCATGGCGAAATTTGGCTGCCAGAGTGAACGTATCGTTCATCAGCCACTTGCCGCCCAACTCCAAAACGGACATGGTCTGGTCCCGTTGCCGCTGATATTCGTCGATCTTGACCAGATAGTTGTATCCGATGGTGAATTCGCCCAGATCATCCCGATAGAGCCGGATGGTATTTTCGGTCTGTGTCAGGCTCGTTTTGTAGGGCGAGAACCAGACGCGGGTGATGAGGTCGATGAAATTCTCGGGCCGGATGCGCAGTTCGGCCATGACATCGGAGAACGGTCTTCTTTCGTAGGTTTCCCGATCATGCGTCCGGGTGGCCTCGTTGCGGTCATAGGACTGTTCCAAACGGAAGAGAAGGAAATCCAGATAGTCGGTTGCCACGGCGGCCTGCGGATTATCCCCGCTGCCTGGTGAAAGAACCACGCTGTCCCTCCGCCGGTCCAGCACGTTGGTCAGGGAATAGGTGACCGTGTTCTGGCCCTGAATGCGGTCATCCTCGTCGAAATACGGCAGCTTGTCCTGTCCGGTAATCGTCGGGGTATACGCGTATTCCACCCGGGGCACGATGGAATGGCGAAGCCGCGTCCAACGGGAGGTCCCGACCAGTCCAGGATCGGCCTCGACCTTCTCTCCGGTGTCGAAGACGCGGGTCATTTCGCTGAACGCGGTGAACCCGGCATTCCAGGTGGCCCGGCTCTGGAAGCCGTCCTTGGTCGCATTGGAGTCCAAATTCTGGGTACGCCCGCCGCTGTCCACCATGGTCTGGTTGCCGTACCCCTGGTGCCGGGTCAGGTCATAGGCCGTGTAATCCATGCCCACGGAGGGAATAAGGGTGACGAACCGCGAGGAGAGCGGCAGCTTGACCTCGGGAGTGGCCCGGATACGATGTCCGTTATGTCCCTTGTCGCGCAGGAAATAATCGTACTTGACCTCGGCTGCCCCTTCCAGCGGCGTTCCCAAAATTTGTTGCTGAAAAGCAAAGGCCTCAAGTTCCGGCAGGGTCTGGGCCGTTGTGTTGTCTCCCGACTTTCCATTGCCGTTCATGAACTCCAGGTTCTCCACATACCTGGCGGAAGCGGCCACGCCGAAACGGTCCCAGCTGCGGCTGAGAAAAGCAGTCGAGGTTCTGGTCAGGCTGTCCTTGTTTTCGACGTCCCGGCCGAAAACGTCCAGGAACTCATCGCGGTCATGGTCGAATCCCGTGGGGCCGTCCTGGAAATCACGCAGATAATTCTGGTCCGAGACCGCATCGATATCGAGCTTGACCTTGAGGTCGGAACTGCCGAGCCAGCCGTCATATTTGCTGCGCACCCACCAGCGGCTCCTGTTGGGCCGGACCAATCCGTCGCCCTGATAGTCCTTCCACTCGTCCGCCTCGGTCACGGCCCGGGTGCTGTCCTTGAGCATGTCCATCTTCCAGATGCCCCGGGTGGCCGAGTCGTTGGTGTGGCGGAACTCGAGCCCCTGCATATAGCCGCGGCGGGACATGTAGTCCTGGTAGAAGGTCATGTCCGCCTCATCGCTAATGACCCAGTAGTACGGAAGATTGACCCGGATACCGAGCTTTTTGCTGCTCGACATGTACGGCATGAGAAAACCGCTCTGCCGCGCCTTGCGCCCCGGCAACGCCATGTAGGGCCAGTAGAATACCGGCACATCCTTTACCCGGAAGGCGGAACGGTAAAGATGAACCCGGCCGTCCAGCTCGATGTCGCCCTCCTCCGTGGTTACGGACCATGCGGGCTGTTCGCCGTCACAGGCCGTTACCTTGGCATTCTTGAACTTGTAGGTGTCGCCGTTGGTCCGCTCCACATGATCGGCCTCGACATAGATGTGGGGCTTGGCCATGAACAGGCGGCCTTTCTTGAGCCAGCCGGTCATGGTGTTCAGGTCGAACTCGGCCTGATCCGCCTGCAGGAAATCACCGCCCCAATGGGCGCGTACATGGCCCTTGACGAAGACCCAGCCGGTGGACTGGTAATAGCGCGCGAAATCGGCCTGGAGCTGGTTGTCGCCCAGGGAGAGGGTACAGTTGCCGAAGGCCTCCACATACTCGCTGGTATGGGAGCCCACCACCCGGTCGGCCGAGAAGGTCCACTGGTCCTTCTTGGGCTCGGCCACGGGAGCATCGGAGACGTACCGCCTGACCTTGTTGAGCAGCGGGCTGTTGCCCAGCATGGTGAGCGGCAGGCAGAGGACGAGGACGGCCAGCAGGCCTCCGATCAGTCCTATCTTCGACAGATTCCGTTTCAACAACACCTCGATGTACCGGGATCGTTTCGCCAATGCCTCGATTTACCGGGACCGGAGATAAGGGTTGTCCTTGTCCAGGTAATTCCGCACGTAATCGGCAGCGCCGTCTTCAAGCGACGTCATTTTTACGTCACATCCGACGTCGGCAAGCTTCTGCATATTTGCCTGAGTAAAATATTGGTATTTATCGCGAATAGTCTCCGGCATCTCGATGTATTCAATAACCGGTTCGCGTCCCATGGCCGCAAATACCGAATTGGCCAGATCGTTCCAGGCCCTTGCGGTTCCCGTGCCAACATTGAAGATGCCGTTGGCCTCGGGATGTTCCAGGAACCAGGCCATGATGTTCACGCAGTCCTTGATGTAGACGAAATCCCGCTGCTGGCCGCCGTGTGCGTATTCCTCGCGGTAGGACTTGAACAGCTTGAGCTTGCCGGTCTCCAAAATCTGGCGGTGAGCCTTGCAGATGACGCTCTTCATGTCGTCCTTGTGGTACTCGTTCGGCCCATAGACATTGAAGAACTTGAGGCAGACGACCTGATCCAGCAGCCCGGCGGACTTGGCCCAGAGGTCAAAAAGCTGCTTTGAATAGCCGTACATGTTCAGCGGCCGCAACCGGTCTATCCCCGCATGGTCGTCATCAAACCCGAACTCGCCATTGCCGTAGGTGGCCGCCGAGGAGGCGTTGATGAAACGGGCATTGTGGGCAACGCAATGGCGGCAGACATACTGCGTGTACCGGTAGTTGTTCTCCATGAGGAAATCGGCATCCTGCTCGGTGGTGGAGGAGCAGGCGCCCATGTGAATCACCGCGTCGGTCTCGAACCGATCCTCGCCCTCGAGCAGGAACTTGAGAAACTGGTCGCGGTGCAGATAGTCCTCATACTTCAGGCCCACGAGGTTATTCCATTTATCACTGGTGGAAAGGTTGTCCACCACCAGAATATCCTCGATTCCCATGGTATTGAGCTTCCAGATCATGGCACTGCCGATGAAGCCCGCGCCGCCGGTCACGATATACATAAAGGTCTCCTTCCTCTTGGGTATCCGCCCGGAGATATGGACGGCAAACGATTCTTCATACTTTTTTCCTGGCCCGGACGCAACCTGCGCATAACGTTAACTCCCTGCCGAAAATATGGAATCAATGCGATTTCTAACGCTATGCACTTGCGCACACCATACCTGTTGCGTATATTCATGGTCAGTAAAGTCAATCTGGCTTCTCCCCAACCCGGATAACCCACATAAGGAGTGGACCCATGAAGCTTTTTAAAAAACACCTCTTGCTGACCTTTGCGGCGATGCTGGTCATGACCTTTGCCTTCTCGGCTCCCGCCAGCGCCAAGATGGTCAAAAAAATTGACAATTTTCTTTTCTTTGTCGACCAATCCGGCTCCATGGCCATGAAATACAACGGCACTGGAGAGCGCAAGATCGACATGGCCATGTCCACCATCAAGGCCATGAACGAAAAAATTCCTGCCCTGAACTACAATGCGGGCCTGTTCCTCTTTGCCCCCTTTGAGGCGAAGATTCAGCCCGCCACCTACAACAAGGCAGGCATGTCCAAGGCACTGGACGCCATTGCCACCGACTTCGAAATCTTCAACCGCCAGACCCCCATGGGTAACGGATTGATGGATCTGGACCCGGTCATTTCCGGACTGTCCGGCAAGACCGCCCTCATCATCTTCACCGACGGCAACTCCAACATCGGCGCCGACGCCGTTGCACAGGCCAAAGCCCTCTACTCCAAGTACGGCAACAAGCTGTGCATCCACGTCATCAGCTACGCCGATGTTCCCAAGGGACAGATGATCATTGATCAGATCCGCGCCCTGTCCTCCTGCACCGTGGTGGCCGACTACGCCTCTCTCAGCACTCCCGCCGGTATGAACAAGTTCGTCGGCGATGTCTTCTACAAGGAAGTCGCCGATGCTCCGGCCCCGGTCGTTGCCGCTGTTCCGGTTGCCGCGCCCAGCATCTCGTTTGACCTGCACTTCGGTTTCGACAAGTACCAGATCACCGACGAGATGGTCCCGGTGCTGGAAGAAGCCAAGTCGATCCTGGCCGAGTACCCGAACACCAAGTTCGAGGTTGCCGGTCACACCGACTCCACCGGTACCGAAGCCTACAACCAGGGTCTGTCCGAGCGCCGCGCCGCTTCCGTACGTGACTGGCTCGTTGCCAACGGCGTTGAAGCCAAGGCCCTCGACGCCAAGGGTTACGGCGAGCTTTCGCCCAAGTACGACAACACAACCCGCGAAGGCCGCAAGCTCAATCGTAGGGTTGATATCCTGAACAAGTAAAGCTACAGTCGATTCCGGCCGGGCGGCACACCGCCGCCCGGCCCTTTTCGGCTGGCGGGAATCTCCGGCCGTGCACCCTGCGGATCAACCGCACCGGCCGCGGCAATCGGCCGAAGGATGAAAACCATGAAACACCTGCTCATAGCCACACTGGCCGCCTTGATGATCGGAACCATCGCCCTGCCCGCCCTGGCAGTGGGTCCCGATGCATCCATGGATTTGGCCTCGGCCGCACCCAGCGAGGTCAAAACGCCGATCAATGCGGCCACCATCCCCGCCCTGCTGGACGAAGACCTTGCCAGCAAATATGCCGACTTTTCCCGCTTTGCCAAATCCTGGATACGCTCCAGCAACCAGCACAGCGTCTGTTCCAAAAGCCGCATGAAGATCAAGCACGAGGCGGACGGAACCTACAGCGCCATATTCAACCGAAGCGATGAGAACGACGTGGTCTGCACTGTCAAGAAAAGCACCACCGGCTCCTACACCGCCGTCCTGCGGTACAAGGAAATCATCTACAAAAGCATTGCGACCTCACCCGAGGGCTGCCGCACGGCGGAGTTTGTTCCTTCTCTGATCAACCGCCGAATCCGGATTTTCAAGCTCAAGGGAAACACCTGGGAATAACCAGTATTTTTTCAGCCAGCGATGAAAGCGGACCTCGGTCCGCTTTTTTTGTGGGCAATCCTGCCTTCCGGGGAGACTAAAGGTTCCGAGCTGCCAACTGCATTTTATTTGTCTATGCCCCAGGCTTTCCATGTGGCGAAGTCCACACGCCAGCAGCAAATAAAAAGGCCCGGCTGCGCAGTGCAGCCGGGCCCCCGTAATGCAAACTCAAATCAGCTTAGGCAAGCTTGGCCTTGATGGCGGCAGCAATAGCCTTGCCCTGGTCGTAGCATTTGCCCAGCATATCGTGATCAGGCACGTTCTTGACCTTTATGCCGTCGATGACTTCCATGCCGCAATCCTCAAGCCATTGGGTGAGGATCTTGATGCACTCGCCGGACCAACCGAAGGAACCGATGGCGGAACCGATCTTGTTCTGCGGACGCAGCCCCTTCATGTAGGTAAGCATGTCGCCCATGAGCGGCAGGATGCCGTTGTTGTGCGTGGGCGAACCCACGATCACGGCAGCGGCGTCGCGTATCTCGGTCATGACATCGGAGTGATGGTTGTTCTTCATGCACATGACGCGCACGGACACACCCTCGTCGGCAAGGCCGGAGGCGACGGCCTCGGCCATCTTCTCGGTGGAGTGCCACATGGTGTCGTACACGATGACCGCCTTGTTCTTCGGCTTCTGCTCGGCAAACTCGCGGTACTTCCCCATGGCCCACTGGCAGTCTTCCGCGCCGCGGAAGATCAGACCGTGGTCCGGGCAGACCATGTCGATTCCCAGCCCCATATCCTTGATGGTGCCCAGCAGCTTCAGAACCACGGGAGAGTACGGCAGCACGATGTTGGCATAGTACTCGCCCATGAGGCTCTCCAGGGTGTGGCGGTCAACCTGGTCGGCAAACCGTTCGCTGGTGGCCCAGTTCTGGCCGAAGGCATCGTTGGTGAAGACGATCTTGTCCTCGGGGCAGTAGGTCAGCATGGAATCCGGCCAATGCAGCATACGCGCCTCAATGAACTGGAGGGTGCGCTTGCCCAGGGAGATTTCCGTACCGGTGGGCACGACCTCAACGGGCCAGTCCTTGTAGTGAAAATGCGCGGCCATGGCCTTCTGGCCCATGGGGGAAACGTAAATTTTTTCCGGCTGATATTTTTCCACGGCCAGGGCGAGGGAACCGGCATGGTCCGGTTCCAGATGATTGATGACGAAGTAGTCGATTTTCTCGCCGGGTTCGAGGGCCTGGGCAATATTGCACTGCAGAGTGCCCCAGAATTCCTCGGCAACGGTGTCCACCAGGGCGATCTTCTCGTCCTTGATCAGGTAGTTGTTGTAGGTGGTTCCCTTGTGGGCCAGGGAATAGCCGTGGAAATTGCGGCGATTCCAATCCACCGCACCTATCCAGTAAATGCCGTCTTTGATTTCACAGGGTCTCATTCTCGTCTCCGCTTATGGATCGGCGATAAAAAAAAAGGAGGCGCGATGATATCGCGCCTCGTCCGGCCGACCGGTTTTTGTTAATCTTCGGGCGTAAAATTGTCCTTGTCCGCGCCGCACACGGGGCAAACCCAGTCGGAGGGGACATCTTCCCAGGCGGTGCCGGGAGCAACATCGTTATCGGGATCCCCAACTTCGGGGTCATACACATAGCCACAAACGTCACAAACGTATTTTTTCATTGGGTCACTCTCCTTTTTTCCCTTTTTCGCAGCCTCTGCCGCGTCTGTCAACTTGGAGGGATCGGTTTCCACAGGAAGTTCACAATCCGCCTTGGAGGAGCCTGGTCCGACCAGAGGACGAAAACACTTCTTGGTTCCGCCGCATATCGGGCATCTCCAGTCATCCGGCAGATCCTCGAATTTGATTCCCTTGGGTATCTTCCCCTTCCGGTCCCCTTTGTCTGGATTGTATATGTAGCCGCAGTTTACGGTCTGGCACTGCCACATGTCTTCCGGTCTCGCCATTGTTCCCCTCCGGGATCAAAAAAGGGACGGGCACCAGCCCGCCCCTGATGGTCAATATGGGACCTTGTCCAAAACTAGGCAGTGGCCTTCCACAACCCGTGCAGGTTGCAGTACTCGCGGGCCTGCAACTCGCCGGACAGGCCGCAGATGCAGAAGGTTGCCTCGGGGGCGTCGCCGGGTTTCAGCATCTTGCTCAGAACGGTCTCGCCGATCTGAAGCTCAATCCACTCGATGTAGTGTTTCTCTTCCATGGGATGCGCAACGGAGCCGACCTTGACGGTGACTTTGTCGCCGTCCTTCTCGATGACGGGAACGTGCTTTTCCTTGGCGGCGTCGACGGTGTTTTCGGTCATGAGTTTCATTTCCTCTCCGCAACAAACCAAGTCGCCGTCACCCGCATGGATAGACATAACGATGTTGCCACAGATTTCACACTTGTAAACTTCGCCTAATTTAGTAGCCATGATTTCACTCCTTGTGGTTTCTACCAGTTGGTGTCCTTGATCTCAAAATGCGCCTGGGGGTGGTCACAGGCCGGACACTTGACCGGGGCCGTCGTCCCCTTGTGGTTGTAGCCGCAGTTCTGGCAGCGCCAGACGATCTCTTCGTCCTTCTTGAAGACACGATCGTTCTCGATGTTGGCGATAAGGGATTTATAGCGTTCTTCATGGTAACGCTCGGCCACGGCGATGTTCTCCATCACGGCGGCAATCTCGTTGAAGCCTTCCTCGCGGGCAATTTTCGCAAAGCCGGGGTACATCTCGGTGTACTCCTCGTGCTCACCTTCCGCAGCGGCTTTGAGGTTCTCCAGGGTGGTGCCTATCACGCCGACAGGGAAGGTACCGACGACCTCCGCCGTGCCGCCGGGCATGAACTTGAACAACCGCTTGGCATGTTCCTTTTCATGGCCTGCAGTCTCCTCGAAGATCTTGGAGATCTGAACGTACCCTTCCTTTTTGGCTACACTGGCCCAGTAAGTGTATTTGTTGCGGGCCTGCGATTCGCCAATGAAGGCGTACAAAAGATTCTTTTCAGTCTGCGATCCTTTCAGCGACATGAAGTCCTCCTGATTTTTTTTCGTATTCTGCCTACTGCAATGCTACTTTCTTAGCATATACCGACGAAAAGTATAACCGACAGTAGTGACATTAATATTATTATCCGTCGGCAAATTGTCAAATCTACAAATTGCATCGCTCAGTCACAATGTGAGAATGATCACTATTTAAGAAGGCGAATTCTGTCAAGCAGGGAATTCAAGAATCGCAGCAAATATAGAGAAACAGATCCATCCACTAGCGTGGCTCGTCGACCATAACACACCTAAACAAAAGACTATCCACGTCAAGCAGGGGTGTCATTATTTTCCTTGTCTCCGACTTTACATAATTTTTCCTGCGCTGCTACAGTTATTGCAAACTCCACTTTTCATCTTGCAGCCAAGAAAAATAATTATGGGGGAAATATGAAACGTGGCGTCAAATCCATCCTGCTCATATGCATCGGGGTGCTTCTGGCCTTCCCGATTTTCAGCATGACCTATTACACGATGGTCAGGACATCGACCCCGGAATTCTGCTCCTCCTGTCACGAAATCCGACCGGCCTATCAGGCCTGGAGGACATCGACCCACGCAAACAACGCGCAGGGGATTGTGGCCGACTGTATGGACTGCCACCTCCCTGCGCCACAGGATACCGTCGATTTTTTCTATTCAAAGACGCTGCACGGCATCAAGGACGTCGTTTCCCACTTTACCGGCGGAGCCGAAAGCTACGACCGGGCCGTAATGCGCAACCGCGTCTATGCGGGGCTGGACAACAGCCAGTGCATGAAGTGCCACCGCAATATCCTCTACATGCCGAAAAAACGTGGTGCCATGCTTGCCCATCGTCAGGTGCTCTACCCCCGTCCGGGGTACGAGTACCGCTGCACGGACTGCCACTCCAACCTGGTCCACGTCGATGTGACATTCTACAAATATAAACAATTGTCCGCGCCCTACCGGGCTACGGGCCTGTAATCGTCTGATCACACGGGAGGTGCTGCATGAGGACGAACATCATTGTGACGGTAGCGGCGGCGATCCTGCTCGCTCTGGCCGCGGCCCCCGCCCCTGCGGCGGACAATTTCCCGAAACAACGGGAATTCCGCATCGAACGCGGGATGCCGGAACAGGCAAAGGACTGCGTGGTCTGCCATCAACAGGCAACACCCGGCATCTTTGCCGACTGGGCCATGAGCCGACATGCGGCAGCGAACATCACCTGCCTGGACTGTCACCAGGCCCTGCCCACGGACCAGGACATCGCCACCGGCCATGAGCAATATTATTCCCGCGGCGACCTGCCCATGGGCGAAAAACAATATTTCGTCCCGATTGCCTCGGCAGTAACACCCAAGGACTGTTCACGCTGCCATCCGGACGAGGCCAAGCAATATGCTGTCAGCAAACATGCCAATACCCTGGAAATCATCTGGAAGATTGACCCCTGGCTGAACAAGGGCATGAATTCGGCCACGGAACGGCAGACCGGTTGCTTTTACTGTCACGGAACCATCCTCAAAATCAAAGACGGCAAGCTCGATCAGTCCACCTGGCCCAATGTGGGCGTAGGTCGGCGCAACCTGGACGGCAGCCTGGGCAGCTGCACCAGTTGCCACACCCGCCACCGCTTCTCCGTGATGGAAGCGCGCAAGCCCGAAACCTGCGGCCAGTGCCACCTCGGCCCGGATCATCCGCAAATCGAGATCTACTTCGAGTCAAAGCACGGCGACATCTACAAGGCCTTCGGCCAGCAATACAACTGGGATGCGGCCCCCGGCACCTGGACACCCGGCGTGGACTATCGCTCGCCCACCTGCGCAGCCTGCCACATGTCCGGCTCCGGCAAGGTTGCCACCACCCACGATGTGACGGAACGGCTTTCCTGGGAAACCCAGGCACCGCTCACCGTCCGGCCACAGGACTTCAAGCCCCTGCCTGCCAAGACCGACTGGAAGGTGGAACGCGCCAAGATGCAGCAGGTATGCGCCCAGTGCCACGGCAATGCCTGGATCGAAGGCTTCTATGCAGACTTCGACAAGGCCGTGCTGGAGTATAATGAAGTGTATTTCAAGCCGGCCAAGGCCATGCTGGACCAACTCTACGAGAAGGGGGCGCTGGACAAGACCAAGTACTTCGATGAAGCGCTTGAAGTGGAGTTCTATGAGCTCTGGCACCACGAAGGACGCCGGGCGCGCATGGGCACCATGATGATGGCCCCGGACTACGCATGGTGGCACGGGTTCTACGAATGCAAGCACCGCTACAACCGGTTCATGGAGGAGGCCCGCCACCTCATCGAAACCGGCAAGAAGGCTTACAGATACCCTGACTTCCCAAACGCCACGGGTGACACGACCCGGCCGCCGGAGCTCTTCCCCAAACAGTAGCTTCCAAGAAATGAATAACAAAAAGGGCCGGGCAACCTAATAGGTTGCCCGGCCCCTTGCTTGCGTTGACGCAGATTCGGCCTTACTGCCGATTCTGCTGACACTTGGGGCAGATACCCACAAATTCCACGTTGGTGGAATGGATGGAGTACCCGCTGGTGCACTCGCTCGGAAGCTCTGGAATCTCCACTTCGCAGTCCACATCGACAACGGCCGTGCAGACGGCGCAACGGATGTGCGGATGCGGCTCAGGCGTACCGTCAAATCGTTTCTGCGCACCTGGCGCGCCCAGCTTGAGCACCAGTCCCTTTCCGCACAGAAATTCCAGATTGCGGTAAACCGTTCCCAAGCTGATGCGTGGAATGATCTTACGAACCATGTCATAGACTTCATCCGCAGTGGGATGGGTCTTGACCTTTCGTAACTCCTCCAAGATTACCTTGCGCTGTTTGGACAGCCGGAATCCCATATCAGTACTCATTTGAATCCCCCCGTTCCGTAAAATAATAATCATTATTATTCGTGACTCTCCCCAAAGTCAAGCGAATTCCATCACCGCCATATTGTACGTAGCTCTTCAAGAGCGTTGCTCTTTTATCCTAGAATCTCAATATTCGCAAATCCCATACTTACCAGCTAGTTTTATTGGGGAAAAACTTCAAAAATAAAAAAAGGGCGGTCCGGATCACTCCCCGGACCGCCCACTTGGCTCTCTTTTCACGGCTAATTTCTGAACTTTGCCACCAGGGTCATAAGATCCTGGGCAAGCTTGGAAACCTCACCGATACTCTCGTTTGATTCGCGGATGCCGCTCAGGACCTCCTGCGAGAGTTCATTGATATGTGTGACCGAGGTATTGATCTCGTCCGACGTGGACGACTGCTGCTCGGCCGCCGTGGCAATGCCGCTCACCATGTCCGCTATGGAGTTGGAGTGGCCCACTATCTCGTCGAGCACCCCACCAGCCTCCTTGGCCATGCCGGAAGTGTTGATTACCCGCTCCTTGACCGTATCCATCTCCTTGACCACGTCGGTGGTGGACTGCTGGATAAGCCGGATGGCCTCTTCCACTTCCTTGGTGGCGGTCATGGTCTTTTCGGCCAGCTTGCGCACCTCGTCGGCCACAACGGCAAATCCCCGTCCGGCCTCACCGGCCCGGGCCGCCTCAATGGCCGCGTTAAGCGCCAAGAGGTTGGTCTGGTCCGCAATATCGTTAATTACCGCCATGACCTGCCCGATGTTCTCGGCTCGGTCGGAGAGCGAGGCCAGAGCGTCGGCCAGATGTTCCGTTATCTCGGCCACCGAATTGATCTCGGCAACGGTCTTGCCGACAACGGTTCCCCCCGAGGCGGCAACCTGATTGGCCTTTCCCGATGCTTCCGAAGTTTCGGCCGCGTTTTTGGCCACTTCCAGGACTGTGGCGTTCATCTCCTCCATGGCCGTGGCAACCTGGCCTGTCTGATCGGCCGTGGTATCCACGCCGCGGGCCAGATGCTTCATCTGCTCGGCAAGCACGTCGGAAGCCTCATTGAGGCTGTTTGCCACTTCCGTGACTTCGTTGGCCACCACCAGCAGATCCTGGCGCTGCTTCTCGATGTTCTTGCGGTCCTGCTCTTCCCTTGTCAGATCGATCAGGACACAGATGGCCCCCACGGCGCGGCCTTCGGCATCCTCCAAGGGCGAAGCTTCGAAGTGCAGCGGGGAGACTTTGCCGTCGGGACGGCGAAAATGGAACTTGCCTGAAATGGAGATTCCACTCTCAATGACAGCCGCAGCGTCGCAAGTATCATCCCCCTCGTCACACTCGAAGAGTTCCTCCACTGTACGACCGCGGACAGCGTCCTCGGACATGCCCATGATTTCCTGAAGTGGAGGATTGACGAACTGCAAACGCTGTTCAGCATCGGTTACAAAAAGGGGCACCACAATGCCTTCAAGCACACTCTTATTGTACTGGAGCTGGTCCTTGATCTGGTCCACCATCTCGGTCAGGTAGCGCGACAGGGAACCGAGTTCGTCGCTCCCCTGCACATTGAACCGGGCATTCAGGTTGCCCTGGCTTACTTCCTCGGCAGTGACGGCAATGGAAGTGATGCGGTTGACCACATTGCGGCGCATGAACAGGATAAGCGCAGTCAGCAAGGCCACGACACCAAAGACCGAGATGGCGGCGGAGCGCATCTGGTTGGTCTTGAGCGCCTGGAACTGGTCGCTGACATCCACGGTAAGGACCATGGAGCCGAGAATCTTCCTGGTATGGCCGTGGCAGTGATAGCAGGACTTGGAGTTGAGGATCGACTTGACCTCCGCAAACTGGAGCTTGCCGTCGATCTTCATCAACCGGCCCTCGGCCAGTTGTTCCTTGTGGCTCCTGTCTATCAGGGCGGGCAGTCCATCTTCCTTGCGAACCTTGGTGATGTTCTTACGCACCACTCCAGATTTCGTGGAGTAGGTTATCTCGCCCTTGTAATCGGTGAGATAGGCGCCGATATGCGAATAACGCTCGCCCACCTGCTTGAATTTGATGGCGGTTCCATCGTTGTCGCCAACACTCATGGGGTCCTCGATGGCCATGTACAGCAGATCGGCCACTTCTTCGGACGCCTTGTGCACGTCTTCCAGGGTATTGTTGTAGGTGGAATACGAATTGTAGACGAACAGGCCGGTGAACGCGGCAATGGTCAACAAAGAGGAAAGCAGAATGACCTTGATGCCCAGGGACTGACGGATGAATTGCACGGCAGCCTCCTAGTGCGCCCCGCCGAACATCAGCGGTTTGAAGTCGAACGCGGCCACGCGATCAGGATTATGGCATCCCTCGCAGTCGGAAAGCTGAAGCTTGGCCTTGATGAGATCGGTATCACCGCCGGACTCGACGTGATCGGCCCCAGGCCCGTGACAGGTCTCGCAACCGGCATCGGCCATGGCAGGGGTTTCCTCAAAGCTGACGAAACCGCCCGGCTTGCCGAATCCGGTCATATGACAGTGATAACACTCTTCCAGCTCTTCCTTGGTCAAATCACCCGACATGAGTTTGACCGCGTTGCCGGAATGTGCCTTTTTCGAATACTTTTTATAGTTGCTATACTCATTCGGGTGACACTCGGCGCAGGCCTCGCTCCCGACATATTGCCCGGAGCTGGTCTTTCCCACGCCCTTCATCACCACACCGACAAGCACCAGTGAACAAAGCAGGGCCAGACCGCCCTTCAACCAGCCAGATTCCAACATGCACCACCCCCAGCACACGAAACCATATGAATCGATCCCTACCGCCAGTTGGGATTCGCCCCTCCAATAACTATACGCTATAGAACCTTTTTTCTATCAGGTAAAGTACGCAACTTATTTTGACTTGTTACCAGTTCAACGGGGCCTTGAACGCCTCGGCCAGTTCTTCCACCGAGGTTTGCAGGACAACTTTCCCATCCGACTCCACCAGCAGGGTCGCCCCATCTGCGACCGTACCGATGCAAGCCAGAATCTGCCCGGCGAAGAGTGCCTCGAAGGCATCTTTGCTGGCAGCGGGAACCGAAACCAGCAGACGACTGGCCGATTCGGCATAGAGCTTGCCCGTCGCGTCCAGTTCACCAACAACCGGCACGCTGTCCAGGTTCACCGACGCGCCCATCCGGCCACCGATGCACATCTCGGCCAAAGCCACGCCCAGCCCGCCGTCCGAGCAGTCGTGACAGGCGGAGATCAGCCCGGCCTGCGTTGCCTGGAACACGGCCCTATACCGCGCCTTGGCGGATACAACGTCCACCTGGGGCACCTGTCCGCCCGAGAATCCGAGCTGCGCCGCAACTTCGCTGCCCCCGAATTCGGGCCGGGTAATACCCAGCAGATAGATGGCGTCCCCAGCCTGTTTGAAATCAGAGGTCACGCACTTGTTCACGTCCGGCACCACGCCGATGACCGAGAACAGGACGGTCGGCGGAATGGAAATCTTGCGTCCGCCGCCCTTGTAGTCGTTCTTCATGGAGTCCTTGCCGGACACGCAGGGAACGCCGAATCCGAGGCAGTAATGCGCCAGCGCCTGGTTGGCACGCACCAGCTGGGCCAGCTTGTAGTGACCGTCGGGCGTGGACTCGGACTGGACCGGGTCGCACCAGCAGAAGTTGTCCACACCGGCCATGCAGTCCACGTCGCCGCCAACTGCCACGGCGTTGCGCACACCCTCGTCAATGGCATTGGCCATCATCCAGTAAGTATCCAGGTCCGAGAACTGGGGACAGATACCGTGGGAAACCACCAGGCCTTTGTCGCTGGACAGTTCCGGCCGGATGACACCCGCATCGGACGGGCCGTCGGCCTTGATGCCCACCATGGGCTTGACCGCGCTCTTGCCCTGCACCTCGTGGTCGTACTGGCGCACGACGTATTCCTTGGAGCAGATATTCAACCGACCGAGCATCCCCTTGAGCAGTGCGCTCTGGTCGCTCACGGCCGGTACCGGCTCGTCCGCAATCTCCGGGCGCTCCCACACGGCGGTCAGCTCCATCTGGGGCACGCCGTGATGCAGGAAATCCATATCCAGGCAGGTGACGACCTTGTCACCGTACTTTACCAGATAGCGGCCGGAATCAGTGTAGGTGCCGAGCACGGTGGATTCCACGTCCATCTCGGCGGAAAGGTCCATGAACTCCTGGAGCTTGTCCTGGGGCACGGCCATGGTCATACGTTCCTGGGCCTCGGAGATAAGGATTTCCCAGGGGCGGAGGCCGTCATACTTGAGCGGGGCCTTGGACAGGTCCATCTCGAACCCGCCGCAGTCCTCGGCCATTTCGCCAACAGAGGAGGACAGACCGCCCGCTCCGTTGTCGGTGATGGCGTGGTACAGGCCGCGATCACGCGCCCGCATCAGAAAGTCGTACATCTTACGCTGGGTGATCGGGTCGCCGATCTGCACGGCCGTGGCCGGGCTGCCCTCGTGCAACTCCTCGGAAGAGAATGTCGCGCCGTGGATGCCGTCCGCGCCGATGCGGCCGCCGGACATAACGATGGCATCACCCACCTCGGCCATTTTCTCATAGGACGGATGTCCCGCCACGGTCACCGGCATGGTGCCGATGGTGCCGCAGTAAACCAGCGGTTTGCCCAGGTAGCGCTCGTCGAATACGATGGAACCGTTGACCGTGGGAATGCCGGACTTGTTGCCGCCATGCTCCACGCCCTCGCGCACGCCCTCGAACACACGACGGGGGTGCAGCAGCCGGGGCGGCAGTTCGCCCTCGAAGAACGGGGAGGCGAAGCAAAACACATCGGTATTGCACAGCAGGTTCGCGCCCATGCCCGTGCCCATGGGGTCACGGTTGACGCCCACGATGCCGGTCAGGGCTCCGCCGTAGGGGTCCAGGGCGGAAGGCGAGTTGTGCGTCTCCATCTTGACGCAGACGTTGATGGTCTCGGAAAACTTGATGACACCCGCGTTGTCCTTGAACACGGACAGGCAGTAGTCCCCGCCCTCGCGGGTGGCGGCATTGCGCTCTCGAATCTGCTTGGTGGAGTTCTGGATGAAGGTCTTGTACAGGCTGGAGAACTGCGCCTTGGTGCCGGTCTCCTTGTTTTCGTAGTCGATCTTGGCGGAAAAAATCTTGTGTTTGCAGTGCTCGGACCAGGTCTGGGCCAGCACTTCGATCTCGGCGTCCGTAGGATCGGTGGAAAGTCCCATGCCCTCACGCTCGGCGCGCACGGCCGGTTCCGCGTACCAGTCCCGGATCATGTGCAGCTCGCGCAGCGACAGGGCCAGGGTATTGGCCCGGGAGAAATCCATGATCTCCGCATCGCTCATGGTGGAAAGCGGAATGATGGCCACCTCGTCGCACGCCTTGCCCGTCACCCGGGCGGCCTTGGCCTCGAAACCGGGGTCCTTGGCCCACTGTGCGGCGGACTTGAACTCGTAGCGCTGGATCAGCTCGTTGGCCAGCAGGTCGCGGGCGATGCGCAGGGCGCTGTCCTCGGCCATGTCGGCCGTGACCAGATACTGGCGGGAGGTGTAGACCTTGACGCCTTCCAGCGCCTTCTTGTCCAACCCCAGGACAACGCCCAGGGTCTCACGGGCAGTGCGGCCCTCGTTGTCGGTCACGCCGGGGCGAAAACCCACCTCGATGATCCAGTCGAAATCACGGGCCAGCGGCGCAAGCGAAACCTCGTGCAGCACGGGGTCATGCAGGGCGGCCCGTTCAATGGCCAGATCTACCTGCTCGGGGCTCAGTCCTTCCAGGGTGTAGACATTGACGATGCGCACACCGTCCACGCTCATACCCAGTTCGCTCCGGATCTTGCGGGCGATCTTCTCACCCAGCACGTCCCGCACGTTTTCCTTCAGGCCGACGACGACACGACACAGCATGGTCTTTCTCCTCAAATCACGTATGGCAGCTGAAAAGCCGATTCCCCACTCGGAAACCGGCCTTGAATCACTTGGTTCTGGTCAGCACAAAGTCCGCGGCCTGCCCCAGCACGGTCACGGCTTCGCTCTCCCCCAGGGAGGTCAATGTTGCCTTGGCCTTTTCCACAAAGACGGCGGCCTCGGCACGGGTCTTGTCCGCATATTTTCCTGCCCGCACGCGGTCCAGCACGCTCTTGCACTGTTCCTCGGTCAGACTCTTGTCCCGCAGCCCGGCAAGCAGTTCCCCGCTACCGGCTCCGTCCTCCTCCATGAGGAGAATGAGCGGCAGGGTCACCTTGCCTTCGCGCAGGTCGCCCCCTTCCGGCTTGCCGGTTTCGGAGGTCGGGGAGGCGTAGTCCAGGGCGTCGTCCACCAGCTGGAAGGCGATGCCCAGGTTCAGGCCGAATTCTCCGGCCGCGTCCTCCTGCTCCGGGGTGGCCCCGGCCAGGGCGGCCCCGCACCGGCAGGCACACTCGATGAGTCGTGCGGTCTTGCCGATGATGATGGCCATGTAGGTTTCGCGGTCCAGGGAGGGATTGCGGGAAAATTCTATCTCTTCGATTTCGCCCACGGCAGTGTCCATAATGCCCCTGGCCAGCAGCCAGGAAAGCCGGGCATTGCCATAGCGCGCGCCCATCTCGTTGGCCAAGGCGAGCAGCGCGTCACCTGCCAGGATGGTCTCGGTGCGGCCGAACTGGATATGGGCCGCCACCTTTCCGCGCCGGAGTTCGGCGTCGTCCAGGTAGTCGTCATGGAGCAGGGTGGCGGAATGAAGCAGCTCCAGCGAGCAGGCAATGGCGTGGTAGTCATCCTTGCCGTACCCCAGAGCGCGGGCAAAAAGCAGGGTAAGCACCGGCCGGATGCGCTTTCCGCCCGATCCGATGATGTGCTTGGCCACATCGCGGACCAGCCCGTTGAGCCGATCCGTCTCGGCATCGAGAAATCCGTTGATCGCGGGGAGTTCCCGCTCGAAATAGCGCAGCAAGTCGTTCATATCAGTCCAGTATGGCCGTTTGCCCGTCGGAAGTAAAGGTTTCTACGCCCCGGATAAAAGGTGGCGGACAGCATTGCCCAGCCCCTTCAGCGCGCCCCCGACATCCCATTCGTCGGCGGCCCGGGACCCCACCAGATTGGAGATGGTCCGAAGTTCCAGAAAAGGCACTCCCTGCCGGACGGCGGCGAGCGCGGGGCCGAAGCCCTCCATGTTCTCAACATCCCCGGTGTAGGCGGCCGAAAGCCAGCCAGCACGCTCCGGGGTACCCGTCACCGAGGAAACAGTTACGGACGACGCCCGTCCCCATGTTTCTCCCAGATGCAACCCCATGCGTTCCGCGTCGTTGGTCGGGTTCAGGTCCACCCGATCCCAGACCGGCTTGCCGTCCAGAGTCTCCTGCGGAAAGCCGATACCCTCGGCATCAACACCCCCGTCCTCGTCCAGCAACCCATATTCGGGCCAGATTTCCCGCCATGCAAAACAGGCGGAACCGAGGGGGAAGTCGCCCGTATTATAGGCTCCGGCTATGCCCACAACGAGCACGCCATCCACGCCCGGCCTGTCCAGCAGACGTCCGGCGTGCAGCGAGGCATTGACCAGCCCCACTCCGGTAACGCAGAGCAGCAGGTCGCGCCCGGCAGTCGAAAAGGCCACTTCCCGTCCCTGTTCCAGGGCCGGGGCCCCGGCATGGCCGAGGGCGGCATGCATTTCCTTGTCCGTGGCGGCGAGAACTACGAGCATACCGTCTCCTACAGCCGCCACCAGGCGATGCCGGCCGCATCCAGCGCGGCCCGATCAAAAAATCCCTTCACGTCGATGACCAGCGCGGTATCCGGGGACTTGAACCAGGACAGAAGTGCTTCCGGCGTGAGCGACTTGTACTCGTCATGCCCCACGGCCAGAATCAGTGCGTCCAGATCGGTCATGTCTTCCATGGCGCACAGTTCCACGCCCAGTTCCTCCCGCGCCTCCTCGGGATCGGCCATGGCATCGTGCACCAGCACGTCCACGCCGTAGTCCAGGAGTTCCTCCAGGATGTCCACCACGCGGGTGTTGCGCAGGTCCGGCACGTTCTCCTTGAAGGTCAGGCCGAGCACGCCGACCCGCGCGCCCTTTACCTTGCAGTCGTTCTGGATCAGCCGCTTCACTGTGGTCTCTGCAATGTGCTTGCCCATGGCGTCGTTGATGGTCCGCCCGGCCAAAATAACCTGGGGATGAAAGCCCATGGCCTCGGCCTTGAAGGTCAGGTAGTACGGGTCCACGCCGATGCAGTGGCCGCCCACCAGACCGGGGCGGAACGGCAGGAAATTCCATTTGGTGCCCGAGGCCTCCAGCACGTCCAGGGTGTCGATGCCCATGCGGTCGAAGATCATGGCCAGCTCGTTCATCAAGGCGATGTTCAAATCGCGCTGGGTATTCTCGATGACCTTGGCCGCCTCTGCCGTACGGATGTTCGCGGCCCGATGCGTTCCGGCCTTGACCACGGAGCCGTAGACCGCCTGAAGCAGGTCGCCCGTAGGCTCGTCCTGTCCGGCCACCACCTTGGTGATGGTCTCCAGGCGGTGCACCTTGTCGCCGGGATTGATGCGCTCGGGCGAGTAGCCGACAGTGAAGTCCACGCCGCACTTGAGGCCGGACTCGCGCTCCAGAATCGGAACACAGATTTCTTCGGTCAGGCCGGGGTAGACCGTGGATTCGTAGCAAACCACGCTGCCCGGCGTCAGGAATTTGCCGACCGAGGTGCTGGCGCCGATAACAGGCCGCAGGTCGGGCGAGCGATTCTCGTCGATGGGGGTGGGCACGGCCACCAGGATGACGCGGGTCTTTTTCAGGTCCGCCAGATCCGCCGAAAAGGTCAGGTTTACATCGTCTCCCACGGTGGCGAAATCCACCTCGCCGGTACGGTCGCGCCGCTCGTTCAGCTCATCCACGCGCCGTTGCGACACATCGACGCCAATGACCCGAAAATGGCGGCCCAGGGCCACCGCGAGCGGCAGGCCGACATAGCCCAAACCGACTATGGCCAGCGCATCGTCCCCACGCTTCAGTGATTCGAATGTTACCATGCTCATATCTTTGATCCGTCTCCGTATTGTTCCTTCAGGTGGACACCAGTCTGCATCCCGGCTATCACCGGAGAATGAACATAGACTGGCCCCTTCTCATCATGGCGGTTGGACTCGCCTTCATCTTCGAGGGCATTCCCTACTTCCTGTTCGCCGAGCGTATGCCGCTTATGCTGGTCAAGCTGGCGGAACAGCAACCGAAATTTCTTCGCTTCATCGGCCTGGCGGCCATCATCCTCGGCCTGCTCGTCGTATCGCTCGGCCGCTCTCTTACCTTCTAGCGGTCGGGCTGTCGATAGCGGCGCGTCTGCGTCGTTGCCGGGCGCAAAATCGATCCTCGACGTAGCGCTGCTACGCCTGCGGTCGTTTTGTGCCCGTCGCCTAGCATCCGCACCACTCTCGCCAGCCCTCTGCTGGCAAAAAGCCTTCGCCTTGACGCGGCGGCCGTGGAATGGCCTCTGGCGGCCCTGCGGGGAGCCAATGCCTCCGGCGGCCCTGCCGGGGGCCAATGCCTCCGGCGGCTCAAGAACCTTTTGGAAAAGGTTCTTGAGAATCTCCAAAACTCTTTGGTTCGCTTCGCGTTTAACGCATCCAACCTACTTGCGAAAAGCTACTGTTTGGGCTTTTCGCCTACGTGCAGGTAAACGATGCCCGACATCATGGGCACGGCGTATACCCGCTCAAACCCGGCGTCCAGCATCTCCCTGGCCAGGGCGCGTTCGTCGGGGAAATGTTTGATGGTCTCGGCCAGGTAGCGGTAGGCATCGGGATCGCCGGAAATGCGGTCGCCGATGAATGGCAGCAGCTTTTCCAGATAAAAATTGTAGAGGCCCTTCCACACGCGGCGGCTGCCGGTGCCGAACTCCAGGATGCACAACCGCGCGCCCGGCTTGAGCACGCGCAGGAACTCCGCGTACGCCTCCTCGCGGGGCAGGATGTTGCGGATACCGAAGGCGATGGTGGCCGCCCCCATGGATTCGTCGGGCAGCGGCAGGCAACGGCCGTCCGCCTGTACCGGGAAAATGACGTTCTCCCGCCCCTTCTTCAGCTTGCGCCGCTTGCCGTGGGTCAGCATGGGCAGAGTGAAGTCCAGCGCCGCCACCTTGCAGGAAGGGTACTGGCGCATCAGCTCCACCGAAACGTCCATGGTTCCGGCGGCAAGGTCGAGGATCATCTCGCCCGGCTTGGGCCGCGCGGCCTTGGCCAGACGGTAGCGCCAATAGATATCCTGGCAACCGCTCAGGGCGTGATTGAGGAAATCGTACCACCCGGCGATACGGCCGAACATGGCCTCCACCCGTTTGCCGTGCTCGGCGTGAGTGGTGGCTCCGGTGGCGGATTCACACTGCGGCTTGGCCATCTAGTCTTCCGCCCCCGAATCATCCAGCTCCAGTTCGTCCTCGCGGGAACCGTCCCCAGCCGTCTCGCCGGAGATGGTGCGGATGATGTCCTTGTAGATCACATCGAAATTCTGACCGAAATTGGCGGGGGAAATACGGCCCACCTCAATAAATTTGATGACCACTTCCTTGGCCACCTGGAGGGCTTGCTTCTGATATTTGTCCATTTGCCGGTCTCCCTGTCTTCAAAAGGAAAAAACCGCCCGGTGGGAAATGGCCTTGACCAACGCAGTCAGGGTATCCGGGCGGGAAAAACGAAAGAAACCGAAAAGCCCCTTTCATTTTTGCGAATCCGTATCATGCGCGGGGGTGGAAGTCGAGCGATTGGGGGCGCTTCAGCGGAGACAGTCTGCCGCCGGACTACTCGCCACTCCGCCTGTTCCGATCCAGGCAGGCCCCCTCGGGAGCGGCCATCAGGCAGTTGCGGCCGCCGCGCTTGGCCTCGTAGAGGGCCAGGTCCGCGCTTTCGATGATGCGGGCCGGGTCCGCCACGCCGCCCTTGTGTTCGGTTATGCCGACGCTGGCAGTCAGCAGGATGCGCTTGCCCTCGAAACGGCAGGGCGAATTGAGCACGGCCCGGCGCAGGCGATCGCCTATGGCCCGGGCCTCCTCCAGCACCACGCCGGACAGGAGCACGGCAAACTCGTCGCCGCCCAGCCGGGCGATGATGCCCTGGTGCGACAGGGTTTCGTCACACACATGGACGAAGTGGCGCAGGACCTCGTCACCCGCCACATGGCCGTACCGATCGTTGATGCCCTTGAACCAGTCAATGTCCAGCAGCAACAGCGCAAAGCTCTTGCCCGTGTCGAGTCCCTGGTCGATGTGCTCGCGCAGCGTGCGCAGAAACATACGGCGATTCATAACGCCGGTCAGCGAATCGGTGACCGCCTCCCTGCGCAGCCGCTCCTCTTCCAGCTTGCGGGCGCGAATGTCCACGGTGATGCCCGCGAACTGCTCGGGAGTGCCCGAAGCGCCACGGCGTACCGTGCCTATGAGTTCCACCCAGCGGATGTCTCCGCAATCCATATACAGACGGACATCGTGACGGAACACGTTCTTGCCCTTTGAAAGATGGTCACGGGCAAAGACGAGCAGTCCGTGACGGTCGTCGGGATGCACCCAGTGCAGGGCGCTGCGCAGCGGCAGGCGGAAGTTGTCCGTGGCCGTGGGCACGGAGTGGATCAGTTCGGCCGAGCACCAGACCTGCCCGGTCTTGAAGTCGTAGGCCCACGCCCCGGAGTCGGTAATCCGCCGCAGGATGTCGAGCTGTTTGCGCTTGGCCGAAAGCCTGTCGTGCAACACGGCGTTGGAAATCAGGTACCCGGCCACACGAAGCAACGATATCTCCACGTCCGACCAGTCATAGGCCCGCTCGCAGTCGTCGAACCCCAGGGTGCCCCACCACTCGTCCTCCACCATCACCGGGATGGTCAGCATGGACTTGATCTTTTGCACCACCTGGCTGTCGCGCAGCCAGCCGGGTTTCAGGTCCTCCGTCAGGACCTTTTGCCACTCCCCGCGCTTCCGGCTCTCGATGAGGTCCCGGTAGCCGGGCCGGTCGATGGGATTCGTGGACATGGAAAACATGGGCATCCCGATCTGCTTGTAGCGCGGCGCGGCGGCCCACTCGAAGGTATAGTTCTGGGTGATGTGCGTGTCGGTCAGGCGGATAGTCTGGAATATCCAGACCCGGCTCACGCCCGTGATCCGGCCCAGGGATTCCAGCAGGTCGTCCACCCCGTCCGGCCATCCCTTGCCCGAAGTGAGCGCTTCGGCTCCCCGCGCAATGGTGGCCAGCAGCTTGGCATTGGTCCCGTCCTCGTAGGATACACCAAGCCCATCGAATTTACCGGTAGTGATCGACATCGCCACTGCTTTGCAACTCGCCGTGGTAAAGTCAAGAGGATGGCCTTAAATTCGTCTTTATTATGGACGGCCGGGCAAAGCTGTCATATGCACTGTCGTCCCATCACGGCACACACCATTGCAATCCGGGAGATCGCATGAAGATAACCCTGCTCACAGCGCTCATGCTCACCTGTTCCAACGTGTTCATGACCTTTGCATGGTACGCCCACCTCAAGGACCTGCACAGCCGCCCATGGTATGTGGCCGCGTTGCTCAGCTGGGGCATCGCCCTGTTCGAATACATGATCCAGGTCCCGGCCAACCGGATGGGATACACCACGCTCACCCTGCCCCAGCTCAAGATCATGCAGGAGGTTCTGGCCCTGGCCGTATTCGCACCGTTCTGCATCTTTTACATGGGCCAGCCGCTCAAGTTGGACTACCTTTGGGCCGCCCTCTGTCTGCTGGGCGCGGTCTATTTCATCTTTCGCGCCTGAGCCTGCCCGGCCGGGAGGTGTTCCTTTTCCGACCACATGACACATCCGTTGAAATGACATAACCGGAATGGATGTCATGGCGACCACCGTGTGAGGTTGCCCACGCAAAAGGAGCAGGATGTGTCTGATTCGACGATAGTGACTCTGGTGGCCAACGCGGGTGTGCTGGTAACGCACGGAGATACGGGCTGGCTGGTGGACGGCGTCCACGACGAAGGCGGACACCCCTTCAGCCATGTGCCGGAGGCGGATTTGGTGCGGATGCGCTTCGGTGTCGCGCCCTTCGAAAAGCTGGACCACCTGCTCTTCACCCACGAGCATCCCGACCACTTCACCCCCGGGCTGGTTGCAAAGCTCATTGCCAAACGAAAGGTGCAGAGCATCTACCTGCCCGGCGCGGCGCACGGTTCCCCGGCCATGGCCGACCTGACGGCACAGGCCGAAGCCCAGGGCATCGCCATCCACCCCCTGAGTCTGGCGCCGGGAGAGACCGCCCGGTTCGACCTCGGCAACGGGACAGAGATAACCGCCATCGGCACCCGCCACATGGGACCGCAGTATCAGGCGGTGCGCAACGACTGCTACCTGCTCACCCTCGGCGGATGCAACCTGCTCTTCACCGGCGATGCGGACCATGTGCCGGAGTATTTTGAAAAGGGGCTGAAGGACGTGGACCTCGACGCAGCCTTCGTCAATCCGATCTTCTTCCACCATCCGTCGGGCCAGGCCATCATCGACACCGTCTTCCGCCCGCGAGAGGTCATCATCTACCACATGCCCTTTGCCGGGGACGACACCCTGCACTTCACCTACATGGTAGGCCGGGACATGACGAAATACGCCCGGCCGGACCGCCGGGTACGGGTTTTATCCCAGGAAGGACAGCAACTGCGCATAGGCGGCGAGGAATAAATTCAGCCGCCGAAGCCGCGTTGTCGTGCGAGGATATGGCCCGTCCACACGCCCTGCGGGCGAGGCAGGATCAGGCCCGCCTCCGTCAAAAGGTGAAGTGTAATCCCATTCTTCCGCCCCAGGCATCGCTCAACTTGTGGGATGAGGACTGGCGGCCGGAAGAGTCATAGAGAATATACTGGCGGCCGTAGTTGTATTCCGGCCCGATGAAAAAGGACCACTGCTTGTCCAGGGCATAAGTCAGCGACGCGCCCACCGCGGATCGGCGCACGCCGAGAAAACCGTTGCGCCGCACCGGGCTGTCCGGCGAGAGGCGATAGGTCTTTTCCGCACCGGTCAGATACAAGCTGAACCCGATGGAATCCTTGCCCTCGGCGATATCCGGCATCAGCCCGGTGGCCCGCAGGGTATCGCGCAGGGATTTTTGAGAAACAGCGACCACCACACCAGCCTTCACATCGCCGAACAAGGCATCGCTGAGTGCGCTCAACGCCACGGTCTTGGCCGAAAAGCCGAGCATCCACCCGTCCCAGAACTCATAGGCCACACCGCCATCGATACCGGCACCCACCGCGCCGGGGAACTCGCTCTCAAAGGAGGAGGACAACTCCCCGTTGAGCCAGTAGTGCCAATGGTCGCCCACGGTATTGTTGAGCACCCTCGCCTGCGCCGACACATCATAGAGGTCATCCCAGGGAGAACGGCCCTCGCCCGAGGAGAACCGGACATCGCCCTTGTTCTCCCAAAAAAAATGCGAGTTGCCGAGTGACAGGCTGAACCGGGAATAGTCCGCCTTGATCTCGGTCCGGGCCACGCTCACGCTGCCCAGGCCGTTGGTAAAGTCAGACTGTCCGATGTAGCTGAACTGGGTTCCGACACGGAGCCCGTCCTTTTCGTCATTGGGACGGGTGAGGACAAATCCGGGCGAGGAATTGAACTGGGGATCATCGGCCCAGGCAGGCACCACGCAGGACAAAACAAGGAACAGGGATAGAATTACACGCCACATAGCGTCGCACTATACCTAGCCACGGTGTCTATGCAAGGAGGAAACATCGCCTTTCCGCGCTGCCGGAGCATAAAAAGAAAGCGGCCGACCCGTTCCCGGATCGGCCGCTTTTACTGTCAGCAATTGCAGTGCCTAGCGGCCGCAGCACTTTTTGTATTTCTTGCCGGAGCCACAGGGGCAGGGATCGTTGCGTCCGATCTTCGGTTCCTTGACCACCTGCTTGGGCTTCTGGTCGCCGGAGTCCGCACCCTCGTAGTTGAGGTCTTCGGTCTCCTCGTGCTGGAATTCCTCGTCCTTCACCTCGGCCTCGATGCGCAGGTGGGAGAAGGCGCGCATGGCGTTCTCCTTGATGGTGTAGACCAGCTCGGCAAAGAGCTCGAAACCTTCGCGCTTGTACTCCTGCTTGGGGTCCTTCTGACCATACCCGCGCAGGCCGATGCCGTCGCGCAGGGAGTCCATGTTCAGCAGGTGCTCCTTCCAGTTGCGGTCCAGGGAATCGAGCAGGAAGTAGCGCAGGATTTCCTGATAATGATCGCTGGTGGAGGCGCGCAGGTAGGCGAAGATGTCCTCCACCCATGCCTCGGCCTGTTCCAGAGTGGGCAGGCCGCCCTTTTTCCAATCCTCGAACCGGTCGAAGTTGAAGACCTCTTCCAGACGGGAGCGCACGGCCTCCTCGGTCTCCTCGTCCACTGCGGACTTGGCTTCCAGGACCGGCTTCAGGATTTCCTCCAACAGCTCGGAGGCGTGCCGACGGGCCACATCCTCAACGGACTCGGCCTTCATCAGCTCTCGGCGCAAGGTGTAGATGACCTCGCGCTGCTGGTTCATGACATCGTCATATTCCAGCAGCTGCTTGCGGATTTCGAAATGGTGATTTTCAACGCGGGTCTGGGACTTCTCGATGGCGCTTGAGACCATCTTGTTCTCAATGGCCGTGCCGTCTTCCATGCCCAGCTTGTCCATGATGCCCTTGAGGCGGTCGGAACCGAACAGGCGCATCAGGTCGTCATCCAGGGCCAGATAGAAGCGGGAGGAACCCGGATCGCCCTGACGGCCGGAACGACCGCGCAGCTGGTTGTCGATGCGGCGGGACTCGTGGCGCTCGGTGCCTATGATATGCAGGCCGCCGAGTTCGCGAACGCCCTCGCCCAATTTGATATCCGTACCACGACCGGCCATGTTGGTGGCAATGGTCACCTTTTTCTGGTGACCCGCCTCGGCCACGATCTCCGCTTCCATCTCGTGCTGCTTGGCGTTGAGCACGCTATGAGGAATCTTCCGCTGCTTCAGCAGGTCGGAAAGGTGCTCGGATTTTTCAATGGATACGGTACCCACCAGGGCGGGCTGGCCGCGATGGTAGCATTCGGCGATATCGTCGGCGATGGCCTCGTACTTCTGCTGCTGGGTCTTGTAGATGGCGTCCGGATTGTCCTCGCGGATCATGGGCTGGTTGGTGGGGATTACCACGACTTCCAGATTGTAGATCTGGCCGAATTCCACGGCCTCGGTATCGGCCGTACCGGTCATGCCCGACAGCTTCTCGTACATGCGGAAATAGTTCTGGAAGGTGATGGAGGCCAGGGTCTGGTTCTCGGCCTCGACCTTCACGTTCTCCTTGGCCTCGATGGCCTGGTGCAGACCGTCGGACAGGCGGCGGCCCGGCATGAGACGGCCGGTGAACTCGTCGACCAGCACCACCTGATTGTCCTTGATGATATATTCCACGTCCAGCTGATAGCAATGGTGGGCGCGGAGGGCCTGAAGGACATGGTGCTGAAGCGAGACGTGCTGCGGATCAAAGAGGTTGTCCACGCCGAGCAGGGCCTCGACCTTTTCCACACCGGCATCGGTCAGGGTGGCGGACTTGGCCTTCTCGTCCAGGACGAAGTCGCCGTCGGGCAGCGTGTCCTTGTCGTCCGGGTCGATGGGGGTGGACATGATCAGCTTGGGAATGATGGCGTCTATGCGGCGGTACAAACCGGATGATTTTTCACCCGGCCCGGAGATGATGAGCGGCGTCCGTGCCTCATCGATGAGGATGGAGTCCACCTCATCCACGATGGCGTAGTTGAGCGGCCGCTGCACCAGCTGCTCCTTGTAGAACTTCATGTTGTCGCGCAGGTAGTCGAAGCCGAACTCGTTGTTGGTACCGTAGGTGATGTCCGCGGCATAGGCCTGCTGCCGCTGCTCGTCGGTCAGACCGTGGACCACGATGCCGTAGGTCAGGCCGAGGAAGGTGTAGAGCTGGCCCATCCACTCGGCGTCGCGGGTGGCCAGGTAGTCGTTGACCGTGACCACGTGCACGCCCTTGCCGGACAGGGCATTGAGCACCACGGGCAGGGTTGCGACCAGGGTCTTGCCTTCACCGGTCTTCATTTCGGCGATCTTGCCCTGGTGGAGCACGATACCGCCGATGAGCTGCACGTCGAAGTGGCGCATGGGGGGATCGAAAACGCGCTTGCCCGCCTCGCGCACCAGGGCGAAGCACTCGGGCAGCAGGTCGTCCAGGGTCCGTTCCCCTGTTTCCACCTGGCCGCGCCATGCGGCGATCTTTACCGGAAAGTCAGCGTCTTCCAGAGCGGCCATCTGTGGTTCCAGACCGTTGATCTTTTCAATGATGGGCTTGAGTTTCTTCAGGTATCGGTCATTTTTGGAACCGAAGATGTATTTGAGCATCGTCACTCCTAAGCGAGATATTCGTCGTCGCCCTTCAGGGCGATCAGGGCTTCATATGTTGCGCAAAGCCCGGCGGAAAGCAATACGGCGCCAACGGTTTGCAGCGCAGTGCGCACAAAAACGGCCACGGGCCGAAGGGACGCCCCCCCGGTCGGGTCGAGCCAGTCCCCGGCAAAGGCTGCCAGGGCCATCCAAGGAATAAGCACGGGAACGGACGGAAGCAAGAGGCAGGAGACGATCTTCCGCGCATTTCCCTTTGAGAGCAGGATGGAACGTACCATCGGCTCCCGAACTTCCCCGGCCAAAAAGGCGAAGGAGAAAAACAGCCGCACGTATCCGAACAGCAACAGCACTGCCACGGCCACCACCATCAGCGGATAGAACCGGGCGATAACCGGGCCGAACAGATACCCGGCCAGGGCGGGTATGCCCCGGGTGGCGGCGAACAGCCCCACAAGATAGAGCATGGCCAGTACATACGCATAGGCCACCGCCTTGCCGAACTTGAGCCACCGCTGCTCGTCGGTCCGGGCAAAGGGATGGCCCGGATCAAGCAGACGGTAATGCAGCAGCGCCAGCACCGGACCGATCCAGAGCGCCTCCGGGATGAGCAGCCAGGCCATGTCGAAGGGATCAAAGACATAGACACCGGGGAACAGCCAGCGGGCCATGTTGGCCAACAGGAATCCCACTCCGAGGAACGTTGTCGGGCAAAGCAGCGCCCGCCCACGGTTGCGGAGCAGATAAGCGGTTTGCCGGGTTACGGCTACGGTGTCGATACGGTCCATGATTTTGGATCGTTCCTCGGAACGATGGGCATGGAATAGCACAAACCGGCGCGGTGGCAAAGGCTGTGCACCGTTTGTCGCCCAATCGACACGCCGCGGCTACTCGTCCGCTCCGGCCGCGTAGTATTCTTCATGATTTTCCCCGGCCGAGTCATCCTTGCAGGGCGCCTCCTCTCCTCCGCACGCCTCGCCATCCTGCCTTCTCCCATCGGCCAGCCGCACGTACCATGCGCACAGCAGGGTCGAACTGAGCAGGCCGAACAGGCCGTTGAGCATGGACAGCGCCGTGGCCCTCAACAGGGACGGAACGCCGGGAATAAACACAAGGGGCAGGAAGAAGACAACGACCGCTACGGCAGCCGCAAGAATAAGCAGGATCACGGAACAGAGCATACGCCAGCTCCGCCCCCGGGAAATCCGCAACGCCTCGCGCAGGGTGATGCCGTCGCCCACCACCGAGCCGGGCACGGCCAATTGGAGACGCAGGGTGACGAACAGCAGCCAGAAAAGCGCCGCGAACGCATACACAACCACGCCGACAATGGCCACGGGGTTGTCCCGCAATTGGGGGAACCCCAAAGCGAGAAAGGAAGGCGGCACGGCGATGATGCCGCCCAGCACCATGGTGACCAGTCCTATCTTGATGCAGGTCCACACGAACCGCGCAAGCGAGAACAACGGACGGAGGGGAAGCAGCATCGGCTCCCCGCGCAGAGCCGTTACGGCATAGTGGTTGTACAGCAGGTAAATGACCATGCCCATGACCGAGAAAAAAAACGCCCCGGAACCGAAAGCCATGCTCCCGACCCCGTTCAGGCTGTCCCGCACCCTCTCAGGATCATCCAGCCCCAGACTGGAGAAGGCACCGTAAAACACGGCCTGGACGACCAGAAAACCGAGAACGGCCAGCCGTTGCCGCCACATCATCGCCACGGACTGCCGAAGCACGCTCCTGGCGCTTATATCATGCATCAGATGAATTCCTCATGGGTTCAGACTTCCCGGCCGTATGGCCCGGATGAAGCCGCGTGTACCACACGGCCGCCGCTACGGCAAAACAGACAGTCACACCCGCCCGCAGCGTCGGAGCGGCCCAGTTCAGATACATGTCGGCCGCTTTGGATGGCAACAGGAATATGGCCACGTCATAAACGGCGCGGCGAAGGATCCACCAGAGCAGGAAGGTCAACATCAACGGCCAAGTCCTACCCCGGCTCAAATCCCGGGACTCGCGTAAGGTCATGTGCCCTTCCGCGCCGATGCCCACCATGACGAAGCCGAACCGGGCCGAAAGCCATGCGATGGGTACGCCCTCCAGGTACGGGGCAACCGCCCACACCGCTATTGCCACTTTGCCCGGTGGGTCCAATGCCCAGACAACGACCCAGCCCAGGCTACCGGCCAGAAAATCCAGCAGAAAGTAACAGGCGATGCCGTACGGCAGCGCTCGTGCAAGTCGCATGGGGAAATCCGCAGGCAGACGCAACGGCTCCCCACGCAACTGGGCGGCCGCCATGCACCAAAGAGCCAGCATAACGGCCAGTACCCCCAGTTCGGGCAGCAACCCGCCCACCCAGGCGGTAAAGTACAGAATGACGTCCTGAAGCCCTTCCAACGGCAACAGAGGCAAAACAGCCCGTACCAGCAAATACAGCAGGACCAGCCTGCCATAGACCCATGGCTTCCGCCGCACCAGCCCGGCGGCCTCACCCAGCACAGCACGGCCCTCCCGCCACCATCCGGCCCTCACGGCTTCGGCGTGCAGCAGATTATTTCTAGCTCGCAGCAAGGGTCACAGTGTCGTCTCGCTGCCTACGCTGGGATACTTCTTGTAGCTTTTTGTAAATCATGTTCAAAATACCGCTGCTATTGCGCAGCCCCCTGTTCCAAGTTCAAATCCCCTTCCAGGTGTTTCTGCTCCAATTCCCGCATTGCACGCTCACGTCTGGCCAGAGCCGCGTAAAGCACGCAGAGGAAGCAGGACATGGCGAAAACGACCGTACTGGTAGTTACCGTATCGGCAAGATTAAAGCTCAAGGAATCGCTGGTTTCAGGCGATACTATCATCCAGACAACGCCCATCAAAAAGGCAGGAATACAAAAAAGCAGCACGGTCAGGTACAGCCGCCCCGTGCAACCACGGGTCAGTCGCCAGGAGCGGCGATAGTCACCCGCATCACCCATCACTATGGCTGGCAAGATGAAACCGAAGCGCAGTAACGGCAATATACCAATCCCTATTGCCAGCAAATAGGCAATGGCCTCCAAGGTATCCCGCAGCAACCATTGCTGAGGATCACTTGGCAGCGAGGATATGTTGACAAGGAAACGCGGCAGCCCGCCCAGAAGACCGGCGAGTAAACAAAGAAAACACAGCGCGATCATGGTCAGGACAACATTACGATACACCCGCACAGGACGGGGAGGGATAAAACCACGTTTTCCGCGACAGGCGCTCACAATAAAATACGTGACCGAGATGGACACGCCAAAATCCATCAACAACCCGACCAGAAAAGATGTGACCCGAATTGCGGTAAAGCCCTGCTCATGGACCCCGATCAACGTTCCGGCTAAAGCCAAAAAAGTATTTATTAAAAAATATACAAAAATTACACCCGCGTTCGCTCCAACCAAACGCAGGGTCTCTCCACCCACACGCCAAAAGCTAATCCGTCCCATGATCTCGATACCCTCATTTGATGATCTCCAGCCAATGCCTTACTGCCACGCCCTCCGGGGCCGTTGAGGCGAGTTGGTTCACGCAGGCGGAACAGCCGGTCAGCACCAGTCCGGCACCGGCGAGCGTCTGCCAGCACTCGGCGTTGACCAAGGCGGACAACTCCGGCGCGGCAAGGCGCATGACGCCGCCGAAACCGCAACACTGCCTGCCCGTGACCGCACCGATATGGTCACCGAGCATCCTGCGCAGCAGGGAGAGATCCGGGTCCGGCTCCTGCGCGTGGCAGGGGTGATGGTACCCGACGTCGAACGTCGCGTTGGGGGATAACACAAAGCCTATATCATGTAAAACGATTGACAGTGGTGTCAGTGAATTGCGCCACTCGGCACCCTCTTCCAGGTCGGCACAGGCGTAGTCTCGCAGCCCCTCCAGGCAGGAGGCGCAGAAGACAACAACTTTGGGCTTTCCGGCAGCGCGCCAGATGGCGAGATTGCGCTCGGCCAGTTCCCCGGCCTCACCGCTCAGGCCCACGGCGGAAAGCCCGGAGCCGCAGCAGGAAAAATCAGAATGCAGAATTTCCACGCCCAGGCCGTCCAGCATCCGCCGGGCAGTGGCCTGCCATCGCTTGCGGACGTAGGTGGCCGTGCATCCGGCAAAGAGCAACACACGCTCACCCCGGTAAGTGTCCGGAAACTTGTCGGCCTGCACGAACGGCGTTAGTCCCGGCCCGCCTGACATTCCGGCCAGCATCTTGAGGGAGGTGCCGAACTTTTCCGGCACCAGAGCTTCGGGCACGGCCTTGGCCGCGGCGGAACCCGCAGGCCACAGGCTCTTGGCGTGGGTCAACCACGTCTTCCACAGCCAGCGGCGAAAGTCGGGATGAGCCGCCCGCAGCCGGGCCACGATCTCCGGCACATCCACGCCCTGGGGACAGACATCCTTGCAGCGATGGCACCCCAGGCAGAACCCGGCCAGCTTTGCGACCGATTCGCCGGAAAGGTCCGCCCCACCCTCGTCCAGCAGCCGGTTCAGGTCCGACTTGGCGCGGGGGGAGAATTCCTCCCGCCCGGTGGCGCGCAGCAGTGGGCACACCGCCATGCAGGTGCCGCAGAGGATGCATTGTTTTTCCGCCATGCTACCACGCCTTTCCCGGATTCATGATGCCGCTGGGATCAAAATTCCGTTTGATGCCGTCCATGAGGGCGATGGTTTCGGCCGAAAGCTGCTCCGCCACGAACTCAGCCTTGGTCAGGCCGGTGCCGTGCTCGCCTGAGATGGTGCCGCCCAGCTCGATGGCCAGACGAAAGACGGCAGTCTTGGCCTTTCCCGCCGCTTCCACCTCGCCCGGCACAGAAACATCATGCATGATGCTGACATGGAGATTGCCGTCGCCCAAATGGCCGTAGCACAACACGGGCAATCCGAACTCCCGGCCTATGGCGTGGACCCGCTCCGCCGCCTCGCCCACGCGGGAGCGAGGCACCGCGATATCCTCGGCCACCTTGTTGGGCCTGATCTGAAACGTTGCCGGGGAAATACGCCGCCGCACGGTCCAGACCGCCTCTTCCTCGTCGCCGGTCCCGACCATCATGCCCACGGGCGAGAGCGGCTTGAGGGCAGCGCACAACAGTTCTGTCTCTGCCCGAACGCCCCCGGCCGTGCCGTCCACCTTGAAAAGCAGGGCTGCCCGGGTTGTCTCCGGCAACGGCACGTCGTCGATCTTTCGCACGGCCTTCAGCACGGTCTCGTCCATGAACTCGCAAGCCGCCGGAAGCAGCCCGGCACGAAAAACGGCCCGCGCGCCCTCCATGCAGGCGGCGAGATCGGCAAAACCGACCAGCACGGACGCCGAGGCCTCGGGCAGCGGAATGAGCTTGACCGTCATTTCCGTTATCAGCCCCAGCTTGCCGCAGGCACCGACAAACAGGCGGGTCAGGTCCAGGCCAACCACGTCCTTGTGCATCCGCCCCCCGGTGCGCAATACTTTTCCGCCCGGCAGCACGGCCTCCAGGCCGAGCACCCAGTCGCGGGTGACGCCGTACTTCACGGCCCTGAGGCCCCCGGCGCAGGTGGAGGCGTTGCCTATGACCGTGGACATCTTCACACTGGCCGGGTCCGGCGGATAAAAGACCTGCTTTGCGGCGCAGGCGGCCTGAAAATCGGCGGTGACCACCCCCGGCTCTACCACGCCCGCGAAATCGTCGGCGTTCACGTCCAGGATACGGTTCATGCGCAACAACGAAATGACCACGCCTCCCAGCGAGGGGACGGCATTGCCGACCTGGCAGGTACCCCTGGCACGCGGATAGAGCGGCATGTGTTCGGCCTCGGCCCAGCGCAGCAACTCGATCACCTGGTCCCGGTTTTCCGGCCGGACCACTGCCCAGGGCATGGCATGGCACCGGCTGGAGTCCGCCGAGAATGCGGCACGTTCCTCCGGCGAGAGCAGACATCCCTCGCCGGGAAAAAGGTCGGAAAGAAACTGCTGGTGCGCCTGTGTCAGAGAGGGGGCATACTGGTTCATACGCGAGGTGTAAGACCCGTGGGCAGGGGTGTCAATGCGAAGAAGACTCCCAGGTGGTTGCACGCTTTTTCCAGGTGGCGTAACGACCTATTCGGCGAACCTTTTTCCCGTCCGACCTCGCATGGGACGCGGGCCGGGCATAAAATGGCCGTCGAACAACGTTACTGCCCAACTCAAGGAGAAACTCATGCGCAAACTCATGCTTTCCGGACTGTTCGTTCTCGCGATCATGCTGCTCGCCCTTCCCGCTCTTGCCGACGGTCCCGTCAAGACCCTGCCCGGCAACATCACCCTGGCCCAGGCCCGCAAGGTGCTGGATGCGGCCCTGGTAAAGGCCAAGGAAGTCAAAGTTCCGATGAACATCGCCATCGTGGACGCAGGCGGCAACCTCAAGGCCTTCTACCGCCAGGAAGACGCCTTCCTCGGCAGCATCGACATTTCCATCAAGAAGGCCGTCACCGCCCGCTACTTCAACATGCCCACCCGCACCCTGGGTGCCGCTGCCGTGCCCGGCCAGCCGCTGTACGGCATCGAGGTCAGCAACAACGGTCTGGTGATCTTTGCCGGCGGCGTGCTGCTGGTTGACTCAAAGAACGTCATCATCGGCGCGATCGGAGTATCCGGCGGCAGCGTGGACGAAGATGAATCCGTAGCCAAGGCAGGTGCGGCAGTCCTCAAAAAGTAACCATAACAGTATTGATTTAATAAAGGCCGGGGACACTGTCTCCGGCCTTTTTATTGCGAAAGAGGAATGCGAAGGGCTATCGCCCCCCCGCAGGGATTATTGGGCTAAAGCTTCAGCTCTCCGGTGGAGAAACGCCGCTCCAGATAGTTGGAGAGATGAATGAGCGGAAAGCAGACCACAAAATAAAGCAGCCCGACAAGGCCGAAGACCATGAGCCCTTCCGGCACCCGCTGCACTGTCAGCCAGCCTGCGCGGGTGATGTCCGTAAGCCCGATGACCGAGACGATGGACGAATCCTTGATGAGCAGGACGTACTGGCCTACCAGAGCGGGCAGCGCCATGCGCATGGCTTGGGGCAGGATGACCAGGAACATGGTCTGGCAATGGGTGTGCCCCAGGGAACGGCAGGCTTCTTCCTGCCCGGACGGAACGGCCTCGATGGCGGCGCAGACGATCTCGCAGATGTAGGACCCGGCATAGATGGTCAGACTGACCACTGCGGCGGTAAACGCCTCCATCTGCACGCCGAACTCCGGCAGGATGAAGAAGATGATGAAGATCTGAACCAGAAACGGCGTCCCGCGCATGAAATCGACATAGATGGACAGGACCCGGGAAGCCACGGTGCGCCGATTGGCACGCAGAATACCGGTAACGACACCGATGATGGTGCCGCCGATCAGGCTCAGGCCGGACACGGCCACGGTCATGCCGAGCCCTTTCCAGAACATGGGCAGACTGCGCAGGAGCTGTTCGAAATAGAATTCCCACATGGCTTAGGCGCTCCTGAAACGCATCATGCGCAATTGGTAGTACTTGGTCACGCCCTTGAGCACGTAGTAAATGACGAGATAAAGAACGGCGACCGTCAGAAAGGCCTCGGAGGGCATGAATCGCTCGGAGTTGAGCACCTGGCCCGCGCGGGTCAGTTCCATGACGGAAATCAGCGACAGCACGGCGGAGTCCTTGACCAGGACGATGGCCTGGCCGAGCATCGGCGGCAGGGTATTGGCCAGCGCCTGCGGCAGCAAAATGAACAGGAACCGCTGGTAGACATTGAACCCCTGGCCCATGGCGGCCTCTACCTGCCCTCCCGGAATCCCCTTGAAACCGCCCCGAAGGATCTCGGCCATATAGGCCCCGGAGTTGAGGGAAAGGGCCACGATGCCGGTGGTCAGTTCATTGACCTCGATGCCCAGCGACGGCAGACCGAAATAGAGAAAATAGAGCTGGGCCAGCAGCGGCGTGGAACGGACGGCCTCGATGTAGATCACGGCCGGGGCGGACAGGGACTTGATGCCGGAAATGCGGCAGGCGCAGGCCACCATGCCGATGATCAGCGCGCCGATGATGCCGACCAGCGAAATCCAGCAGGTCTGGTACAGCCCGTCGAGAAAGAGGGGCATGTATTCCCAGATGATGCGAAAATTGAAATATTCGAGCATGAGAGCGAATCCGAAACAAAGTGCGCCATGCCCCGGAAAGGGCATGGCGCACCATTACGGTCTAGTGATCCTTTTCCCAGGCCTTGGATTCGACCCAGTACTTGATGTTGGCGTCGTAGCGGCCGTCGGAACGGATCCAGTTGAAGAACAGGTTCATCCACTGGCGCAGGTCCTCGTCCTCGTGACGAACGGCAAAGGACAGGGGCTGCTTGGACATGATGTCGCCCACGAACTTGGTGGAATGCGGGGGGAAGGCGGCCAGGGAGCCCATGATGGAGGTCTTGTCGTTGACAGCCACATCGGCCTTGCCGGCCATGACGGCGTTGATGACCATGGGGCCGCCGCCCTTGTAGGACTTGATCTCGGCATTGGGGAAGAGACGCTTGGCGTCGGCCTCGCCGGTACCTCCGAGCAGAACGGCGACCTTGACGCCCTTCTGGTTGATCTGATCCCAGGAGGTCAGCGTGGAGTCGGCCTTGGTCAAGGCAACGGAGCCGGTGTAGTAGAACGGATCGGTGAAGGAGACCTTCAGGGCGCGCTGCAGGTTGGCGGTCATATCGGCGGCCAGCAGGTCGGCCTTGCCGGAAAGCAGGGCCGGGATCAGGCCGTCCCAGTCATAGTCCAGAAATTTGATTTTGACGCCCATTTCCTTGGCCATCAGCTTGCAGAACTCGACGGAAGAGCCGGTGCGCTCGCCGTTCTTGTCCATAAAGCTGAAGGGAGGACACTGGGTCTGACAGGCGACGCGCAGTTCGCCGCGCTTGACGATTTCTTCCAGGGCACCCGCTTGGGCGCTGGCAACCGCCGCAGTCAGCATGCAGAGCATGACGGCTAGGCAGAGAGCAATACGTTTCATCATTCCTCCTCAGAATGTGTATGGTGGGCCGCCGGGAAACCGTTCCCGGCCGACGATGAAAAAAGCGGACCGAATAGGGTCGGACGCTAATGGAAGTGTTTCGCTTTTGCAAGGAAACTGTCTCGCC